>JBBIQE010000066.1:0-18819 GCA_037442485.1 Methylomirabilis sp. (SeqCode)
AATGATCGGCACTTCGCGAACGGTCAGAATCCGGCTGCGACGGCCTCCCGACGGCTCCGCTCGCCGGTTGGAAACGGGAAGTTCCGAAATCGCTGGGGGCGGCGGAAACCCCTTGCGCCCCCCGGGTTTGTTCACTATACTGACTTTCCTTACGGGCTCCGTGAGGCCGCCGGGGACCCGATTTCCTTTTCTCCCTGCCTCGGGTGAGGCGTGGGCGTCTGCCACGTGATGATCACGACGGGCCGGGGGCGTGCCTCGTGCTGGTGAGACCACGGAAGCGGGGAGGCGCAGTGCTGGGTCCCAAGGTGGCGGAGGTCCGGCGGAACAGCGGCCGGTCCGCCGAGCGGAACGCTCGGGTCCCGACGAGCTACGGCCGAATCCTCGTCGCCGACACCGAGCGGGGGGCCCGGGAGCAGCTCGTCGCCAGCCTGGGTGAGCGGGGGTTCGAGGTGGACGTTGCCGCCTCGGCCACGGCCGCGATCAGGAAGGTCGAGGGGGCGGCCTACGATGCGGTCTTCGTGGACCAGAAGCTGCCCCGGATCGGCGGGATGGAGCTGCTGCCCCGGATCCTCCGGATCCGGCCCGAGGCCTCGGTGCTGCTCCTGTCCCGCTGCGGGGACCATGAGGCGAGTCTCACCGCCATGAAGCGGGGGGCCTTCTATTGTCTGGCCAAGCCGGTGGAGGAGGGGGTGCTCGACCTCGTCCTGCGGAGCTGCCTGGAGCGCTCGCGGCTGCTGCAGCAGAACGCCGAGCTCCAGCAGAAGACGATCCAGGATGACCTGACCACGGCCTTCAACCGCCGGCACCTGGATGCCTACCTGGAGGAGGAGCTGGAGCGCGACCGGCGCTACGGGCGCGCCTTCTCCATCCTTTTCTTCGACCTGGATCACCTGAAGGAGGTCAACGATCGCCACGGCCACCTGGCGGGTAGCCGCGTGCTGCGCGAGGTGGCGACCCTCATCCAGAGCAAGCTCCGCAAGAGCGACCGGATCTTCCGGTACGGCGGCGACGAGTTCGTCGTGACGCTGCCCGAGACCGGCGCCGAGGGGGCGCTGCGCGTGGCGCACCGCCTGCGGCGGGCGGTGCGTTCCCACCTTTTCCTGGCGAACGAGGGCCTGGCCGTGACCCTCACGGCCAGCTTCGGCGTGGCCACCTTCCCCTACGACGGCTCCTCGCAGGAAGAGCTGATCCGCGCGGCGGATCAAGCCATGTATCGGGTCAAGACCCAGACCCGCGACGGCGTGGCCTCCCGGGAGGTCTGATGCGGCGATTGGCCATCCTGGGGGCCACGGGCTCCATCGGGACGAAGACGCTGGAGGTGGTGGCCGCCCACCCGGATCGTTTCCAGGTCGTGGCCCTGGCGGCCCGGGCCAACCTGGATCTGCTGGAGGCGCAGGTCCGGCGCCACGCGCCCCGGCTGGTGTCGGTGGCCACCGAGGCCGGCGCCCGCGAACTGCGCCGGCGGCTGGGCGGGACCGCGACGGAGGTGGCCTGGGGGACGCGGGGCCTCCTCGGCGCGGCGACCGAGGCGGGCGCAGACCTGGTGGTCTCGGCCATCGTGGGCGGGGCGGGGCTGCTGCCCACCCTGGCGGCCATTGCGGCGGGGAGGGACGTGGCCCTGGCCAACAAGGAGTCGCTGGTCATGGCGGGCCACCTGGTGACCCGCGAGGCCGAGCGGCGCGGCGTCCGCATCCTGCCGGTGGACAGCGAGCACTCGGCCATCTTCCAGTGCCTGGGAAACGGGGGCGCCCGTGGGCTGCGCCGCATCGTCCTCACGGCCTCGGGTGGGCCGTTTCGGGCGCGACCGCGGGCGAGCTTTGCCCACATCACGCCCGAGGAGGCCCTGCGGCACCCCAACTGGAGCATGGGGAAGAAGATCACCATCGATTCGGCGACCCTGATGAACAAGGGGCTGGAGGTGATCGAGGCCCGCTGGCTGTTCGGCCTGCCGGTGGATCGGGTGGATGTGATCATCCATCCCCAGAGCATCATTCACTCGCTGGTCGAGTTCGTGGACGGCTCGATGCTGGCCCAGCTCGGGGTCCCCGATATGCGCGTGCCGATCCAGTACGCCCTGACCTATCCCGAGCGGCACCCGAATCCGGCCCCCCGGCTCGGGCTGGAAGAGATGGCGGGGCTCACCTTCGAGGCCGTGGACCGGGAGAAGTTCCCGTGCCTGGACCTGGCGTACGAGGCGGCGCGGGCGGGCGGCTCGTCGCCCACGGTCCTGAACGCCGCCAACGAGGTGGCCGTGCAGCGGTTCCTGGCCGGCCGGATCGGCTTCGACGAGATCCCCTCCCTGATCCGCAAGGCCCTGGACGCCCATCCGAGCCGCCCCGTCTCCACCGTGGAAGAGGTGCTGGAGGTGGACCGCGAGGTCCGCCGCCGGCTGGAAGATCACTGAGCGCCGGGACCCATTGCCGCCCGAACGGGCGATCTGCAATGGGTGTCCGGGCCCGGAAGGCCGCCGCACTCTCGGCGCTCGGCTCCGGGAATGGAGCAGGCATGACGATTCTGGCAGCCATCGTTGTCCTGGGCATCTTGATCTTCGTCCACGAGCTGGGCCATTTCCTGGTGGCCAAGCGCTCGGGGGTGGGGGTCTTGAAGTTCTCCCTGGGCTTCGGCCCCAAACTCTTCGGGGTCAAGCGCGGGGAGACCGAGTACCTCGTCTCGGCCCTGCCGCTGGGCGGCTACGTCAAGATGATCGGCGAGGACCCGGCGGACGAGTCGGCCGAGGCGGCCGATCCGGCCCGATCCTTCTCGCGGAAGAGCGTGGGAACGCGGGCCCGGATCATCCTGGCCGGGCCGCTGGCCAACCTGCTGCTCCCGGTGCTGATCTTCTGGGGGGTCTTCGCCATCGTCGGGCAGCCCTACTTCCTGCCCGTGATCGGGACGCCGGATCCGGGATCCCCGGCCGCGGAGGCGGGTCTGCTGCCCGGGGACCGGGTGCAGGCGGTGGACGGGGTCGCGGTGGAGCGGTGGACGGAGGTGGAGGCCGCGGTCCAGGCCTCGGCCGGGCGTCCGCTCGCCTTCCGCGTGGCGCGGGAGGGCCGGACCTTCGACCTCACGCTCACGCCCCGGTCGGTCGAGACGCGGGACGTGTTCGGACAGGCGCTGCCGGCGTGGGATGTGGGACTGCGCCCGCTCGTCTCGACACGAATCGGCCAGGTCCTCCCGGGCCACGTGGCCGAGCAGGCGGGGCTCAGGAGCGGCGACCGCATCGTGGCCCTGAACGGGAGCCCGGTGGCAGAGTGGGACCAGTTGGCCAAGTTCATCCACGGCAACCCGGGGAAGCTTGTCCGCCTGACCGTGGAGCGAGACGGGCGGCGCTTCGACGTCCTGGTGACGCCGCGACCGACCAAGCAGCCGACGGCCTCCGGCCAGGAGGAGGTGGGCCTCAT
This sequence comes from Methylomirabilis sp. (SeqCode), assembly GCA_037442485.1. Lineage (GTDB taxonomy): Bacteria > Methylomirabilota > Methylomirabilia > Methylomirabilales > 2-02-FULL-66-22 > 2-02-FULL-66-22. The sequence continues at coordinate 3,402 of JBBIQE010000066.1, forward strand.
CGGCATCGGGCCGGCCCCCGAATCCCGCTACCAGCGCCTGAACCCGGTGGCCGCCCTGGCGGCGGGGCTGAGCAAGACGGCCGACCTCACCGTCCTCATCGTGCAGGGCTTCGTGAAGCTGATCCAGGCCAAGATCTCGCCCCGGACCATCGGGGGTCCCATCCTGATCGGCCAGATGGCGGGCGAGGTGGTCCAGCGGGGGCCGGTGGAGCTGCTCTCCTTCACCGCCCTGCTCTCGATCAACCTGGCGATCCTGAACCTGCTGCCCATCCCGGTCCTGGACGGCGGGCACCTGCTGTTCTCCCTCATCGAGTGGCTGCGCGGCAAGCCGGTGAGCCTCCGCAAGCGCGAGATCGCCCAGCAGGTGGGCCTGGTCCTCCTGGTGGGCCTCATGATCTTCGCCTTCTACAACGACATCACCCGCTGGCTGGCCCGACCATGAATCCGGTGGCCCCCGTGGAGCGCGAGCGCGTAGACTTCAGCCCGTTCACCGAGACGGTCCCCCTGAGGATCGCGACGGCCCGGACGTACGCCCGGCGGATGACCCGGCAGATCCGGGTGGGCACGGTGCCCGTGGGCGGGGGCGCCCCCATCTCCGTCCAGTCCATGACCAAGACCGACACCCGCGACGTTCGGGCGACGGTGGACCAGATCTGGGCGTTGGAGGCGGCCGGCTGCGAGATCGTCCGGGTGGCCGTTCCCGACGCCGACGCGGCGGCGGCGGTGCGGCACATCCGGGCGCAGATCCGGATCCCCTTGGTCGTGGACATCCACTTCGACTATCGCCTCGCCCTGCAGTGCCTGGAGGGCGGCGTGGACTGCCTGCGGATCAACCCGGGTAACATCGGGCCCACCTGGCGCGTTCGCGAGGTGACCCGGGCCGCGGCCGAGCGGAAGGTCCCCATCCGGATCGGCGTGAACGCGGGCTCGCTGGAGAAGCACCTGCTGCGGCGCTTCGGCGAGCCCACGCCCGAGGCCCTGGTGCAGAGCGCCCTGTTCCACATCCGGATCCTGGAGGAGCTCGACTACCCCGAGATGAAGATCTCGCTCAAGTCCTCCGACCCGAAGATGATGATCGAGGCCTACCGGATGCTGGCCGACCAGGTGCCGTACCCCTTCCACCTGGGCGTGACCGAGGCCGGGACCGCCTTCGCCGGGACCATCAAGTCGGCGGTGGGGATCGGGACGCTGCTGGCGGAGGGGATCGGCGACACCATCCGGGTGAGCCTCACCGAGGATGCCACCGAGGAGGTCCGGGCGGGCTTCGAGATCCTGAAGGCCCTGGGGTTGCGCCAGCGGGGGCTCAACGTCATCGCCTGCCCCTCCTGCGGCCGGGTGGAGATTGATCTGGTGGGGCTCACCAAAGAGGTCGAGCGGCGCCTGCAGGCGCTCGACATCCACCGGTCGCTCAACGTCGCGGTGATGGGCTGCGCGGTCAACGGCCCGGGCGAGGCCCGGGGGGCGGACATCGGCATCGCCGGGGGCAACGGCGTGGGGCTCCTCATCAAGGACGGGAAGATCGTGCGCAAGGTGCAGGAGTCGGAGCTGGCCGACGTGCTGGTGGAAGAGGTGAAGGCGCTGGCGGCCCGGGAGGCGGAGGGCTAGCCGCCGGAGGAGAGCGGGCCGCCATCCGCGAGGAGGGGGACGCGCCCGGCGTCCTCCTCCTTCGTCTTTCCACGGGCCCGGAGCGGCTCGCGCGCGCCACGGGAGGTCCCCATGCGCTGGTCCAGGTCGCTCATCCCGACGCTCAAGGAAGACCCGGCCGACGCCGAGGCCGTCAGCCACAAGCTGATGGTGCGGGCCGGGCTGGTGCGCCAGTTGGCGGCCGGGATCTACGTCTACCTGCCCCTGGGCCAACGGGTGATGGACAAGATTGGCGCCATCATCCGAGAAGAGATCAACGCCATCGGGGGCCAGGAGATCACCATGCCCGTGATCCATCCGGCCGAGCTGTGGCAGCAATCCGGCCGCTGGGAGGCCGTGGGTCAGGAGATGTTCCGGCTGAAGGACCGGAACCAGCGGGACATGTGCCTGGGCATGACCCACGAGGAGGTCGTCGCCTGGCTGGCCGCCCGGGAGATCCACTCGTACCGCGACCTGCCACAGCTCTGGTACCAGATCCAGACCAAGGAGCGGGACGAGGCCCGGCCGAAGAGCGGCGTGCTCCGGACCCGGGAGTTCGTGATGAAGGACTCCTACAGCCTCGACCGGGACGCGGCTGGACTGCACGCCCAGTACGAGGCGCACCGGCAGGCCTACTGCCGGATCTTCGACCGCTGCGGTCTGCGGTACTGCGTCGTCGAGAGCGATCCCGGCATGATGGGCGGGGCCGGCTCGCACGAGTTCATGGCCTACAGCCCGGCCGGGGAAGACCAGGTGGCCCTGTGCAGCGCCTGCGGCTACGCGGCCAACGTGGAGCTGGCGGTGTCGCGGCCGCGACTGCCTGCCTTCCCCGCCTGGAGGCTGGAAGAGGTGCCGACCCCCGGCGCCCGCACCATCGCCGAGGTCTCGGCCCTGCTCAAGATCGAGCCGGCACTGACCCTCAAGTCGCTGGTGGTCATGGGCAAGGACGGCCCCGTCCTGGCCCTGGTGCGGGGCGACCAGCAACTGCGCGAGCGGAAGCTGGAGCGGGTCCTGGGCCCCTTTCGACCGGCGCACCGGGACGAGGTGCGCCAGGCGGCCGGAGTCGAGCCGGGCTTCGTGGGCCCCGTGGGGATAACGCTCCGCATCATCGCGGACGAGTGCCTGCGGACCGGCTGCTACGTGGCGGGGGCCAACAAGCCCGACGCCCACCTGAGGGGGGTGGTGCCGGGGCGGGACTTCCAGGCGGAGTTCGCCGACCTGCACGAGGCCGGCGCCGGCGAGGGCTGCGGGCGCTGCGGGGCGCCGCTCGCCGTCGAGCGGGTCATCGAGGTGGGGAACATCTTCAAGCTGGGGACCAGGTACTCGGTCCCCCTGCGGGCCGTCTACCTGGACGAGCAGGGACAGGAGCGGCCCATCGTCATGGGTAGCTACGGCATCGGTCCCGCCCGCATCGCCGCCGCCGCCATCGAGCAGAACCACGACCAGCACGGCATCATCTGGCCCGAAACGATCGCGCCCTTCCAGGTCCACCTCCTGGTGGTCAACGCCAGGGACCCCAAGATGGCCGACCTGGCCGAGCGACTGTATGCGGATCTGACCGGCGCGCGGCTGGAGGTGCTCTACGATGATCGGGACGAGCGGGCGGGCGTCAAGTTCAAGGATGCCGATCTTCTGGGGCTGCCGGTCCGGGTGACGGTGGGGGCCCGGGCGGTGAGGGAGGGCCTGGTGGAGATCCGGCGACGCAGGACGGGGGAAGAGGCGGCGGCGGCACCCGGCGAGGTGGCGGCCCGCGTCCAGGGCTTCCTGGGGGCGCGCCCGTGAACCCGGGAACCTGGGCAAAGCGAGTGGCCGGCTCGGCCGGGTGGCGGTGGGGGCCGCTCCTGCTCTGGATGGCGGTGATCAGCAGTTTCTCGACCGACGCCTTCGCCGCGCCGGAGACCGGCCGGATCCTGCTTCCCCTCCTGCGCTGGTTGCTCCCCACGGCCGAGCCCGTGACCCTGCAGCTCCTGCACGCCCTCGCGCGGAAAGGGATGCATGTCACGGAATTCGCCATCCTCGCGCTGCTCTGGTATCGGGCCCTCAACGGGCCAGGCTCTGGGTGCAGAGGGAAGGTGGCCCTGACCGCCTTCGTCCTGGCCGCAGGATTCGGGGTGCTGGATGAGGCCCACCAGATGTTCGTGCCCAGGCGCACGGCCTCGGTCGTGGATGTCGGGTGGGACAGCCTGGGGGCGGCGGTGGGCCTTCTCGCTCGTCGGGTTCCGTGGCGATGAGAGGTCGGTTCCAGGAACAGGTGCGCCCCGGGGGGACATCCCCCGGGGGCGCCGGAGACCTGCAAAGGCCAGGACGCGTCAGTCGTCGCTCTTGCCGGCGGCGGTCTTGGCCGGGGCGGCGTCGGCCGAGGTGCCGCCGTTGCTGCCGCCGTCCTTCTCGGCCTTCATGGCCTTCTTGCGGTCGGCATTGGCATAATCCGTCACGTACCAGCCGGACCCCTTGAACAGAAGGCCCGGGGCGGAGAGCACCTTGTGCACGGGCCCGCCGCACTTCTCGCACTTCTTCAGGGGGCGGTCGCTGAACTTCTGCATGACTTCGAATCGGTGCTGGCAGCGCTCACACTCGTACTCGTAAATCGGCACGCCCATCATCCTCCTCTGCGGTTGTGGCCGGAATGCGGCCGCCCCGACAAACTAAAGGACGTGGCCGGATTTGTCAAGGCATTTGACTTTCCCCTCCCGTAAGGGTAACCTATTGGGTCGCAGTCTTTCCGAGGAGTTGGGAGGTTCCCACGGCTAGGCAAGACGGGCCGACCGAACGCTCCAGCATGACCGGTTTCGGCCGCGGCGAGGCGGCAGGGCCGCGGCGCGCCTTCACTGCCGAAGTCCAGTCCGTCAATCACCGGTTCCTGGAGGTCCGCTGCCGCCTGCCGAAGCGGCTGGCGGGGCTGGAGCCTCGCATCCAGCAGGCCATCCAGGCACGCTTCTCGCGCGGCCATTTCGAGGTGTTGGTCCTGGACAAGGATCTGGATGGCTGCGGTCGGACCCTGAAGGTGGACGTGCCCCTGGCCAGGCAGTATGTGGATGCCCTGCGGACGCTCCAGCAGGCCCTCGGCCTCTCCGGCGAGGTGACGCTGGAGATGCTGACCACCCAGCGCGACCTGATCGCGGTGGAGGAATCGCCGGAAGCCCTGGAGGAGAGCTGGGCGGAGCTGCACCCGGCCCTGGCCAAGGCCCTGGACGCCGTGGCGGAGATGCGTCGGCGCGAGGGCGAGGCCCTGGTGGGAAGCCTCCGGAGCCACCTGGACGAGGTCGAGGGCACGCTCCAGGCCATCCTGGAGCGGGCGCCGGAGGTCACGCGGCAGAAGCGGGATCGGTTGCGGGAGCGGGTGGCCGAACTGCTGGACGGGCGCCTGCCCGATCCCGCCCGGCTGGAACAGGAGGTGGCCCTGCTGGCCGAACGCAGCGATGTGACGGAGGAGTGCGATCGGCTGCGGAGCCATCTTTCCCAGTTCCGGGCCGCCCTGGAGCAGCCGGGCCCGCAGGGGCGGCGGCTGGACTTCCTGCTCCAGGAGATGCACCGGGAGACCAACACCATCGGCGCCAAGTCGGCCGATGCCCCGCTGGCCCACGCGGTGGTAGGGTTGAAGACCGCCATCGAGCGGCTGCGGGAGCAGGTGCAGAACCTGGAGTGACGCCTGTTGGGAAGCGTGGCCTGGTCGCCGCGGCGGCGGCAGGCAGGGGCGGTTCTGAAACGGCCGAATCCGCCGGCGGCGGATTGCCTGCCGGGCCGGACACCGAGACGCCGGCGAGGCGGAGAGACGACATGGGGACGGTGGCCACCGAGGTCCTGAACATCGGCTTCGGCAACGTGGTGCTCAGGCCGCGCATCGTGGCGATCCTGAGCGCGCGGTCCTCCAAGGACTCCAAGGCGGTCTTCTCCGAGCCGATGAAGCGCTTGCGCGACGACGCCCGGGAGGCGGGGCGGCTGGTGGATGCAACCTGCGGCCGGCGGACCCAGACCCTCATCGTGACCGACAGCGGCCACGTGATCCTGTCGGCCGTCCAGTCCGGCACCCTGGCCCAGCGGCTCGGCGGATCGGATGAGATCCGGGACCGGACCTGAGGCGGCGGGGCGGTCCACGGGGACGGCCGGTCCGGGGTCCGGCCGATTGCTGGTGGTGGTGTCGGCGCCCTCCGGCGCGGGCAAGACGTCGCTCTGCGAGTGGGTCGTGACAGCCGTGCCCGGCCTCGCCCACTCGGTCTCCTTCACCACCCGGCCGCCCAGGCCCGAGGAGCGGGACGGGCGCGATTACCACTTCGTGGACGAGGCCACCTTCCGGGCCATGGTGGACCGGGGCGAGTTCGCGGAGTGGGCGGAGGTCCACGGACACCTGTACGGAACGTCCCAGGCGCTGCTCGCGCAGCACTTCGCCGCGGGGCAGGATGTCATCCTGGACATTGACACCCAGGGGGCGGCTATCCTGCGCCGGCGTTACCCGGACGGTGTCTTCGTCTTCATCATCCCGCCGTCGTGGGCCATGCTGGAAGAGCGGTTGCGCCGCCGGCAAAGCGACGCCGAGGCCGACATCCAGCGCCGCCTCCAGCGCGCGCGCGAGGAGGTCACCCACTACGCCGAGTACCAGTACGTCATCGTGAACGACGTGTTCGCCCGGGCGGCCGAGGAGCTCCGGGCCATCATCCTGGCCGAGCGGCGGCGCAGCAGCCGGGTGAACCTCGGATTTCAGCAGACCAGAACCCGCGTCCCGCCAGGGGGCGGGGGGACAGGCAGAGAGGAGTCATGGGAATGTCGCAAGTGCCGTTCGAGGATCTCCTGGAGCACGTGGACAGCAAGTATCGCCTGGTCATCGTGGCCGCCAAGCGGGCCAAGCAGTTGAACCGCGGCGCGGCCCCCCTCATCCAGACGCGCAGCACCAAGCCCACCTACCAGGCCCTGGAAGAGATCGCCAGCGGCAAGCTGGGCTACGAGGTGGAGCCGCTGACGGGCGAGACGGCCCGCGAGCTGGTGGAGGCGGAGGCCAAGCCCACCTGGTTCCGGAGCCTCAGCGCCGAGGAGGTCGTCCCCGAGGAGGCGGTGGTCGAGGCGGAGGAGCCGGTGGAGGAGGAGGCCGCCGAGGCCCCCGTGGCCGGTGCCCCGGCCGACGACCTGCTCATCAACGAGTTCGAGGAGGAGAGCCTGGACGAGCTGGGCGACATCGAGGTGATCGAGCGCGAGGAGGGGGAAGAGTAGGCCCCCGACCGTGTGTCCGAGCCTGCCAAGCCTGGATGCCGCGCGGCGCGCCCTGCTGCGGGGCGTCCGGTCCCTGCCGGCCGAGGTGCTGCCCCTTTGCGAGGCCGCCGGCCGGATCGCGCAGGAGGCCATTGCGGCTCGGACGTCGCTTCCCCCCTGCGACTGCGCCGCCGTGGACGGCTACGCGGTGCGCCTGGCCGACCTGGCGGGAAGCGATCCGAAGCGCCTCCGGCTGGCCGGCACGGTGAGCGCCGGCGAGATCCATCCGCCCCCCCTGCCTCCCGGGCACTGCCTGGCCGTGATGACCGGGGCTGCCCTGCCGGCGGGAAGCGATGCGGTCATCCCCTTCGAGGGGGCCCTCCGGGAGGGGGAGGACATCGTGGTGCTGGCGGCCCCGGCCGCGGGACAGGGCATCCGGCGGGCCGGGGACGAGGCGCGAGCCGGCGAGATTCTGGTGCGGCGCGGCGCGCCGCTCGATCCCCGGGCGCTGGAACGCCTGGCGGGGCAGGGGATCGGCAGCGTGGCCGTCCCCGGCCGGGCCCGCGTCCGTCTCGTAGCCGTGGGGGACGAGCTGGTGCCTCCGGGTGAAGCACCAGGGGCCGGGCAGCGCGTGGCCGGCAACCTTCCCATGCTGGCCGCCCTGGTGCGGGCCTGCGGCGGTATCGCCGAGCAGGGCGTGGTGGTTCCCGACGATCCCGGCCGGATTCGCGCGGCCTTCTCCGATGCGCGTGCCGCCGATCTGGTGGTGACGACCGGCGGGACCATGCGGGGGGTCAAGGACCTCGTCAAGGCCGCGCTTGCCGATCTCGGTGCCGCGCTCCTCTTCGAGGGCGTGGCCATGCGGCCGGGCTCCTCCACGGTGGCCGCGCGCCTGGGCGCCACGATCCTGTGCCTCCCGGGCAGCCCCGGAGCGGCCTTTCTCGCCTTCCTGGCCCTGGGCCGGCCCCTCCTGCGGGCGCTGCACGGGTGGGAGGCGCCGATCCCCGCCTTCTTCGCCCGGCCGACGGAGCCTCTGGAGCCGGCCCGGGAGGAGGCCCGCCTCGTGGCGGGCCTCCTCTGCCAGGGCGTCGGGGGTCTCGAGTTCGGCCGCGGCGGGCCGGGCTGGCCGGCCCTGGGGATCCTTCCGCCTGCGGCGGCGGCTGGCGCCCGGGATGGCTGGATCAGCGTGGAGCCTCTCACCCAGGAGTAGCCAGAGGTGGTCCCCATCCTGTCCATCGTCGGCCGATCCAACAGCGGGAAGACCACGCTCCTGGAAAAGCTCATCCGGGAGCTGACGGGCCGCGGCCGGCGGATCGGGACGATCAAGCACCACTTCCACGGCCCCGTGGAGGTGGATGTCCCCGGCAAGGATTCCTGGCGGCACCGGCGTGCGGGGGCCAGGACGGTGGCCCTCTCCTCGCCCGACACGCTGTTTCTCGTCGCCGACGTGCAGGGCGAGCGGCCGCTGGAGGCCATTGCGCATCAGGCCCTCTTCGAGGTGGACCTGATCCTCACCGAGGGGTTCAAATCGGGTCCTATGCCGAAGATCGAGGTGTCCCGGGCCGCCCAGGCCGGGCCGCTCCTTTGCGGGCCCGAGGACCACCTGGTGGCCGTGGTGACGGACCGCGACCTCTCCCTCCCGGTTCCCCGTTTCGGCCTGGACGAGGTGGGGCCGCTGGCGGATTTCATCGAGCGCGAGTTCCTCAAGGACGCCGTTCCCTCCCGGGTGGATGTCCTGGTGGACGGACGGCGCATCGCGCTGGATGGTGAGACCCAGGAGATCCTGGCGCGCGCGGTGCGGAGCCTGGTGGGGGATTGCCGGGACCTCGGCGGCGGCCCGCCCATCGAGATCCGGATTCGCGGGCAGGCCCCATGACCGGCGCGGGCCGCTCGTCATCCGGTGGGGCCATGCCAGGCGATGGCAGCGTGGGCCATCGCGCCATCAGCGGCGCCATCCTGGCCGGCGGGCGCTCCCTGCGTATGGGCACCAACAAGGCCCTCCTCACGCTCGGCGGTACGCGGCTCATCCAGGTCCTGGTGGATGCAATCCGACCGCTGTTCGCCGAGCTGATGATCGTCGCCAACGACCCGGATACCTACGCCGACCTCGGCCTTTCCGTCTTTCCCGACCGCATCCCGGAGAAGGGGTCCCTGGGGGGCATCTACACCGCCGTCTTCCACAGCGCCTCCCCCCGGACCTTCTGCATCGCCTGCGACATGCCGTTTCCCAATCGGGCGGTCATCGCGTATCTCTGCCAGGCTGCCGCGGGCTACGACGTGGTGGTCCCCCGGACGGCCGACGGCTACCAGCCCCTGCACGCCATCTACGGCAAAGCCTGCCTGCCCCACATGGAGGCGATGATCCGCGCCGACCGCCTCAAGATCGACGGGTTGTTTCCGGCGGTGCGGACGCGCACCGTGGCGGAGGACGAGTTGCGCGCCCTGGATCCCTCCCTGCGTTGCTTCGTCAACGTCAACACCCGGGAGGAGCTGGAGGCGGCTGCTCGGCTGGCGACCGCGCAGGATGCCGAGGGCCGGCAGGGACGGGGTTGATGGCCGAACTCCGAGGTCCGAGGGCCACGACATGGACCGGGGACGGACGCGAAGCGATGGGGGTAGCGACGGGGACTTCCCGGCCTACCGAGACCACGGGGATGGCCCCCCGGGCGAGGAATAATGAAGCGCCAGGTACCCAAGGCCGAGACCGACCTGCAATCCGCCCTCCGCCCTCTGCCCTCCGCCAGGGACGAGGCGGTGCGGCTCCTCGCGGCGCGCTGGGTCTTCCCGGTGAGCGGACCCCCCATCCCCCATGGGGCGGTGGCGATCCGGGCGGGGCGGATCGTGGCCGTGGGGCCCGCGGCCGAACTCGGCGCGGCGTGGCCCGAGGCGAGCCGCCTGGACCTCCCCCAGGCGGCAATCCTGCCCGGCCTGGTGAATTGCCACACGCACCTGGAGCTGTCGGGCGGCTTCCCCCATCCCGCCAACGGCTCGTTCAGCGCATGGCTGGTCGCCCTGATCGAGCGGCGGCGGCGGATTCCCGTGGCGGCCCAGGCCGCTGCGGCCGAGGTCGGAGCGCGGACCCTCCTCGCGACGGGGACGACCTCTGTGGGAGAGGTGAGCACCACCGGCCAGAGCCTGGTGCCGCTCTTGCGCCTGGGGCTCCGCGGGGTGCTGTACCGGGAGATCCTGGGCCTTGCGCCCGGGGAGGCCGGGGCGAGATGCGGCGCGGCGCGGGCGGACATCGCGGCCATGCGCCGGGCGGCGCGGCGCGGGCTGCTCAGGATCGGCCTCGCCCCCCACAGCCCGTACAGCCTGTCGGAGGAACTATTCCGGGAGTGCAGGGCGATGATGGTCGGGACGGGCCTACCCGCTTGCATCCATGCGGCCGAATCCGCCGAGGAGGTGGAATTTGTCACCACGGGCCGGGGGGCCATCCCGGATCGGCTCTACGCCGCCGTGGGCTGCGCCGTTCCGCCGCCACGGCGGCCCGCGGAAAGCCCCATCGCCTACCTGGACGCCCTCGGCATCCTGGCCCTGCGCCCGCTCCTGGTCCATGCCGTCCACGTGGACGGTGCGGACATCCGGCGCATGGCGCGATACGGAGTCCGCGTGGCCCACTGCCCGCGCAGCAATGCCCGCCTCTCCGGCGCCGTGGCGCCGGTGCCCGAGCTGCTGAGCGGGGGCGTCCCGGTCGGCCTGGGAACCGACTCGCTGGCCAGCGTCCCGACCCTGGATCTCTGGGACGAGATGCGCGCGGCGTTGGCGGTGCATGGGGGCCGCCTCAGGCCGTCCCAGATTCTCGAGATGGCGACGCTGGGCGGCGCCAGGGGCCTCGGTCTTGGGGATGAGATCGGAAGCCTGGAGGCGGGCAAGCGGGCCGATCTGATCGCCGTCTCTGCCCGGGAGGTGGCGGGATCGGATCCCGAGGGCTCCCTCCTCACCGGGACGCGAGGGCAGGACGTGCTCCTCTGCCTCGTGGACGGTCAGGTGCGCCATCACCGGCTGTCGAATCTCCGGCGGAGCCTGGGCACCCCTCTCGGTGCATGAGCCGCAGGGGTGCGATAACCCGGGCCTGCGCGGGAGCCCAGCCGGAGATGTTGGCGGCGGGAGGAGGCGGTATGCGTTTGCGGCTGGGTCGGGTCCGCTACATCAACTGCGAGCCGGTCTACTATGCCCTGGAGCACGGCGTCGTGCCCGCGGCCTGCGACATCACCGACGGGACGCCGGCCGAGCTGAACGAGCGGCTGCGCACCGGCGACCTGGACGTCTCGGTCATCTCGGTGATGGAGGCGGCGCTCCACCCGGAGGCGTACCGGCTGCTCCCCGACCTCGCCATCGCCTGCGACGGGGCCGTCGAGAGCGTCGTCCTGGCCAGCGAGCGGCCGGCCGAGGAGCTGGACGACGCACCCGTGGCCCTGAGCCGCCACTCGCTCACCTCGGTGTATCTCGTGCGGCTCCTCCTGGAGAAGGCGTATCATGTCCGGCCCCGGCTCCTCCCGGAGGCCGGGGGCGCGACCGTGGTGGCGCGCCTGATGATCGGGGATGAGGCGCTCACCCTGGGCCCCCGGTTTCCCCACACCCTCGACCTCGGGAAGGCGTGGCAGGCCCTCACGGGGCTCCCCTTTGTCTTTGCCGTCTGGGCCGCGCGCGCCGAGGTCTGGGCCGCGGCGCCGGAGGCGGTGCGCCGGCTCCATCGCGGGCTGCTGGCGGCGAAGGAGTACACGCGGCGGAACCCCGAGGCCATGGTGGCCCTGGCGTGCGAGCGTACCGGACTTAAACCCGAGGCGTGCCGGCGGTACCTGCGCGAGAGCCTCTGCTTCGATCTCGGCCCGCGGCATCTGGAGGGGCTCCGGACGTTCCTGCAGCTTCTGACCGACGCGGGCGAGCTGCCCGCGGTCCCCCGGCTCCGCTTCATCCCGGCATGACCCCTGGCGGAGGCGATCCGATGCCCGAGTCCCGGTTCTCGTTCCTGCACATCTCGGACCTCCACATCCTGGCCGAGGAGGGGCGGCTGCAGCACGGCGCCGATACGGGCGCCATCCTCCGGCAGGCCATCCCCCGGATGAACGGGCTCGAGCCGGACTTCATCATCGCGAGCGGGGATCTCATCAGCGACGAATCGGAGGGGTCCTACCGGCGCCTCCAGGAGCTGCTCGCGCCGCTGCGGCCCCCTGTCCACTTCATGCTGGGAAACCACGACGACCGGGCCGCCTTCCGCCGGGTGTTCCGGCCGGAGGAGCCGGCATCGGCCGACCCGCTCTGCCAGGCCTTCGAGCGGGGGGGGCTGCGCTTCCTCCTCCTGGATTCGGTCCTCCCCGGGAAGGTGGAGGGCCGGCTCGCGGACGAGCAGCTCCACTGGCTGGCGCGGGAGCTGTCGGCCCACCCGGATCGGCCGACCTGGGTCTTCCTCCACCACCAGCCGCTGCCCATCTACATCCGGTGGCTGGATGTCCTGGGGCTCCAGAACCCGGACGACTTCCTCGCCGTCCTGGCGAGGCACCCGCACGTCGAGGCCGTCTGCTACGGTCACGTCCACCAGGCGCGCCGCTTCCGCTACCGCGGCGTCCTGTTCCTCGGCGTGCCGGCCCTGGCCTTCCAATTCTCCTCGCTCCATCAGGACCCCACGATCACGCTGGAGCCCCCGGGCTTCCGCCGGGTCGAGATCCGCGGGAGGGAGCGGCGCTCCTGGCTCCACTTCCTGGACGGCCGGGTCGTCCCCGAGCCGTCCCCGCCCGCCATCCCCGTCTACGTCCGCTGAGTCCCCGAGCGCACGATCCCCGCCGCCACCGCGGCGGGGCAGGCCGTCCCAATCGCTTCCTCCTCCCGCGGGGATGGATCTCCGGTGTGCCTCCGGCCAGAGGTCCGGGGCGGCCCAAGGCTTGACAGTCCCCGGCAGCAGGGCTAGCATACACCGCCAGGCCACAGGGAAGCCCCCTGTGGCCTTTTGGCTGGAGGCCCCATGGCGAGTTCGCTGAAGCGCATCATCCTGGGCACCCCGCTGGCCACGGCCGCGGAGAAGCACGAGCGGTTGGGCAAGGTGGCAGGGCTCGCCGTCTTCTCGTCCGACGCCCTGTCTTCGGTGGCCTACGGGACGGAGGAGATTCTCTGGATCCTGGCGACGGCCGGCACCGCGGCCCTGAGGCTCGGCCTGCCCATCATGCTCGGCATCGTCCTCCTCGTGATCATCGTGGCCAGTTCCTACTGGCAAACGATCCATGCCTATCCCTCCGGAGGGGGCGCCTACATCGTCGCCAAGGAGAACCTGGGCCTCCTCCCCGGCCTCACCGCGGGGGCGGCCCTCCTCATTGATTACGTCCTGACCGTGGCCGTGAGCACGGCGGCGGGGGTCGCCGCCATCACCTCGGCATTCCCCCCCGCTGTACCCCTGGGGGTGGCCTTGTGCGTGCTCAGCGTCACCGGAGTCACCATCGCCAACCTGCGGGGCGTCCGGGAGTCCGGGCGCCTCTTCACCGTTCCGACGTACTGGTTCATCGGCAGCATGTTCCTGCTCATCCTGGCAGGCCTCTGGCGGGTCGCGGGCGGCACGCTCCAGCCCCTGCCGCAGGAGGAGGTCAAGGTGACCCACGCCCTCACCACCTTCCTGATCCTGCGGGCCTTCGCCTCAGGCTGCGCCACCCTCACGGGGATCGAGGCGGTGAGCAACGGCATCCCCGCCTTCCGGCCCCCGGAGTCCCGGAATGCCAGCATCACCTTGGCCTGGATGGCCGGCATCCTTGCCGCCACATCGCTCGGCATGGCCTTCCTGGCTGACGCGTACCGGGCGATCCCCCGCGAGACGGAAACCGTGGTCTCCATGCTGGCCCGCGGCATCTTTGGCGAGAACCTCCTGTACTTCAACGTCCAGGTGGCCACGGCCCTCATCCTGTTCCTGGCGGTCAACACCTCGTTCCAGGACTTTCCCCGCCTCTCCTCCATCCTGGCGCGCGACGGGTACATGCCGCGGCAGATGGCCAACCGCGGGGACCGGCTGGTCTTCAGCAACGGGATCCTCATCCTGGCGGCCCTCTCCATTGTCCTGCTGGTGCTGTTCCGGGGGAGCGTGAACGCTCTGATCCCTCTCTACGCGGTCGGCGTCTTTCTGTCCTTCACGTTGTCCCAGGCCGGCATGGTCCGGCACTGGCTGAAGGAGGAGCATCCGGCCCCCCACCACATTGCCCTGAACGCCCTGGGGGCCGTGTGCACGGCCGTGGTCACGGTCGTCATCGCCGTCACGAAGTTCGCCCACGGGGCCTGGGTGGTGATCGTCCTGATCCCCCTGGTCGTCCTGGGCTTTCTGCGGATCCGGGATCACTACGAGCGGGTCGCCGCGCGCCTGTCGCTGGCCGGCGCCGCCCGGCCCCGGATCGGCAAGAACCCGGTGGTGGTGCTGGTCGCCGGCATCCACAAGGGCGTCGTGGAGGCGCTGGAATACGCCAAGTCCATTTCGCCCAACGTCACCGCTCTCACCGTGGACCTGGATCCCACCCAGACGGCCAAGCTCCGTCTCCGGTGGGCGGAGTGGGCGCCGGACGTCCCGCTGGTCGTCCTGGAGTCCCCGTACCGCTCCATCCTCCGGCCCCTCCTGGAGTACATCGACCGGATGGAAAAGCAGGGCGAGGGCCGCTATCTCACCGTGGTCCTCCCCGAGTTCATCCCGTCCCACTGGTGGGAGCACTTCCTGCACAACCAGACGGCCCTCCTCGTCAAGGCCGCCCTGCTCTTCAAGCCGGGCAAGGTCACGGTGAGCGTGCCGTATCATCTCTGAGGTCGAGCGGCGATGCCGCTTGACGCTGGCGGGACCTGTCCCTAGAATGCCGCCGTGCGTGCCTGGCGCGAATCGGCCGGCCTTTCGCCCTCCGCCTTCGGGCTTCGAGGATCGCGGCTCTTCGGACCGACGCTCCTTCTCCTCCTCTTCCTTTTCGCCGCCGCTACCCCTGCCTCCGAGGTGTACTTCTCGCCGAGCGGCGGCATTCGCCAGCGCCTGGTGCGTGCGATCCAGGAATCCCGCCAGAGCATTGAGGTCGCCACCTACAACCTGACCGCCCGCGAGCTTATCGAGGCGCTCGCCGCCGCCAGGGCCCGCGGGGTGCGCGTCCGGGTGCTGATGGACCGCCAGAAGGCCGAGGAGGGAGGCCCAGGGATCCGGGCGTTGCGCGGAAGCGGCGTGCCCGTTCGTTCCCTGGGCGTGCCGGAGCAGAGCCTGATGCATCACAAGTTCGCCATCTTCGACGGGCGCCTGGTCATTACCGGCAGCTACAACTGGACCCACAGCGCCGAGGTGGCCAACTACGAGAACGTCGTGCTCCTGGACGAGCCTGCCGTCGTGAATCGGTTCCAGGAGGAGTTTCGCCGCCTCTGGCGAGAGGCCAGGGAGTGAGCGGCCCTTGCCGGGAGGCGGAAAATCCTTGCCTGACCGGATGCCGTCTGCTAGATACAGGCCATTGCTCGAGGAGGTGCAGGACGCACGGAGGTCGAATGGTCGGGTTCGGGTGTCGCGTGCTGCCAGCCGCCATTCTCCGCAGCCTCATGCTCATTCTGCTCGCCGCCGCCCCGGCCCCGGCCGCCGAGGCCGAGGCTCCCGATCCCCGTTTCCCCCGCCCGCCCGCCCTGGCCG
>JBBIQE010000067.1:0-18733 GCA_037442485.1 Methylomirabilis sp. (SeqCode)
GATCGTGACCGTCCAGGCGGGGGAGCACACCGGCGCCCGGGCAGGGCGGATCGTGCGGCGGAGCCCCGCGACCCCGTAACGACGAGGTCGCGGATTTTCCAGATTGCGAACCGACAGGGGACAGCCGGCCAATCGGGGGCGCGACAGAAGATGACCGGTCGCTCCGCCGCAGGCGGGCCCGTTGTCGGCTTGTCCTTGAGGCTGTCGCGCGGGGGGAGCGGATGCGACCGCGGATCGGCGTCACGTCGTGGCACCGGAGGGACCCGGACGGGCTGGAGCGCTGGGAGGCGATCCGCGACAACTATACGGGGGCCATCCGGACGGCGGGCGGGGTGCCCCTCATCCTGCCCATCGGCGTTGACGATCCCGAGCTGATCGCGGCCTGCCTGGAGGCCGTGGACGGCCTGCTCTTCACGGGCGGCGGGGACGTGGCGCCCGCCCACTACGGCGAGCCGCAGGATCCGCGCTGCGAGGAGCCGGACCACGAGCGGGACCTCTTCGAGATCCGGCTGGCGCGTTCCGCCCTGTCGCGGCGGCTGCCGATCCTGGGGATCTGCCGGGGGCTGCAGCTGCTCAACGTGGCCGCCGGGGGCTCGCTGTACCAGGACATCCAGTGCCGACCGGGAACCAGTCCTCGTCACGCCGCGGCCGCGGCCGACCGGCAGAAGCTGATCCACGCCGTCCGCATCCGGCCCGGCAGCCGCCTGCACCGCATCATGGGGGTCGCCGAGTCCTCCGTCACCAGCACCCACCACCAGTTCGTCAAGGGCATCGCCCCGGGCTTCCGCGTCGCGGCCGAGAGCCAGGAGGACGGCATCGTGGAGGGTATCGAGCAGCCCGAGCATCCGTTCCTGGTGGCGGTGCAGTGGCATCCGGAGCGGATGTACCGGGATCACCCGGAGCACCTGGCACTGTTCCGGGCGCTGGTCGAGGCCGCCGGAGCCCCTCGGATCGCGACATCCGCTTGACCGCAGCCCCGCCTCGGGGGCCCAGTGCAGATTGCGCAGATCCGGCCAGATCGAAGGCGAGAGAGTTCAGGGGGAACGGGGCCGAGTCAGGACGCGCGCTCCAGCAGCTGCCGGATGGCCTCCAGGATGGGCTGGATGCTCCCGCCCTTGGGGAGGAAGTATTCCGCCTTCGTCTCGTAGGCGAGGACGGCGAAGCTTTCCTCCAGCCGCCCGCTGTAGAGGATGATGGGGATCCGCTGGAGGGCCGGATCGCCCTTGATCAGCGTGGCCACGCGAAACCCGTCCATCCCGGGGAGGGCCACGTCCAGGATGACGAGGTCGGGGGCCTGTTCGCGGACGAGGCGCAGCCCTTCCTCGCCGTCGCCGGCCGTCAGGACCCGGTAGCCCTGGTGTCGCAGGACCTCCTCCAGGCACTCGCGGAGCACCGGATCGTCATCCACCACCAGGAGCGTCTTGGCCTCGGGGGTCATGGTCGCCGTCCCTCCGCGCTTCCGATCCTCTCCAGCAGCCGCCGGTGCTCGGCGGCGCCCACCATGGATTCGGCCGCGGCTAGGTCAACGGGGGTGCGCCGGGCCTGGAGCCATGTCCGGAGACGGCCGATCCGCTCCAGCGAGGCCGTCAGCCGCGCCTCGGAGAGCCGGCCGGCCCGGAGGGCGGCCTCCACGGCCCCCATGGCCGCCCGCTGCCGCCCCGGGTCGTGACCGATGAGGACGAGGTCGCCCCCCGCCTCGAGGAAGCGCACGGCGGCCTCGCCGAGATCGAGGTGGGCGGCGATCGCCTCCATGGTGAGGTCGTCGCTCACCACCACACCGTCATAGCCCAGCTCGTCCCGCAGGATACCCGTGATGATGCGGCGGGAGAGGCTGCTCGGCGCCCCGGGATCCAGGGCCGGGCAGGCCAGGTGGGCCACCATCACGATGGGCACGCCGGCCCGGATGGCCCGGCGAAAGGGCACGAACTCCACGGCGCGCCAGCGCGCGGCGGATTGCGGGCTCTCCGGCAGCGTAAGGTGGGAATCCGCGGCCGTCTCCCCGTGGCCGGGGAAGTGTTTGGCCGTGGCCAGGATGCCGGCCTCGGTGAATCCCCGGATGGCGGCCTCGCCCAGCCGGGCCACGCGATGGGGATCGTGGCTGAAGGCGCGATCGCCGATGACGGGATTGCCCGGGTTGGTATTCACGTCCAGGACGGGCGCGAGATTCCAGGTGAGGCCGGCCGCGCGGAGCTCCTGTCCCACGGCGCGGCTGAGATCGCGCGTGAGGTCCGCGTCGTCCAGGGCGCCGAGGCTCGCCGCGGCCGGCGGGGCGAGGAAGGGCGCGGGCAGCCGCGTGACGCGCCCGCCTTCCTGGTCCACGCCCAGCAGCAGCGGGGCAGAGGCGGCCTCGTGCAGCGCGGCCGTGAGACGGCAGATCTGGGCGAGGTCCCGGAGGTTGCGGCGGAACAGGATCAGGCCCCCCAGCCCCGAGGCGAGCAGCGGGCGGAGCCGGTCGGGCAGCGTGGGGCCCTCGAAGCCGAGGCAGAAGAGCGTCGGGATCGGCGGGGCGCTCATCCCCCGTCCCCTGCGATGTGGAAGGCCTGCCGGAAGGCCTCCAGATCCTCGGGCCGGACGTCGGGCCACGTCCGGATCTCCTGGTAGAGCCCCCGGGGATCCCTGGTCAGGCGGGAGCTGACGATCCGGGCCGCCGCGGTCAGGTTGGCCACGCGGCGATCGATGATCCCGTCGAGCAGCGGGGCCAGGACCTTCAGGATCCCGTGGGCCACGATGTTGTCCAGGCGGAGGAAGAGCTGGGGGTCCACCTCCACGTAGGAGGCGTTGCCGTCCGACCGCTCCCGGTACTGGAGGGTGAAGACCATGCTCCCCGTGAGCCTCAGCAGGTGGGCCAGGGACCGGAACTCGCCCTCGGCGAAATAGATCCGCCGCTCCGGCGCGCGGGCCGCCAGGCGAAGGCTCCCGCGCAGGGCCCCCCGGTCGTCCACGGCGTAGGTCCCGTTCCCGTTGTCGCGCACGTGGTAGCGCTCCAGCGGCGGGTGCAGGTGCCGCGCCAGCGTGGCGGCGAAGGCCGGGCGGTCCATGAGCCAGTCGGTGGTCTTGAGGGTGCCGACGAACCGGACCGTCTTCAGCTGGCGCGCCAGGGTGTATCGCTCCACGACCTCGCGGGTGGCCGCATCCTCCAGGGGAAGACCGATGAGGCTGGAGGCCCCGCGCGCCTCCCCGGCCGGGCGCAGGGCGAGGACCCACACGAGCAGGAAAAACGCCAGGAGCGCCCCGCCGGCTGAGGCGGCCCGCGGCCGCCCTCGCCCCGGGGCCCCGCGACCCTGCCCCCGCCGATGATTTGACAGGCATGCGCTCCAGGCACTATAAGGGGCCGGCGCAGGACGGATCATGGACGGGCCATTCCTGCCGTGGGCGAGGGGGCGCGGCGCTGAGGGGGCATGGGGACCACGACGAAGCTCACCTGGGTGGCCATCCTGTACTTCGCCGAGGGATTCCCCTTCGGCATCGTGAATGACGCCCTGCCGGTCTTCTTCCGGATGCACGGGATCCGCCTGGCCGACATCGGCCTGCTGAGCCTGGTGGGCCTGCCCTGGACGCTCAAGTTCCTCTGGGCCCCGGCCGTTGACCTGTGGGGCCTGCGCCGCCGCTGGGTCATCGGGTGTCAGCTCTGCCTGGCCCTCGGCCTGCTCCTCATTCTGGCTGTGGACCCCGGGCAGGTCAGCGCCAGCCTCTGGGTCATCGTCCTGGGCCTCGCCTTCTTCTCCGCCACCCAGGACATCGCCATTGACGCCTACACCATCGAGCTGCTGGACGCAGAGGAGATGGGGCCGGCCAACGGCGTGCGGGTGACCGCCTACCGGGTGGCCCTCATCGCCGCCGGCGGGCTCTTCGTGGCCGCGGCCGGGCTCGTCGGCTGGGCGGCGGCCTTCGTGGGGGCGGCCGCGGTCATGGCCCTCTCCTGCCTCCTTTCCTGGAGACTGCCCCACCCGGCCTCCGAGCCGGCTTCCCGGACGGGCGCCCCCCGGGGGGGCATGACCTTGGAGCGGGCGATCCTGACACCTCTCCGGCAGTTCTTCGGCTGCCCCGGCTTCCTCTCCGTCATGCTCTTCGTGCTGACGTTCAAGCTGGGCGACATGGCCCTCGGTCCGATGGTCCGGCCCTTCTGGGTGGACCGGCACTTCACGCCCGTCCAGATCGGCGCGGTGCCCGGCACCCTCGGGGTCCTGAGCACGATCCTGGGGGCCCTCCTGGGCGGCAGCCTCACCGCCCGGTGGGGGTTCTTCCGCGCCCTCTGGATCCTGGGGATCGCCCAGGCGGCCTCGAACCTCGCCTATGCGGCGGCGGCGGGCCTGCCGCCCTCGGTTCCCCTGATGTACGCGGCCTCGATCGTCGAGTCCTTCTCCGGGGGCCTGGGCACGGCGCCCTTCCTGGCCTTCCTCATGAGTATCTGCGACAAGGCCCACGCCGCCACCCAGTACGCCCTCCTGAGCGCCCTCTTCGGCCTCACCCGGGTGGTGGCCGGCGCCCTCTCCGGCTGGGCGACCGAGAGCATGGGGTATGCCGCCTACTTCACCCTGACCTTCTTCCTGGCCTGGCCGGCCCTGCTCCTGCTGCCCTGGGTTCGGCGCTGGAGCGCCGCCCGGGCCGGCGGGCCCGCGCCACTTTCGAATTAGCGGGAACGTCGCCGTTCTCTCGCCACGCCCGCCAATCCGCCTGCGGCGGACAGGGCTGGCTGGGCGCTGGCAGGAAGCAGCCGGATTCCGGTGGGAATCCTGCGGCCCCGGTTCGCCAAGGACAAGACCTGACCGTGTGTCTCGTTGCCTGCCTGTGCGTTCCGCACGCAGACAGGCGCGCTCGGCGATCTTGGCGGGAAAAATCCGGGATTCGACACCGACGACGGACCAGCGGTCAGGCGGCCCGAGAGAAATGGGCCGGTCCTCCGTTGTCGGTTTCTCATTTCAGCCGGGCCAGCGAGGCGGCCATGCGCTCCAGCGCCTGGGAGAGCCGCGTCTCGGAGGCCGCGTAGGACAGCCGCAGGTAGCCCTCCCCGTACTCGCCAAAGGCCGTTCCCGCCAGGACGGCCACTCCCGCATCCTCCAGCAGGTGATCGGCGACAGCCTGGGCCGGACGGCCGAAGGCGCGGACGTTGGGGAAGGCATAGAAGGCCCCAGCCGGCATCCGGCACGAGACCCCGGGGATACCGTTCAGGCCGGCCACCACCAGGTCGCGGCGCCGCTTGAACGCCTCGACCATGGCATAGGAATCCCGCTGGTCGCCCTGCAGCGCCGCCACCCCCGCCATCTGGGTGAAGGAGGCGGTGCAGGAGTGGCTGTTCACCATGAGCCGCGTGACGTGCTCCACCAGGGGCGGGGGCATCACCCCGTAGCCCAGCCGCCATCCCGTCATGGCGTAGGCCTTCGAGAAGCCGTCCAGGATGATGGTGAGATCGGCCATGCCGGGCAGGCTGGCGATGGAGTGGGGCGGGCCGTCGTAGCTGAAGCGGCGGTACACCTCGTCGGTGAGGACGGGGATGCGGTGCCGCCGGGCCACGGCCGCGACCCGCTCCAGGTCGGCCCGGGAGAGGACGCCGCCCGTCGGGTTCTGCGGGGAATTCAGGATCAGCAGCTTCGTCCGGGGTCCGGCGCGCCGCTCCAGCTCGTCCAGGTCGAAGCCGAAGTCCGCCCGCTCCAGGAGGGGGATGGGCACGGGCGTGCCGCCGGCGAACCGGACGACCGAGGCGTAGATGGGGAAGCCGGGGTCGGGCAGGATCACCTCGTCGCCCGGGCCCACCAGGGCCAGGATGGCGAAGTACAGGATCGGCTTGGCGCCGGGTGTCACCACCACCTGCTCCGGCTGGACCGGGATGCCCCGGGTCTCGGCCACCTCGCGGGCGATAGCCTCCCGCAGCTCGGGGAGGCCCGGGGTCGGCCCGTAGTGGGTGTAGCCCTCGTCCAGGGCTTTCTTGGCGGCGGCCACGATGTGGCCCGGGGTGTCGAAGTCGGGCTCGCCGATCTCCAGGTGGATGATGTCCCGCCCCTGCCGCTCCAGCGCCCTGGCCCTGGCCAGGACCTCGAAGGCGGACTCGGTCCCCAGACGCTGCATCCGCTCGGCGATGGTGAACATTCCGCGCGCGTCCTCCCTCTCGGCGAACCGCATGGCGGCCGGCGCGGTGCCGGCCTCGGACAGGCATATCCGGCTCAGGCCGCGGGTTTCCCCTTCTCCAGGGCGATGCGGAGGATGTTGAGCAGCCGTTCTCCGGACACGCTCTTCGGGATGGTGATCTCGGCGCCCGCCCGGAACGCCTTTTCGTTCAGCTTGATGTCCTGGGTGGCGGTGAGGACGATGACGGGGATCCGCCGGAGCGCCTCGTCCTGCTTCAGCTTCTCGCACACGGCAAAGCCGTCCATCCCCGGCATGGCGATATCCAGGAGGATGAGGTCCGGCCGGTGCTGCCTGGCCCGGGCGAGGCCCTCGGCGCCGCTGGTAGCGCTGAGGACCCGATACCCCTGCTGCTTGAGCAGACTTTCCTGCATGGTGATGAAGAACGGTTGGTCGTCAATGATCAGGATCGTCTTGGGCGTCGCGGCCGCAGATGGGGCCATGCCTCCGCTCCTCTCCTCCCCGGGCGGGCCGGGAGGGGCTCAGGTGAGACGCTCGCGCAGAATCCCGGCCGCCACCTCCGCGCCGTTACTCGGCAGATCGGGCCAGGTGCGGGGCAGTCGCAGCACCGCCTCCAGGCCGGCCCGCCAGTTCCCGGCGAGCAGGTCCCGGTTGTCGATGAAGGCGGCCACCCCGAACCGCTCCAGTCCCGCCACCAGCGCCGCGTACTCGGCGAACTGGCCCCGCGAGGTGTACAGGACGGGCGTCCGGTTGGCCAGGCAATCCGAGACGATCCCGTATCCCGGCTTCGTGATGACGGCGTCCGCCTGCGCCACCAGCTCTTCGTACTTGAGGCCGTCGGGCCTGACCACCCGCACGTTGCCGAGCGGCCGGGGCGTCGGCTGGGTGGTGAGGAAGCAGTAGTCGCCGAGGGCCTCCACGCGGTCGAAGTCAATCCCCCGCAGCTCGAAGCCGCCGAAGGAGAGCAGGACCACCGGGCGCGAGCGGTCGAGTCCGAGGATGCGCCGGACCTCCTCCCGGGAGCGGCGGGCGTGCCGCGCGATCATGGGGATGTCCCGGATGGTCTTGAACGCCTCGCAGTCGCCGGAAAACGGCAGGCGAAGGAACAGGTCGGCCCGCCCGTAGGCGTGGCGGATGTGCTCGAGCAGCGGCGCGTGCTCCGGAAGCGCCCGCACGTAGTCGGCGTAGATCCAGTCCCAGGTGAAGTTGCTGATGCCCACGGCCGGGAGGCCGGCACGCTCGGCCACCAGAAAGGCGGCCGGCGGGATGTCGGCCACCACCAGGTCCGCCCCCTCCTGCCGCAGGATCTCGGCCTCCTGCTGCACCAGGGCGGGCTGGGCCTCCAGGAATCGGGCACAGGCCGAAAGCGTCGCGGCCGGATCCAGGCGGAGGGAGTCGAGCTGGATCACCCCGACGTCGAGGGCCCGGGGCCGGAGGCGAAAGTCGCCCGGGAGGTTCAGACGGAACAGCCACTCCGGCGCCGTGGAGACGAGGCTGATCCGTACCCCGGGCATCTGCCGGACCAGGGCGGAGGCCACGGCCGCCATGCGCGTCGCATGACCGAAGCCGTGCCCGCTGATGTAGAAGACGACGTGCGGCATCCCCACCCCGAGACCCCGCTAAGTATAGTGAAACCCGCCCGCATTGCAAGGCCATTGCCCGTGGGGAGGCCGAGGACGGGAGTGCCCTCTGTCCTGACGGACGCCCGGCGGCGGGAGGAAGATCAGCGGGCCTTGCCCTGCAGGATCTCGTAGGCCTGCTGGATGGCGAGCAGTTTCTTGTGGGCGAGCTCCTGGAACTCCTTGCCGAGGTGGGCCACCTTGTCGGGGTGATAGCGCGCCACGGCGCGCTTGTAGGCGGCCTTGATCTGCTCCGGCGAGGCCCGCGGGGACACCCCCAGCAGGCTGTACGGATCCGTCTGGCGATAGTCCGCGGCGAGATCGTCGGGAGGCAGGCCGCCAGGACGCCGTGTCCAGGCTCCCCAGGTGCGGCCCGAGAAGATGTCCCAGGGCAGCTGTCCGCGGCCTCGGCTCACATACCAGGCGAGCAGGCCGAGGACCAGCAGGTCATCCAGCCAGCCCAGCCCGGCGATGAAATCCGGGAGCGCGTCCACCGGACTCACGACGTACAGGAGCGCCGCCAGGATCGGGAGGAGGTGTCGGAGGGTCAGCATGCCGGCCACCCACCCTTACCAAGCCTTATCGGACCACGCCGAGTGGACCCGGCGGAGTTGGGGGTTCGCCAGGCGGGAGCGCCGTGGTGCCGAGGCCTCCCCACGGGTCATCGCCCCTGGCAGAGGTCTCGCTCTCTTCGCCCCTTCGCCCATCCCAAAGACAGTCTAGGGAAAAGCCGACTGGCAGTCAAGCCAGGACCTTCACCCGTAACGTCGGAGCCTCCGACGCCTCTTCGCCGCCTATTCGACCCGCAGGCGGGGATCCAGGGTGTCGCGCAGGCCGTCGCCCAAGAGATCCAGGCCCAGCCCCGCCAGCGTGAGGGCAACGCCCGGGAAGAAGCTCACCCAGTAGGCCTCGCGGATGGTGTTCTTGCCGCTGGCGATGACGTTGCCCCAGGAGGGCACGTAGGGGGGCACGCCCACGCCGAGGAAGCCCAGGATGGCCTCGGCCAGGACGGCGTAGGCGAAGATGAACGTCCCTTGCACGAGCAGCGGTCCCAGGCAGTTGGGGAGGATGTGGCGGTAGGCCAGCGAGACATCCCGGCGCCCAGGGCGCGCGCGGCCAGGACGTAGTCCAGCTCGCGCAGGCTGAGGACGGTGCTGCGGATCAGCATGGCGGTCCGCGGCATGTACACCACGGACAGCGCGACGATCACGTTCCAGACGCCCGGCCCCCGCGCCGCCATGAGGGCGATGGCCAGCAGGATGGCGGGGAAGGCCATCAGGCCGTCCATGCAGCGCATGACCACGGGGTCCAGCCGCCGGGAGTAGCCGGCGGCCAGGCCGATCACGATCCCGCCCAGCGACGTCAGCACCATCGTCACGCCCCCCACCAGGAGGGAGACCCGGCTCCCGTGCAGGACCAGGCTGTAGACGTCCCGCCCGAACTCGTCGGTGCCGAGGTAGCTCTCCCGGCTGGGCGGTCTCAGCCGGTTGGCCGGGTACAGGCGCGTGGGGGTGTGGGTCGAGAGCAGGTCGGCGAAGATTGCCGCACGGCGGCCTGCCAGGCCTGGCGGATCTTCTGGTTGGTCGCGATGCCCTCGTTCTTGTTGAAGACGGCGATCAGCCAGAAGTAGGGCGTGGCCACCAGCGGGCGGACGGCGGGATTGCGCCGCAGCCGCTCGTAGGCATCCAGGTTCAGGTCTTCGGCCACGTCCCGCTCGCCCGTTTCGATCTGGGCGACCCGCGTGGCCACGTCGGGCACCGGCATCCAGCGGATCTCGTCCACGTAGGCGATCTTGGCCCCGCCGTAGCCGCTGGGCCTCTCGGGCCGCGGCTTGTAGTCGTCGAAGCGGACCATCCGGATGTACTGGTCCGGCTTCCACTCGGCCAGCTTGAAGGGCCCGGTGCCGACGTACTCGGTGATCTTGTTCTCGGCCGGGAACTTCTCGGCGATCTCCTTGGGGAGATGGCGCCGAAGTTCCCGGGCACCGCCACGGAGATGACGACCACGGCCGATTTCTCCTTCAGCGTCATCTCGACGGTGTACCGGTCCACGGCCCGGAGGTCCGCCAGGGAGGCGAACAGGGACTTGGCGCGGATCGAGCGCTGCCCCCAGCGCTTCAGGGAGGGCACCACGTCCTCGGACGTCATCTCCTTGCCGTTGTGGAACTTGATCCCCTGCCGGAGCTTGAAGGTGTAGGTGAGGCCGTCCCGGGACACGGTGGGCATGCCCTCGGCCAGCATGGGGATGGGGCGGTAGTTCTCGTCCAGGGTGTAGAGGCCCTCGTACAGGTGGTTCGTCAGCACCTCCGTGATGACGGCCGTGGTCCAGTGGGCATCCAGGGCCGGCGGCTCGCCCAGCATGCCGACGCGGATGACGCCTCCCCTCTTGGGCGCCTGGGCGAAGCCGGGCGGGGCCGCCAGGAGGACCAACGCGAGTGCGGCAACCGTTCCAAGGCAGGATCTCCGGCGCATGTTCCACCTCCTGTCTCGGTGTGGGACGGAGCATCCTTCGGCGCTCAGCGGGGCCTGAGGCTGCTATAGACGGTGCGACGTCAAGGGGAGAACACAACCGGGCCCTTGGGCCGCGCCTTCCCCCGCCCCCTGGGATCGGGGCGAGGCGGCCCGGGCGGAGAGGCCCGGGCGGGCGAATCCAGATTGACGGGGTCGGGCTTCTTGGGTAGGATGCCCGCCATGCGAAAGCGGCTCGCCACCGACCAGTTCGTCAAGTCCCACGCCCTGGGCAACGACTACATCGTCCTGGACGAGCAGCAGCTCTCCCGGCCGCTCACCCCCGAGGCGGTGCGCCGGATCTGCGACATCCACTACGGGATCGGCGCGGACGGGATCCTGCTGCTCACGCCCGGGAGGGGGGCCGACTTCGGCGTGCGGATCTTCAACCCGGACGGCGGCGAGGCCGAGAAGAGCGGCAACGGGCTGCGCATCCTGGCCAAATTCCTGTACGACCACGGCTACACGGCGGAGCCCGCGTTCACGGTCTCCACCCTGGGGGGCACGGTGCGGGCGCGGCTAACGCTCGAGGACGGGGAGGTGGTTGCCATCACCATGGACATGGGCCGGGCCACCTTCCTCTCTTCAGAGATTCCGGTGGCGGGTCGGCCGCGCGAGGTGGTGCGAGAGCCGCTGGAGGTGGCCGGCCGGCGGCTCACGGTGACGGCCGTCTCGGTCGGGAACCCGCACTGCGTGATCTTCACGGACGCGCTGGACGAGGGGGAGGTGCGCCGCCTGGGCCCCCTCATCGAGCACCATCCCAGCTTCCCCAACCGGATCAACGTCCAGTTCGCCCGGGTCCTCGCGCGGGACCGGGTCTCCATCCTGATC
Source organism: Methylomirabilis sp. (SeqCode) (assembly GCA_037442485.1). Taxonomy (GTDB): domain Bacteria; phylum Methylomirabilota; class Methylomirabilia; order Methylomirabilales; family 2-02-FULL-66-22; genus 2-02-FULL-66-22. Next base: position 11,039 of record JBBIQE010000067.1, read on the forward strand.
TGGGAGCGGGGGGCGGGCTGGACCCTCGCCTCCGGGACCAGCTCCTGCGCGGTGGCGGCGGCCTCGGTGCGAAACGATCTCACCGACCGGCGGGTGACGATCCAAAGTCCCGGCGGGCAGCTCAGCGTCCAGGTGGGCGAGGGCTGGGAGCTCACCCTCACCGGACCCGCCTCGGAGATCGCCCGCGGGAGGCTGAGCCGGGACCTGTTGCGGAGTCTGCCGGGATGAACCGGGGGGAGGGGCGGCCGCCGCTTCGCCGGAGCTTCCTGTTCGTGCCGGGGAGCGAGGAGCGCAAGCTCGCCAAGGCGCCGAGCCTGGGGGCGGACGCCGTGATCCTGGACCTCGAGGACGGCGTGGCCGCCACCCGCAAGGCCGAGGCGCGCGCGCTGGTCTCCCGCTTCCTCCGGGCGCCGGCGAGCCGGGAGTGCGAGTGGCTGATCCGCCTGAACGGCTGGGGCAGCCCCGAGTTCGAGGCGGACCTGGCAGCCAGCCTGCGGGCCGACCCCGACGCCCTGGTCATCCCCAAGGTGGAAGGGCCCGAGATCCTGCAGCGCGTGGAGGCGCGCCTCGCCGAGGCCGAGCGCGCCTCCCCCCGTCCCGGTGGCTCCCTGGCCCTGTTCGCCCAGATCGAAAGCGCCCGGGGCATCCTGAACGCGCCGGCCATCGCCACGGCGAGTCCCCGCCTCGCGGGACTGATGCTGGGCCACGTGGACCTGTCCGCCAACCTGGGCATCCGGGCCGGGCGGGCCGGCGGGGGGATCATCCACCACGCCCGCTGCCAGATCGTCCTGGCCGCTCGGGCGGCCGGGGTGGACGCCGTGGACACCATCTACCTGAACATCCAGGATTATGACGGATTGAAGGCCGAGGCGGAGCAGGCCGCGGCCCTGGGCTTCACCGGGAAGCTGGCGATCCATCCGGCCCAGCTCCCCATCCTGCACGAGGCGTTCACGCCGTCGGCGGAGCGCATCCGGCGGGCGGAGCGGATCCTGGAGGCCTGGCGGACGGCCCAGGCCGAGGGTCGCGGCGTCTTCACCCTGGACGGCGACCTCATCGAGCGGCCGGTGGTGGAGGAAGCGCGCCGGGTTCTGGAGCGGGCCGGGCGCGCCGGCGCCCGCTGAGACCCCGCGCCGGCTCCCCCGGCACGGGATGGCGCGCAGGGAAGCGACGCAGGCGCTCCGCCGCCGGGCGGCCGCGCTTGAGATTCCGATCGGGGCCGGCCCCTCGGCCCACGAGCTGTCCTGCCAGCAGCTCACGCGGGAGGCCGTGCCGCAGCCGCTCTTCAGGAACCTCGCCGTCGCCCCGGCCACGGGCAACGCCTTCCGCGCCCGGCGGCAGGGCAAGCGCCGCTCCGGCGAGGTGTATCCCGACCTCCTGGAGGGCAAGACCCCGCCGCCCGCCTCCACCCCGTAGCCCTGCACGGCCCAAAGACGGCGACGGACGTTCCCCTTCCTCCTCGACAGGCCGGGGGAGGAAGGGGGGATGCGTCGCCATACGTTCCACCCGACCGCACCGAGTGCGCCTCCCTCCTCCGGCCTCCCGGTGCGGTTCATGGCTTGACAGGCGGGTCCGGGAGGGGATATGGTGCGCGCCACTGTGAGGGATCCCGCGTGGCCCAAGGTCGGCAAGGGTGGTCTCCGCTGGGGAGGAAGGGCTGGTTCGGGGAAAGGAGGCACGCCATGAAGGGACATCGGACCGCATCCCGTGGACCCGGCATCAGCCGGCGAAAATTCCTGCGAGTCGCGGGCGGCGCGGCAGCCGTCGGAGGCCTGGGCTTCCCCACGGTCCTGCGGGCGCAGCAGGCGCCGATCCGCGTCGGGCATCTCACGCCCCGGACCGGGTTCCTGGCGCCGCTCGGCGAGTACGCGGTCATGGGCGCACGCCTGGCCGTGGACGAGTTCAACGAGAAGGGCGGTGTCCTGGGCCGCAAGGTCGAGCTGATCACCGAGGACTCCCAGAATCCCGGCGTGGCCAAGCAGAAGGTGATCAAGCTGATCGAGAAGGACAAGGTGGACGTCCTCATCGGCGAGATCAGTAGCGCCTCCGGCCTCGCCATCAGCGAGGAGGCCCAGCGCTACAAGGTGGTCTACATCAACACCGGCTTCAACACCGATGAGGCGCGCGGGGCCCGCTGCCAGCGGTACATGTTCCACGTGGAAGGCGCCAACACCATGTACACCAAGACCATCGGGCGCTGGCTGATCCGGGAGAAGAAGATCAGCCGCTGGTACTTCCTGACCGCGGACTACGCCTTCGGCCACGACCTGTACCGGGTCTCCTCCCGGTTCCTCAAGGAGAACGGCGGGGTGAACCTGGGCAACGAGATGATTCCCACCAACACGCCCGATTACAGCGGCTACATCCTGAAGCTCAAGGCCGTCAAGCCCGACCTGGTCTACATCAACCTGGCGGGAGTGGACCAGACCACGTTCCTGAAGCAGTACCGGGACGCCGGCGCACCCTTCGAGCTGGCCGGTGGGGTGATGGACACGCAGCCGTTCTGGGCGGCCGGGATCGATGCCCTGAGCGGCCACTGGCAAAGCCTCTGGTACCACGAGCTGAAGGCGCAGGGCTCCCCCGAATTCACCGCCGCCTTCCGCAAGCGCTACGGAAAGCCGCCGGAGAACCAGGCCTGGGGCGAGTACGTGGGCACCCGCATCCTGCTCCAGGCCATTCAGGCGAGCAAGAGCACCAAGAGCGCCGACCTGGTCCGCTACCTCGAGAGCGGCGTCAGCTTCGACATCCTCAAGGGACGCCGCGGAACCTTTCGGCCCTGGGACCACCAGCTCCTCCAGGAGATGTACGTGGTGAAGGTCAAGGACAAGGCCAAGATGAAGGATCAGTGGGATATCTTCGAAATCGTCGAGGCGGTGCCCAAGCAGAACGAGTCCCTGGAGCTGATTCAGCCCACCCGGGAGGAGAACCCTTGCACCATGCCGGCCATCTGAGGGCCGGCTGATCCGGGATCCGGGGCCGAGGAGCGGAGGAGCAGTCCGCTCCTCGGCCGTTCACTGTTCGGAGGCCCATGGTCCCCCTCAGCGCCCTGATTCTGCTGGAGCACCTGGCCAACGGCATCGTGGTCGCCGCCTACTACGTGATGCTGGCCCTCGGACTCTCCATCATCTTCGGGATGATCGGCGTGATCAACCTGGCCCACGGGGCCTTCTTCGCGCTGGGGGCCTATGCGGCCCTCGTGCTCAAGGGGGCCATTGGCTTCGCCCCGGCCCTCGTCATCAGCCCGATCCTGGTCGCGGTGCTGGGCATGGCCATCGAGGCCCTGTTCCTGCGCCCCCTCTACAGGGGCGACCCGTTGCTCGGATTGCTCTTCACCTTCGGGCTGGCCATGGTGATGGAGCAGATCATCCGGATCATCTGGGGGGCGGCTGGATTGCCCTTCGACGCGCCCGAAGCCCTGCGGGGTGCCGTCCGGATGGGGGAGTTCGCGTATTCCCGGTACCGCCTCTTCATGCTGGGGGGCGCCGTGGCGAGCATCCTGGGGTTGTGGCTCTTCCTGGAGAAGACCCGCTTCGGGACCATCATCCGCGCCGGGTCCCGGGACGGGGAGATGGTCCGCCTCCTGGGGATCGGCCTCAAGCCGGTCTTCACGGCGGTCTTCGGGATCGGGATCGCCCTGGCGGCCGTGGCCGGCGTTCTCACGGCGCCCCTGGCTGGCGTTCATCCGGCCATGGGAACGGACGTGGGGACGGCGGCCTTCGTGGTGGTCACCATCGGCGGCCTGGGGAGCTTCTGGGGATCGGTGCTGGCCGGTCTCCTCGTCGGGGAGATTGTCAGCCTCAGCATCCTGCTCTGGCCGCCGGCGGCCCAGGCCTCCATGTACCTGCTGATGGCCGTGGTCCTCCTGGTCCGGCCGCGGGGGTTGCTCGGCGAGCGCTGGGAGAAATTCGAGTGAGCGCCGCGCCATCCCGGGGGCTGGCCGCCGTCGGGCGACACCCCTTCACGCCGCTGATCCTGCTCCTGCTCCTGCTCCCGCACCTGATCACCCAGGTCCGGGCCACGGTCACGCTGGCCACCGAGATCCTCATCTTCATCCTGCTGGGCCTGGGCTTCAACGTCCTGCTGGGCTACACCGGGCTGGTCTCCTTCGGGCATGGGGCCTACTTCGGCCTGGCCGCCTACGCCGGGAGCCTGGTGCAGATTCACCTGACGGGAGGGGTCGGCCTGCCGATTCTGGCCGGCCTCCTCTTCGGAACGGGCACGGGCGCGGTAATCGGGTTCCTGATCATGCGGAAGCGGGGCGTGTACTTTGCCCTGCTCACCCTGGCCTTCACCCAGATGTTCTTCTTCATCGTCTACCGCTGGACGGCGGTGACCGGGGGCGAGAGCGGCCTGGGGGGCGTGCAGCGGCCGGCCGTCCGGATCCCGGGGGTCGGCCTTCTGAACCTGGGCAATGCCGTGGTGTATTACCACTTCGTCCTGGTCGTGGTGCTGGTCGGGGCCTATCTCATCTGGCGGATCGTGCATTCCCCCTTCGGGCGGGTGCTGGAGGCCATCCGCGAGAACGAGCAGCGCGCCATCTTCGTGGGCTACAACACCAAGGCCTACAAGTTCACCGCCTTCGTCATCTCCTGCGCCGCCACCAGCCTGGCCGGCATCCTCTACGCCCTCCTCATCCGGTTCGTCTACCCGGAGACGGTCCACGTCAACTTCTCGGGCGAGATCCTGGCGATGACCGTGGTGGGCGGGATGCGCCACTTCCTGGGTCCCGCCGTGGGGGCAGGCTTCTTCATCTTCTTCCGCGATTTCCTGAGCGCCTACACGGAGAACTGGCTCGTCGTCTTCGGCGCGCTGTTCATGCTCTTCATCCTGCTCTCGCCCGAAGGGATATGCGGCCTGGCGGAGCGGATCGCGGAGTGGCTCGGCCTCGGCCGGGGGGCGAATTACCCGGCGGTCCCGCCCCGCCCGGCCGCCAACCCGGCCCCGGCGGGGGGGCCGCTGGGCGGGGCCGGGGGACAGGCCGCCCGCCAGGAACCGGCCCTCGTCTGCCGCGGCCTTCGGAAGGGCTTCGGGGCCCTGCGGGCCGTGGACGGCGTGGACCTCGCGGTGCGGGGCGGGGCGCTGCACTCCATCATCGGCCCCAACGGGGCCGGGAAGACCACGCTGTTCAACTGCGTTACGGCGCTCTTCCCCACGGATGGCGGCCAGGTCACCTTCGAGGGCGCGGACGTCACGCGCCTGCCGCCCCACGCCCTGGTGCGGCGGGGCCTGGCGCGTTCCTTCCAGATCATCAGCCTGTTTCACAGCCTGCCCGTCTTCGAGAACGTGCGCATCGCCGTTCAGGCCAGGAGCCGGCACCGGTTCTCGCTCGTCGTCTGGGCGGACGATCTGGCGGATATCAATGCCGAGACGTGGCAGCTTCTGGACGACCTGGGCCTGGCCGAGAAGGCGGCCATGCCGGCCGACAGCCTGTCCCACGGCGATCAGCGGCTGCTGGAGATCGGCATCGCCCTGGCCACCCGGCCGCGGCTGCTCCTCCTGGACGAGCCCCTGGCCGGGCTCTCGGCCGCGGAGCGGACGCGCATCGCCGCGTTGATCCGCCGCCTCGCCGGCCGGATCACCGTGGTGCTCATCGAGCACGACATTGACCGGGTGCTGGCCCTCTCGGACAGGCTCAGCGTGCTCCACCAGGGTCGGCTGATCGCCGAGGGCACGCCGGAAGAGATCCAGCGCAACCCGGAGGTGCAGGCGGCCTACCTGGGCGGGCTGCGGGCGACGCCGCCGGTGGCGGGGGTGCCGGCCGCGAGGGGAGACACCCCCCTCCTGTCCGTGGAGGGCATGCACACCTACTACGGGAAAAGCCATATCCTGCGCGGAGTCTCCCTGGAGGTTTTTCCGGGCGAGGTCGCGGCGCTTCTCGGCCGCAATGGCGTCGGCAAGACCACCACTCTCATGAGCATCATGGGGACTGTCCCCCCCGAATCGGGCCGGGTGCGCTTCCGCGGGGAACTCATCAGCCGTCGCCCACCCGAGCAGATCGCGCGCCTCGGGATCGCGTTGGTCCCCCAGGGCCGGCGCATCTTCCCCAATCTCACGGTCTGGGAGAACCTGGCCCTGGCGGCCCGCGCCCGGGGCGAGGGGGGCTGGAGCGCGGATCGGGTGTTCGACCTGTTTCCCGCCCTGCGGACGCTGCGGGCGTCCCGGGGCGATCAGTTGAGCGGCGGGGAGCGCCAGATGCTGGCCATCGGCCGCGCCCTGATGACCAATGCCGACCTTTTGCTTCTGGACGAGCCCTTCGAGGGTCTGGCGCCTGCGGTCATCGAGGTGGTGGTCCGGGCCCTGGAGCAGTTGCGCAAGCACGCCACGCTGCTCTTGGTGGAGCAGAATGCGCAGCTGGCCCTCAACCTGGCGGATCGCGTCTATGTCCTCGGCAACGGCGTCGTGGAGTACTCCGGTCCCGCCAGCGATCTCGCCCAGAACCTGGACCTGCGCGTGAAGCTTCTGGGCGTGTAAGCGCTCCGCACCCCCGCCGGGTTCGCTCCGGCCGCTCCTTGCCGCCCTCCGATTCCATTCACGCTGGGCGCCGCGTCCCGCCCATCCCCCGTGGCAGGCCGAGGCGAGCGGGCCCGATCCCGCCCTTCTTTTCGCTTGCCGATCGGCAGCGGGAAGGGTATCTCATGTGCCAGCCGGGGAGCCGGGGGAGGGCTTGCCGCTTGAGGTGGACATGCGGGTGAGCACGACCTTCTGCCACATCCACGGGGTGCGGTGCCTGGCACCGGTCGGCCGACCTCGAGGTGGTGGGCCTCGTGGCCGGGCGTGACGGGAGGCAGGCACCGATCCCCACGGCCCGGGTCTATCTCCTGATCCTCCTCACCGTCGTGATCTGGGGGGCGACCCCGGTCGCGGGGAAGCTGGCGCTGCGCCACTTTCCCCCCATGACCGTGGGGGTCCTGCGCTATGGACTGGCGACCCTGATCCTGCTCATCCTGTTCGGACGCTCCCTCCCCGCCTGGCGGGAGCTTCGCCGCAGCGATGTCCGGATTCTTCTGGGCGTGGGGTTCCTGGGGACATCCCTGAATCATGCGCTGTTTTTTCTGGGCCTGCTGTTCGCCCCGGCCTCGCACGGGGCGATCATCCCGCCGACCACCAGCCCCGTCTGGACCATGCTGCTGGCGGCCCGCCTGGCCCGGGAGCGGATCAGCGCCGCCCAGATCGCCGGGACGGCGATGTGCATGGTCGGCGTGGCCCTGGTGATTCAACCCCAGGGGCTGGCGGGCGCGGCCATGAGGCGGGTGCTGCTGGGTGACCTGTTCTTTCTCCTGGGGGGCATGGCCTGGGGTCTGTACTCCGTCTTCTCCAAGGTGGCGATGCAGCGCCTGAGCGCCCTGGCCACGCTCGCCGACGGCATGACCATCGGGTGCCTCTTCCTGATCCCGGTGGCGGCCCTGGAGCGGCCCTGGGTCGCCGTGACCCGGGCTTCCGCGCTGGCCTGGGGAGCCGTGCTCTACCTCAGCCTGGCCGGCACGGTGCTGGCGTTCTTCTGGTGGAACCTGGCCATCCAGCGTGTGGGGGCGGGGCGCACGGCCGTGTTCACCAACCTGGTGCCCGTCTGCGGTGTCCTGCTGGCCTGGTGGGTGCTGGGCGAGCGGCTGACGGCCGCGCAGCTTTTCGGCGGGCTGCTCACGCTGTCGGGGGTGTGGGTATGTCAGGGGCCGGCCGCCCTGCGGGCGGCCTGGCGCC
>JBBIQE010000068.1:0-18682 GCA_037442485.1 Methylomirabilis sp. (SeqCode)
GCTCAGCTCTCGGCGCTCGGCGCTCGGCGCTCGGCGCTCGGCTCTCCCATCCTCCACCCGGTACCGGATGTGCACCTGGGCCAGCAGTTGCTTGACCGAGGCCTCCGTCACCGAGAGGAGCGGCCGGGGGTAGACCCCGATCCAGACGATCCCCAGCAGCACCGGGACCAGCACGGCCATCTCCCGCGGGGTGAGGTCGGTGAGGCGCCGGTTCTCCTCGTGCCTGAGGCTGCCGAACATCACCCGCTGGAACATCCACAGCATGTAGACCGCGGCCAGGATCACGCCCGCCGTCGCCAGGACCGCGTACAGCCGGTGTACCCGGAACGTCCCCACCAGGATCAGGAACTCGCCCACGAAGCCGTTCAGGCCCGGCAGCCCGATGGAGGACAGGGTCACGATCATGAAACAGGTCGTGAACACCGGGATCACCCGCGCCAGGCCCCCGAAGTCCTCGATCATCCGCGTGTGGCGCCGCTCGTAGATCATGCCCACCAGGAGGAACAGCGCCCCCGTCGAGAGGCCGTGGTTCACCATCTGCAGGATCCCCCCCTCCACCCCCTGGATCGTCAGGGCAAAAATGCCCAGCATCACGAATCCCAGATGGCTCACCGAGCTGTAGGCCACCAGCTTCTTCAGGTCGGGCTGCACCATGCAGACCAGCGCCCCGTACAGGATGCCGATGATGGCCAGCCAGGAGAACAGCGGCGTGAAGTACCGGGTGGCCTCGGGGAACAGCGGCAGGGCGAAGCGCAGGAAGCCGTACGTCCCCATCTTCAGCAGGACCCCCGCCAGGATCACCGAGCCGGCCGTGGGCGCCTCCACGTGGGCGTCGGGCAGCCAGGTGTGGAAGGGGAACATGGGGACCTTGATGGCGAAGGCCACGGCGAAGGCCAGGAACAGCCAGGCCTGGGTGGCGAAGGGCAGCTCCAGGCCGTAGATCCTGAGCAGGTCGAAGGTGAACTCCCCCCCCGGCCGGCCGCCGTTGAGATAGTACAGGACGAGGATGGCCACCAGCATCAGGACCCCGCCCGCCATGGTGTACAGGAAGAACTTGAGGGTGGCATAGATCCGGCGGGGGCCGCCCCAGATGCCGATCAGGAAGTACATGGGGATGAGCATCCCCTCCCAGAAGATGTAGAACAGGACCAGGTCCAGGGCCACGAAGACGCCCAGCATCCCCGTCTCCAGGAGGAGCATGCAGATCATGTACTCCTTCACGGAGGTCGTGATGGCCGTGTAGGAGGAGAGGATGGCCACGGCCGTGAGAACGGTGGTGAGGAGGACCAGGAGCAGGCTGATCCCGTCCACGCCCACGAGGTACTGCACCCCGTAGTCCGGGATCCACGCTCTCCGCTCCACGAACTGCATGCCGGGGACGTTGAGCTGAAACCCCCGGTAGAGCTGCAGGGAGAGGAGCAACGTCAGGACCGAGACGGCAAGGGCCAGGTGCTTGATGGCCGCCTCGCGCCGCCGGTCCACCAGAAGCAGCAGCCCCACCCCGATCAGGGGCAGGAAGACGACGGTCGAAATCCAGGGAAACGCACTCACGGCTCTGCACCTGCCATGGCTGCCCGCCCTGTGCCTCCTGCCTTGTGTGCCCGCTCAGCGCCAGAACGCCAGGTAGCCGAGGATGGCCACCACGCCCACGATGAAGCTGAGGACGTAGTTCATGACATAGCCTGTCTGGACGCGGCGCAGCGCCCCGCTGCCCAGCCGGATGACGGCGGCGACGCCGTTGACCGACTCGTCAATCACCAGCTCGTCGAACCGCCGCCAGAGCCAGAGGGAGCCCCGGTGGATCGGCTCGACGAAGAGCGCGTCGTACAGCTCGTCCACGTAGTACTTGTTCAGGAGCACCCGGTAGGCCGCGGGATGCCGCGCGACCAGCCGGGCCGGCGTCTCCGGGCGCCAGAGGTAGAAGCGGGTCGCCACCAGGACGCCCGCCACGGCGATGAGGAGCGAGAGGACCGCCATGGGGAGCTCGCCCACCCAAGCCTCGTGGGCCGCCGCGGCCCTGCCGGCGGCGAAGACCGGCCCCACGAACTGGTGATAGGCCCCCTGCTCCGGCGGGTAGCCGACGAATCCCCCCAGGGCCGCGAAGACCGCCAGGATGACGAGGGGCACCCTCATCACCGGGGGCGACTCGTGCAGGTGGTGCGCCGCCTGCTCGTCCACCCGCGAGGCCCCCTCGAAGACCAGGTAGTAGCAGCGCAGCATATAGAACGCGGTGAGGAAGGCGCCGCCCGCCCCCAGTGCCCAGACCGCCAGGTGGCCCCCGGCGATGGCCCCGTACAGGATCTCGTCCTTGGACCAGAAGCCGGCCAGGGGGAAGATCCCCGCATTGGCCAGCGCCGCGATCAGGAAGGTCCAGGCGGTGATGGGCATGGGCCTGCGCAGCCCCCCCATCTTCCGGATGTCCTGCTCGCCCCCGAGGGCGTGGATCACCGAGCCGGCCCCGAGGAACAGCAGGGCCTTGAAGAAGGCGTGGGTCATCAGGTGGAAGATGGCGCTGGGGTAGGCACCGACCCCGGCCCCCAGGAACATGTAGCCGAGCTGGGAGATGGTCGAGTAGGCGATGATCCGCTTGATGTCGTTCTGCACCAGGGCGATGCTGGCGGCGAACACGGCCGTGAGGCCCCCGATCCAGGAGACCACCGTGAGGGAGAGGGGCGCCAGCTCGAAGAGCGGGGCCGACCGCGCCACCATGTAGACGCCGGCCGTCACCATGGTGGCGGCGTGGATCAGGGCGGAGACCGGCGTCGGCCCCTCCATGGCGTCGGGCAGCCAGACGTACAGGGGAAGCTGGGCCGACTTCCCCGTCGCCCCGAGGAAGAGGAGCAGGGTGATGGCCGTGACGACGGCCCCGCCTGCGGGAAGCTGCGCCGGGGCCGAGGCGAAGACCTGGTCGTACTGCAGCGTCCCCAGGCTGGTCCAGAGCAGCATCACCCCCAGGGCGAAGCCGAAGTCCCCCACCCGGTTGACGATGAACGCCTTCTTGCCCGCGTCGGCGGCCGACCGCTTCTCGAACCAGAAGCCGATGAGCAGGTAGGAGCACAGGCCCACCGCCTCCCAGAAGACGTAGAGCAAGAGGTAGTTGTCGGCCAGGACCAGCATCAGCATGGAGAAGGTGAACAGGTTGAGGTAGGTGAAGAAGCGCGGGTAGTCGCGGTCCGCGTGCATGTACCCGATGGAGTAGACGTGGATCAGGAACCCGACGCCCGAGACCACCAGGATCATGACGGCCGACAGCGGATCCAGGAGCAGCCCCCAGTCCGCCTGGAAGGTGCCCGCGCCGATCCAAGGCGCCACCACCTGGCTGACGCGGCGGGCGTCCGCGGGCAGGGCCAGGAGTCCGGCCGCCAGGAGGAGCGAGGCCAGCAGGGACAGGCCCACGCTCCCGCAGGCGATGAGGCCCACCGCCCGCTTCCCCATCCGCCGGCCGAAGAAGCCGTTCACCAGGAAGCCCAGCAGGGGCCAGACCGGAACCAGCCACAGATGGCTCAGCATCGCTTCACCAACCCGCCGTTAGGCGTGAGGGGCGAGGCGTGAGGCGAGAGTACCCGTTTCCTCCCCCGGCCGCCTCACGCCTAACGCCTCACGGGCTTTCCTCTACCATTTCAAGAGGTTCAGCTCCGCCACGTCCACCGTCTCTTTGTTCCGGTAGATGGCGAGGATGATGGCCAGCCCCACCGCCACCTCGGCCGCGGCCACCACCATGACGAAGAAGACGAAGATCTGCCCCTCCATCGAGTTGAGGAAGCGGGCGAAGGCCAGGAAGGTCAGGTTCACCGCGTTCAGCATCAGCTCGATGGACATGAAGATGATGAGCGCGTTGCGCCGGGTCGCCACGCCGATCACGCCCACGACGAACAGGAAGGCGCCCAGGATCAGATAGGCTTCCAGCGGGACCTGCATCTCGGGCTCCAATTCAGTTGACGGTGGACGATAGACCGTGGACGGCACAAACGCATGGCAGGACGCGCCCTCGCCCTGTCACTTTTCATCGCTCCATCCTCGGTCGTCCGTGGTCCGCGGTCCGTCGTCCGTGGTCCGTGGTCAGGGCAGGCGCCTTTTGGCCAGGACCATCGCCCCCACCATCGCCACCAGCAGGATGATGGAGGTAATCTCGAACGGGAACAGGAAATCGGTGAACAGGAGGCGCCCCACCAGGCGGGTCGTGCCGAACTCACCCGCCACGACCGGCCCCGTGCTCGCTTGCGGCACCAGGCGCTGCGCCACCGCCATGCCCAGCTCCACCAGGAGCACCAGGGTGAGCAGGAGGGCCGCCACGATCCGGCCCCGGTCCGGCGGGGCCCAGGGAGCCTGCTCGCGTCCGATGTCCAGGAGCATGATCACGAACAGGAAGAGCACCATGATGGCCCCGGCATAGACGATGACCTGGATGACCCAGACGAAGTAGGCCGCTAGCAGGATGTAGATGCCCGCCAGCGCCCCCATGGCGATGATCAGGAACAGGGCGCTGTACACCGCGTGCCGCTGGAGGATCACCAACAGGGCCGACCCGCCCGCCACCAGCGCCAGTCCCGCAAAGATCGCGAGCTCCATGCTACCCCCCCCACACCACCTGGAAGATGGCCGTGGCCACGGCGTTCACCAGGGCCAGCGGGAGCAGGCACTTCCACCCGAACTGCATGAGCTGATCGTACCGGAACCGCGGCAGCGTCGCCCGGAACCAGATGAACAGGAACAGCAGGAGGAAGACCTTGCCCAAAAACCACACGGGCGAGGGGCCGATGGGCCCCAGCCAGCCTCCCAGAAACAGCGTGGTGGCCAGGGCGGAGACCGTGATCATGTTGGCGTACTCGGCCATGAAGAACATGGCGAACTTCATGGAGCTGTACTCGGTGTGAAACCCGGCCACCAGCTCGGTCTCCGCCTCGGGGAGGTCGAAGGGGGCCCGGTTCGTCTCCGCCAGGGCGCAGCAGAAATAGAGGCAGAATCCCAGCGGCTGACTGAAGAGGAACCACCGGGGCACGGGCAGGATCCCCCCCCACCAGTCGAGACCCGCCTGGGCCTTGACGATGTCCACCAGGCTGAGGGAGCCCGCCAGGAGCAGGACGCCCACCACCGACAGGCCCATGGACAGCTCGTAGCTGATCAACTGGGCGGAGGAGCGCAGCCCCCCCAGCAGCGAGTACTTGTTGTTGGAGGACCAGCCCGCCAGGACGATCCCGTAGACCCCGAGGGAGGCCACGGCGAAGATGAACAGCACCCCCACGTCGATGTCGGTGATGTACAGCGGCACGGGCCTGGCCAGCAGGCCGAAGAGGGTCGTCGAGTCGCCGAAGGGAATCACCGCGAAGGCGATGAAGGCCGGGACGATGCTCAGGCTGGGGGCCAGGAGGAACACGACCCGCTCGGCCTGGCTGGGAATCAAATCCTCCTTGAACATCAGCTTGATCCCGTCGGCGATCGGCTGGAGCAGCCCGTGGGGGCCGACCCGCATGGGGCCCAGGCGCACCTGGATATCGGCGATCAGCTTCCGCTCGATCCAGGTCATGTAGGCCACGGCCAAGAGCAGGGCGCCGAACACCACCACGATCTTGGCCAGCATGACGATCACGGTTTCCAGCATGCCTGAACTGTCCGCGGCCCGCGACCTCGCAGGCGCAACTCGTGAGGCGTCAGGCGCACGTCGCGAGGGGAGGAGCGCGGCCGTTCCGCCTCACCCCTCACCTTTCACGCCTCACGGCGCTGGTAAGAGGCCGAGCGGCCCGATATCCTTCCAGGCGAGGCCTTGGTAAGGCCCCGGCCGCTCCCCGATGGCGGCCCAGATCCGCTCCGGCTCGATGGGGCCCAGGTCGCGCCCCAGGTCCCGAGCCAGATCCCGCAGCGCCTCCGGCAGGCTCCGCGAGGCCAGGTCAGGCGTGAGCGCCCGATGGATCTTCTGGATGCGCCCCTGGAAGTTGGTGAAGCTCCCCTCTTTCTCCGCGAACCCCAGGGCGGGCAGGACGACGTGGGCCAGGGCCGTCGTCCCGGTGGCGAACAGGCTGGAGGCCACCAGGAGCTCCAGCCGCCCCAGCGCCTCGCGGACGCCTCGACCGGGCGCGCCGCAGCCGGGGCGGTCCGGACGCTCGCCCACCAGGTCCTCCTCGAAGACGAAGAGCGCCTTCAGCCGGCCGGCCGACGCCGCCTGCAGCATCCCCGCCACGTCCAGCCCCTCCGGCCCCGGCAGGATGTCGAGGTCGCGCGCCCCCCGGCTGTTGGCCGTCTTGTCGGTGCGCCGCAGGATCCCGTCCTCGGAGGCGTCGGTCGGCTCCGCCTGCACCGGCCGGATGCGGAAGTCCAGGTGCGGGGTGCCCAGGATCTCGCGGAAGAAGCGGCGGAGGAGGAACAGCTCCTCGTTGGTGAGCCGCGACGAGGCGATGCAGCCGATGGCGGAGGCGCCGTGCGCCTCCCCCACCCGGCGGATGGCCCGGGCCAGGCGGAGCAAGAGGTCGTCATAGTCCATGGCGACCGGCCGGTCGCCCTCGCGCCACGTGGGCACCCGCAGCCGCGCCGGGTCGGCGAGGTACTGGAAGGTGAACCGGCCCTCGTCGCACATCCACCAGCGGTTCACGGCCGGATTCTCCCGCGGCCGGATGCGCAGCAGCTCCTCGCCCCCCTGCCGGTGGCGGACATCCAGGAGGACGTTGCACCCGGCGCTGCAGAGGGGACAGACGCTCTCCGCGTGCCGCTCCAGGTCCCACGGCCGGGACCGGAACCGGTACTCCCGGGAGGTGAGCGCCCCCACCGGACACAGGTCGATCACGTTGCCCGAGTAGGCGTTGTCCAGCGCCTTTCCCGGGAAGAGGTTGATCTCCGACCGGTCCCCCCGGGAGAAGACCCCCAGCTCCCCGCTCTTGGGGATCTCGCGGCAGAACCGGACGCAGCGCGTGCACAGGATGCACCGCTCGGCATCGAAGACGATGTGGGGGCCGAGGATCCGGTGCTTGGCCCGCTGGAGCTTCTCCTCCACGAACCGGCTCTCGCCGGGACCGTACTTCAGCGTGAAATCCTGGAGGGGGCACTCGCCCCCCTTGTCGCAGATGGGGCAGTCCAGGGGATGGTTCAGGAGGTAGAACTCCAGCACGGCCCGCCGCGCCTTCTCCACCTTGGGCGCGCGGGTGAAGACCACCATCCCGTCCGCCACGGGGGTGTTGCAGGCGGTGGCCAGCTTGGGCATCTTCTCCACTTCCACCTGGCACAACCGGCACTGCCCCACCACGCTCAGGCCGGGATGGTAGCAGTAATGGGGGATCTCGATCCCCACCGACTTCGCCGCCTCCAGGATGCTGGTGTTGGCGGGAACGGTGACCTCGACCCCGTCAATCTTCAGTGTGGGCATCGCGCTATCCAACGGCAATCCGGCAAGGAAACACCGGGGCGATGTGGCGCCTCCCAACTGGGAAGTCGCCGGGTGGCCCAGTGGCCTAGAATGTCCCCTGGCCCGCGAAGGGGCAGGCCCGCTCCCGGATGTGGGCCTCGAACTCGTCCCGGAAGTACTTCAGGTAGCTCTCGATGGGCATGGCGGCCGCATCGCTCAGGACGCAGATGGTCTTCCCCTTCATGTTGTCGCACATGTCGAGCAGCACCTCCAGGTCCTCCTTCCGGCCCTGGCCCCGCTCGATCCGGGAGAGCACCTTGTGCAGCCAGGCGGTCCCCTCGCGGCACTGGGTGCACTGGCCGCAGGACTCGTGGTGGTAGAACCGCGAGACGATCTCCCCCACCCGGACCATGCAGACGGTGTCGTCCATGACGATGACGCCGCCCGAGCCGCCCATGGATCCGGCCGCGGCCAGCGACTCGAAGTCCATGCGGAGGTCCAGGTGCTGCTCCGTGAGCACGGGCGCCGAGGAGCCGCCCGGGATCACGGCCTTGAGCCGCCGGCCGTTTCGGATGCCGCCCGCGTGCTCGAAGATCAGCTCGCGGAGCGTGACGCTCATGGGCAGCTCGTAGTTGCCGGGCCGCTCCACGTGCCCGCTCACCGAGAAGAGCCGGGGGCCCGTGCTCTTGGGCGGTCCGATGCTCGCATACCAGTCCGCCCCCCGCAGCACGATGTGCGGCACGTTGCACAGCGTCTCCACGTTGTTGACCACCGTGGGCGATCGGTACAGGCCGGCGATGGCCGGGAAGGGCGGCTTCACCCGGGGCTGGCCGCGCTTGCCCTCCAGGGATTCCAGCAGCCCGGTCTCCTCGCCGCAGATGTAGGCGCCCGCCCCCCGGTGGACGTACAGGTCCAGGTCAAAGCCGCTGCCCAGGATGTTCTCGCCGAGATACCCCTGCCGGTAGGCCTCGGCCAGGGCCCGCTCCAGCCGGCGGGCGCCCTCCACGAACTCGCCCCGGCAGTAGATGAAGGCCAGGTGGCAGCCGATGGCGTAGCTGCTGATGACGATCCCCTCGATGAGTTGGTGCGGATCCTGCTCGATGAGCATCCGGTCCTTGAAGGTCCCCGGCTCGCTCTCGTCGCAGTTGCAGACCAGGTACTTCGGCCGGGACGGGTCCTTGGGGATGAACCCCCACTTCACCCCGCAGGGGAAGCCGGCGCCGCCCCGACCCCGCAGCCCCGACTTCTTCACTTCCTCGACGAGCTGGGCAGGCTGGAACTCCCGCAGGGCCTTGGGGAGCGCCTGGTAGCCGCCCTGGGCGAGGTAGTCCTCGATGGTCCCGGTGTAGTTCGGGATGTCCTGGTACCGGGTCAGGATCTTCTCGAAGGCCATGCCCCTCACGTCCTCGACCGCCCGAGTCGCCCGTCCCGCAGCTTCGCCAGCAGCTCGTCCAGCTTCTGGATCGTCATCCGCTCGTAGTAGACGCCGTCCACCTGGATGGCGGGCGCCGTCCCGCAGGAGGCCAGGCACTCCATCCGCTTGAGCGTGATGAGCCCGTCCGGCGTCGTCTCGCCCACGCGGATACCGAGGCGCTCCTCCAGGTGCCGGATCAGCCGCTCGGCCCCCAGGAGCGAGCAGGAGAGGTTGTGGCACACGTAGATCATGTGCCGCCCCACCGGCTCGAGGTTCAGCATGTCGTAGAAGCTGGCCACGCTCATCACGTCGGCCGGGCTGAGCCCGAGGTAGCCCGCCACCCACTGGATGGCCTCGGGGCTGAGATAGCCCACCTCGGCCTGCACCTCGTGCAGGATGGGGATCAGGGCCGACCGCTTCTCCGGATACCGGGCGACCAGCTCGTCCAGGCGCTGCTTCGTCGAATCCGCGATCATCCGCGTCCCCGCACCCGCCGCCTCAGCGGTCGATCTCCCCCAGGACGATGTCCAGGGAGCCGATGACGGCCACCACGTCCGCCACCAGGCGCCCCTCCACCATCTTCGGCAGCGCCTGCAGGTTCACGAAGGACGGCGCCCGGAAGTGGATCCGGTACGGCCGGGTGCCCCCGTCGGAGACGAGGTAGGCGCCCAGCTCCCCCTTGGGGGCCTCGATGGGCTGGTACACCTCCCCGGCCGGGACGTGGAAGCCCTCGGAGTAGAGCTTGAAATGGTGGATCAGGGCCTCCATGGACTGCTTCAGGAGCGGCTTGGGGGGCGGCACGATCTTGGGATCGGCCACGTTGATCGGCCCCGGCCGGAGGCGGTGCAGGGCCTGGGTGGCGATCCGGTGGCTCTGGCGCATCTCCGCCACGCGCACCATGTACCGGTCGTACACATCGCCGCTCTTCCCCAGGGGAACCTCGAACTCGTAGCGCTCGTAGCCGCTGTAGGGGTGGGCCTTCCGGACGTCGTAGGCGACCCCGCAGGCCCTGAGGCTCGGCCCCGTGAGCCCTAGGGCGATGGCATCCTCGCGCGCGATGGCCCCGATCCCCACGGTCCTCTGGCGCCAGAGGGGGTTCTGCGTGAGGAGCGCCTCGTACTCCGCCAGCCGCGCGGGGAAGGTCGCGAGGAAGGCCTGGACCTTGTCCTCGAACCCCGGAGGGAGGTCGGCCGCCACGCCCCCCACCCGAAAGTAGCTCGACATCATCCGCTGGCCGCTCACCGCCTCGTACAGGTCCAGGATCGTTTCCCGCTCCCGGAAGCAGTAGAGGAAGACCGACATGGCCCCGATGTCCATGGCGTGGGTGCCCAGCCAGACCAGGTGGCTCTTGATCCGGGTCAGTTCCGTGAGCAGGACCCGGATGGTCTGGCCCCGCTCGGGCGGCAGGATCCCCAGGGCCTTCTCGATGGCCAGGACCAGGGCGAGGTTGTTGCTGAGGGGGGCGAGGTAGTCCATCCGGTCGGTCAGGGGGATCCCCTGCTGGAACCGCTTGCTCTCCAGCCCCTTCTCGATTCCGGTGTGCAGGTACCCGATGTGGGGGGTGCACCTCACCACCACCTCGCCGTCCAGTTCCAGGACCAGGCGGAGCACCCCGTGGGTCGAGGGGTGCTGGGGGCCCATGTTGAGGGTCATGGTGCGGGTGGGGCTCACGCCGGCTCTTCCTCCCACCACTTGGGGGACGCCTCCGCCGGGTAGTCCTTGCGCAACGGATGCCCCTCCCAGTCCTCGGGCATCAGGATGCGGCGGAGGTCCGGGTGCCCGTCGAAGGGCACGCCGAACAGGTCGTAGACCTCGCGCTCGTGCCAGTTGGCCGTCGGCCAGATCCCGGTCACCGTGGGCAGCGCCTGGCCGTCCTCCACCCGGACCTTGAGCCGCAGCCGGCGCCGGTGCTGCAGCGAGTAGACGTGGTAGACCACCTCGAACCGGGGGGAGGATTCCGGCAGCCGCAGCCGGTCCACCCCCGTGACATCCAGCAGCAGATCGAAGGCCAGGCCCGGATCGTCGCGGAGGAACCGACAGACCCGCGGCAGGTCCGACGGCGCCAGGAGGATGGTCGTCTCGTTCCGCCAGATCTTCACCTCCAGGAGCGCCGGGCCGAACTGCTCCCGCAGGCGCTGGAGCACGAGGCTCTCGGATTGCGCCTCTGCGCGGCCCTCGGTTGCGATCTGCGGTTCGTCCACGCCCGCCCCCCGCTCTTCCCCACCTCTCGGCGGCTTTCGATAGCGACGGCGATCGGAATCCCGCCTCCCCCGTCCGAGGTCGCCCGTCCGAGGTCTTCAGACCCTGGGCTTCGGACTTTGGACCTTGGATGGCTTGTCGGTATCCCTGTCGCTGTCCCTGTCGGTTCTCCGCGCCCTCAGTCCCACTCCAACCCGCCCTTCTTCCAGACGTAGAGGTAGCCCACCAGCAGGATCAGCAGGAAGGTGCCCATGCCGAGCAGGCCGAACAGCTTGAGCTGCCGGTACACGACCGCCCAGGGATAGAGGAAGACGATCTCCATGTCGAAGATGATGAAGAGCATCGCCACGAGGTAGAACTTGACCGAGAACCGCTGGCGGGCCGTCCCCACCGGCTCGATGCCGCACTCGTAGGGGGAGAGCTTCTCGCCGGTCGGGCGGCGCGGGCCCATCATGGCGGAGAGCAGGACGGAGCCCCCCGCGAACAGCGCGGCCAGGGCCACCAGGATCAGGATCGGGAGATAATCCAGGAGCATGCCAGGAGACTCACGCCCGCCCGCCGCGGCCGGCCGCGGGGCCATGTGAAGCTTCCCACATTGCCACGGCAAAAAACGAGGGGGCCCGGGGGACTCGACCCCGCGGCCCCCGTGCGTCGCTAGCCGCCAAAGGGCTTCACGAAGAAGACGATCAGCGAGATCAGGAGCACGTAGATCGCCAGCGATTCGATCAGGGCCAGACCGATGATCATGGCCACCTGAATCCTGGGCGCCGCGCTCGGCTGCCGCGCGATGCCGTTCAGCGCCGCCACGATGGCCCGGCTCTGCCCGATCGCGGCCGCGGCCGAGGCGATCGCCATGGCGAACCCTCCGGTGATGACGCTGATGGCCCCCACCGACACGATGCCCCCTCCCCCGGCCCCGGCCTCGGCCGCGAAGGCCGACCCGGCGAAAAGGAGCAGGAGCCCCGTGGCCATCCATGCCGCCCGTCCAGCCATTCCGCCCATCCACTCCCTCCTTTCTTGCGTGCGCTGCCATGCCCGTCGGCCCGTGGCCTCCCCGCGCACCCCGTCAGGCCCCGTGGGCCGTCCGGCCTCGCCTGGGGGCGTTCGCGGTTGACGCCGGGCCGATCTCAGTGATGCTCTTCGCCGTGCCCTTCCTCGACCGCGCCGGCGATATACACCATGGACAGCATGATGAAGATGAAGGTCTGCACCGCGGCCGTGAACAGGCTCAGGGGCAGCATGACCCCGAGCCAGATGAGATAGGGCATGACCAGCCAGATCAGGGACAGCAGCAGCGTGATCACGCTCTCCTCCCCGAACATGTTCCCGAACAGCCGGATGGACAGGGAGACCGGCCGGGCCAGGTGGCCGATGAACTCGATCGGGAACATGAGGGGGGCCAGCCACCACACCGGGCCGCAGAAGTGCTTCAGGTAGTTGAGCGGCCCGTGCTTCCGGATCCCGCACCAGTTGTAGTAGAGAAACACCGTGAGCGCCAGGGCCACGGTGGTGTTCCAGTTGGCCGTGGGCGGCGTAAAGCCCGGAATGTTCCCCAGGAGGTTGCTGGTCAGGATGAACAGGCCGGCCGTACCGATGAACGGCAAGAACTGCCGCCCCTGCCTGCCGATCATCTGATCCAGGAGGCCGCCGAAGGCCTCGATCACCACCTCGGCGACGTTCTGCAGCGGACCGGGAACCGGCCGGAGGGCCCGCGTCCCCAGCGCGCCCAGAACCACCAGGACCGCCATCACCAGCCAGGTGAAGGTGACGTGGGCCGGCAGCCACTGCCCCGGGACGCCCAGGAAGGCCAGGAAGTTGGGCACCTGGAGGAGGGGCGGATGTTCCAGCGCCACCTGGCGGGGCTCCAGCCAGAGCCCGATGGCGATGTTCAGCACCGCCAGGATGCCCAGGAAGATCCAGAGCCCCTTGCCGCCGGTCGCCGGCTTGCCGGTCTCCGTCGCCATGCGCTCCCCCGCGTTGCCTGCAGCTCGCGCCGGCACTTCTTGTGGAGAGTGCCCGGCTACTTCTGGCCTGGCCCCATCAGGCCCACGTCCCGGAACAGATTGACGAACCCCGCGGCGATCCCGAACAGGGTGAACAGCAGGGTCAGCCACGGGCTCGTCCCCAGCCACCGGTCCAGCCCGTATCCGATCGCCAGGCCGATGGCCGTGGCCGCCACCAGGGTCACGCCGATGGTGCTTAATCGGGCGAGGTGCTTGAGGACCGAGGGCTCCTCGTCGGGCATGACACACCCCCGGTCGGGTCGGGGTCACCGGGAGGCGGGAAAGCCTCCCTTTTCTATCCGTTCAGTCCCCCGGTGTCAAGCCCTTCCCCGACGCGCCGGGTTGCCGTCGCAGCTCAGCCGGCCACCCCGGCGGCCGAGGCCCGGGCCAGCTCCAGGACCGGCCCCGGAAACACGCCGAGGAGGAGCGTCACGGCTGCGGCCAGAAACAGCGCGAGGTACAGGGCCGGCGACCGGCCCAGGGCGATCCCCTGCGGCGGCACCTCCCGCATGTACATCACCATGGCCACCCGCATGTAGTAGTAGAGCGAGATGGCCGAGTTGACCACGGCGATGAGCACCAGCCAGTAATACTTCGCATCCACCGCGGCGGCGAACAGGTAAAACTTGGCCACGAAGCCGGCCGTGGGCGGGATGCCGGTCAGTGAGAGCAGGAACAGGAGCATGAGGCCGGCGGCCAGCGGGCTCCTCTGGGCCAGCCCGGTGAAGTCGTCAATCTGATCCCCCCGCGTCCTCCCGCGGGCCAGCAGGACCACCATCCCGAAGGCCCCGATGGTCATGCAGGCATACGCCAGGCTGTAGAAGAGGACGGCCGCGACGCCGAGCGGGGAGCCCACCACCGGCCCGATGAGGAGGTAGCCCATGTGGGCGATGGTGCTGTAGGCCAGCATCCGCTTCAGGTTCGCCTGGGCGATGGCCACCAGGTTCCCGATGGTCATGGTGAGGACCGCCAGCACCCAGAACAGCAGCCCCCAGTCCACCTGCAGCTCCGGAAGGGCCAGCAGGAAGACCCGCACCAGGACCGCCATGCCGGCCAGCTCGGCCGCGCCCGCCATGAAGGCCACCACCGGCGTGGGGGCCCCCTCGTACATGTCGGGCAGATACATGTGGAACGGCACGGCGGCGATCTTGAACCCGAACCCCGCCGCCAGCAGGACCATGGCCATGACGAGGGCCGGGTTGCGGAAGCCGCCCAGGCCCGCCGCCCTGGCCACCACCTGGAAGCCGGTGCCGCCCGCCACGCCGTAGAGCAGCACCATGCCGTAGAGGAGGACGCCCGTCGAGAAGACGCCCATGAGCAGGTACTTCAGGGCGCCCTCGTTGCACCGCTGGTCCCGCTTCATCAGGCCGCAGAGGGCGTAGCTCGAGACCGCCATCGTCTCCAGCCCCACGAAGAGCGACAGCAGATCGGCGGCCGAGGCCATCAGCAGGGTGCCCAGGGTGGCGAACAGCAAGAGGCTGTAAAAGCCCCCCGGGTCCATGCCCTGGTCCTGGAGGTGCCGGGCGGCGAGCAGGATGACGATGATGGCGCTCAGGAGGAACACCAGCTTGAAGAAGCTGGCGTAGGAATCCACCACGTGCAGGCCGCTGAAGGCCAGGACCGGCCCGGGCCCCTGCGCCATCTGGCGGGCCACCAGGGCGATGGCGGCGGCGAGGCCCAGGAGGCCCACGCCCGCCAGCCACGCACGCTCGCGGGATCGGGCCAGCAGATCGAGGAGCAGCACCACGAGCGCCGTGATCGTGACGGCGATCTCGGGGGCCAGGAGGGTGAGGTCGGCGGGGGTGAACGGCTGCGTCATCGGCCCGCCTCACCCGCAACGCTGGCAACTTGGCGATCAGGCAATCCGGCAATCAGGGGGTCAGTGTTTCCGGGTTGCCGGAGTGCCGGAGTGCCGGGTACCCCCGGGCTGCGCCGGAGTGCCGCCTGCTCCGGGCCGATGGGCTTTCCGGCCGCCCCCCTCTCCACCATCTGAATGACGTTGGCCACCGAGGTCTCCATGGCCCTGAGGAACGGCGCCGGGTACAGGCCGATCCAGAAGCACAGGGCAATGATGGGCAGGAGCGTGGCCATCTCCCGGGCGTCCAGGTCGGGCAGGGTCCGGTTCTCCTCCTTGGTGATCTCGCCGAACATGGTCCGCTGGTACAGCCACAGCATGTAGGCGGCCCCCAGGATGATGCCCGTCACGGCCAGGGCGCCCCACCACCAGCGGACCTGGAACGCGCCGATCAGGATCAGGAACTCCCCGATGAAGCCGTTCAGCCCGGGCAGCCCCATGGAGGCCAGCATGATGATGGCGAAGAGCGCGGCATAGATGGGCATCTGGCGCGACAGCCCGCCCAGCTCCGAGATCAGCCGCGTGTGCCGCCGGTCGTAGATCAGGCCGACCACCAGGAACAGCCCGCCCGTGGACAGGCCGTGGTTCACCATCTGCAAAAGGCTCCCCTGAACGCCCTGAAGGTTGAAGGCGAACATGCCCAGCATCACGAAGCCCATGTGGCTCACGGAGCTGTAGGCGATCAGCCGCTTCATGTCCGGCTGGACCATGCAGACCATGGCCCCGTAGATGATGGCGATGATCGCCAGGACGAAGACCAGGGGGACGAAGTGCCGGCTGGCCTCGGGAAACAGGGGCAGGTTGAAGCGGAGGAACCCGTACGTCCCCATCTTCAGCAGGACCCCCGCCAGGATCACCGAACCGGCCGTGGGGGCATCGGTATGGGCGTCGGGCAGCCAGGTGTGGAAGGGGAACATGGGCACCTTGATGGCGAAGGAGAGGGCGAAGGCCAGCCAGACGAGGTCCTGGAAGGACAGCGACAGCCCCAGCACGGTGATCAGGGGCGTGTGCGGGTAGGCGACCTTCATCAGCTCCAGCACGTCGAAGGTGTACTGGCCGGTCCGGGCCCCGGCGTAGAAGTAGACCGCCAGGATGCCCAGCAGCATCACCACGCTGCCGAACAGCGTATAGAGGAAGAACTTGATGGCCGAGTACAGCCGCCGGTCGCTGCCCCAGACCCCGATGAGGAAGTACATGGGGACCAGCATGACCTCCCAGAAGACGTAGAACAGGAAGAAGTCCAGGGCCAGGAACACCCCCAGCATCCCGGTCTCCAGGATGAGGAGGAAGATGTAGTACTCCTTGGCCCGGTGCTTGATGGACTCGTAGGAGCACAGGACCGCGACGGGCGAGAGGAAGGTGGTCAACAGGGTGAGCCACAGGCTGATCCCATCCAGCCCGAAGAAGTAGCTCACCCCGAGGCTGGGGATCCAGGTGTGCCGCTCCACGAACTGCACCGCCGGGGTGGAGGGGTCGTAGCGGAACGGCAGCAGGAGCGAGACCCCGAAGCTCGCCAGGGAGAAGAGGAAGGCCAGGTTGCGGATGGCGCCGATCCGCTCCCGCCCCACGGCGAGCAGCAGGATCGCGCCCAGGAGGGGCAGATAGGTGATGAGCGACAGGATCGGGAATCCGAGGACGTTGCCCTGCACGGTCATGCGGCCGCTCCTTCAGTGCTCACACGGCGTCGGCCGTGGCCCCCCTCGCCGCCCCCTCCCCCGGGGGGGAGGGACGGGGGGGCACCGGCTAGAGGAAGAAATACAACGAGACGATGACGAAGATCCCCAGGGCCATGGCCAGGAGGTAGTTCTGGATCACGCCCGTCTGGATGCGCTTGAAGGCCTGGCTCCCCCCCTGGATCAGGTCGGCGATGGCGTTCACCAGGCCGTCCACGCCGCGGAAGTCGAAGAGGGCCGAGGCCTGGCTCAGCAGGACGGTCAGCCGGCTGGTGCCGTCCACGGTCCCGTCCACCCCCTTGGCGTCCACGGTCCAGAACAGGCGGCACAGCCACTTGCCGAAGTCCACGAAGACCGCGATGTAGATCTCGTCCACCCAGTACTTGTTGTACACCAGCCGGTACAGCCCCGCGAACCGCTCCGCCATCCGGTCGGCCAGCTCCCGCCGGCGCATGTACATCTGATAGGCCAGCAGGATGCCCGCCAGCGCGATGGCGACCGAGATGACGGCCATGAGCAGCTCCGACGGGCCCTCGTGTCTCGGCGACTCGGCCCCCACCTCTGCCTGGAAGACCGGATTGACGAAGGCGTAGTAGGGCCCGAACTCCGGCGAGTAGCCCAGGAAACCGGCCCCCACGGTGAAGATGGCCAGGATGATCAGGGGGACCGTGATCACCCGGGGCGACTCGTGGACGTGGTGGGCCACGTGCGGGTCCAGCCGCGACTCCCCCTCGAAGGTCAGGAAGTAGAGGCGGAACATGTAAAAGGCCGTGCAGAAGGCCCCCACCGCCCCCAGGGCCCAGAGCCACGTCCGGCCCGAGGCGATGGCCGCGTGCAGGATCTGATCCTTGGACCAGAACCCGGCCAGGGGGAAGATGCCCGCGTTCGCCAGCGCGCCCAGGAGGAAGGTAAAGGCGGTCACGGGCATGTGCTTGCGCAGGCCGCCCATCTTGCGCGCGTCCTGCTCCCCCTGGAGGCTGTGGATGACCGAGCCGCAGCCCAGAAACAGCAGCGCCTTGAAAAAGGCGTGGGTGGCCAGATGGAAGATCGCCGTGGCATAGGCCCCGACCCCGGCCCCGAGGAACATGTAGCCGAGCTGCGAGATGGTCGAGTAGGCCACCACCCGCTTGATGTCGGTCTGCAGCAGCGCGATGGAGGCCGCGAAGAGTGCCGTCACCGCCCCCACGGTCGCCACCACGTCCATGCTGAGGGGGGCCGCGCTGAACAACGCGTGGGACCGGGCCACCATGTACACGCCGGCCGTCACCATGGTGGCGGCGTGGATCAGGGCCGAGACCGGCGTCGGCCCCTCCATGGCGTCCGGGAGCCAGACGTAGAGCGGCAGCTGGGCCGACTTGCCCGTGGCGCCGGTAAACAGCAGCAAGGTCATCCAGGTGACCAGGCTCAGGCCCAGGACCGAGGGACGCGCCAGCAGGTCATGCATCGCCGGAACCATCGGGAAGATATCCGCATACTGCAGCGACCCGAAGGTCCGCCAGATGAGAAACAGGCCCAACAGGAACCCCGCGTCCCCGATCCGGTTCACCACGAAGGCTTTCTTTCCGGCATCGGAGGCCGACCGCCTCTCGTACCAGAACCCGATCAGAAGGTAGGAGCACAGCCCCACGCCCTCCCAGCCCAGGAACATCAGCAGATAGTTGTTCGCCAGGACCAGGATGAGCATGGAGGTCATGAACAGGTTGAGATAGGTGAAGAACCGGGGATACCCCGGGTCCCCGTGCATGTAGCCGATGGAGTAGACGTGGATCAGGAACCCCACGAAGGTGACCACCAGCATCATCACGGCCGAGAGGGGATCCACCAGGAACCCGACGGTGGCGTGCAGCCCTCCCACGGCGACCCAGGAGTAGACGTCCCAGTCCAGCCCCTGCCCGCCGGCCGCCTGGATGAAGATCGCCAGGGCCACCAGGAAGGAGAGCGCCGTCGTCCCCACCGCCAACAGATGGGCCCGGCCCCGAATCCAGTGGCCGAAGATCCCGTTGATGACGACTCCCGCCAGGGGGAGGACCGGCACCAGCCAAACCAGCTTCAGCATCGTTTGCAATCGCTCGCTATCCAGGGTGGCTGTGTCCGCGTGAGGCGTCAGGGGTGAGGCGAGGTCCCGCTCCCGTCTGTCCCTTCGCCTTCCGCCTCACGCCTCACGTTTCACTGTTCTCGGATCACCACTTCATCAAGTTGATCTCGTCC
>JBBIQE010000069.1:0-17925 GCA_037442485.1 Methylomirabilis sp. (SeqCode)
GGCCAGGACAGAAGCACGGCGAGGCCCAGGACACTCGCCGCCACCACACCCACCGCCAGGTCTCGCCGGCCGCTCGCCCATGTCACGACACGCTCAGCCCATGCCCCGCCCCAGGCAGGTCGCACCGACGCCCTTCGAGCGGCCGCCTCACGTCTCACGCTTCACGCCTCACGCGCCCTCGCGGACTTCCCCGCGCTCCCGCAGCCGCGCGTACTCGCGGGGATGCTCGTGCCGGAGCATGTCCTCGGAGACCTTGCCCGTCAGCCAGGTCCAGTTCATGGGGTACACGTCGGGGTTGAAGACCACGGCGTAGAGGTGCCAGACCAGGATGGCCAGCGTGGCCAGCCAGGCCTCGTAGTAGTGGACCAGGGTGGCGAGATCGAGCACCCACTTGGCCAGATACCTCAGCGTCCAGTTCTCGAACCAGAGCATGAAGCCCGTGACCGCCATCACCACGGAGCCCCAGATGAGGGCCCAGTACTCCGCCTTCTCGATGTAGCTGAAGCGGTCGAAGGCCGGCGGCTCGCGCCGGAGGCCGAGGAGGTAGCCGACGTTTTGCACGAACTCCCGCACGTCCTGGTAGCGCGGGAACATGTCGCGCAGGAAGGCGCGCCCCCGCCGGGTCGGCAGGTAGGCGAGATGCCAGAGGCAGGCGGAGACCATGACGAGGGCCGCCCCCCGGTGGATCCAGCTCCGCCAGGCGTAGCCCTGTTCCAGCCTGACGATCCAGGCGAAGAGCCAGGTCTCGGGGAACTTGAGGGCAAACCCCGTGTAGACCAGGACGATGAACGAGCAGGCCAGGAGCGCGTGCTGCCCCCGCTCGGAGAGCGTCATGCGCTCGATCCAGCCGGACGGCCCGGGCGCCTCGGCGCTGTCCTCTCCGGCCTGCAGCGTGGCGAGCCCGCCTCCGCGCCGGCGGTACTCCCGCTGGAGCTTTTTCAGGAAGTCGAGGCCGTTATGGGCCGCCATCCCCGAGATCGTGACCGCGATCAGCAGGAGGTAGAAGTTGCGGACGTAGAAGAGGATCGGCTCCTCCCGGGTGGTGAGGGCCACGTGGACCAGACCCTTGGCGAAGTTCTCGCCGGCGCCGGGATGGCACTTGCCGCAGGTGGCCGGGAGGTTCTTCGGGTGGATGGCCGACCGGGGATCCTCGGAGGGCCGGATGTCGTGCACCCCGTGGCAACTGGCGCAGTTCGCCGCCACCCTGGAGCCGCCCCGGACCGCCAGGCCGTGGAAACTGTCGGCGTAGGTCTCCAGTCGCCCCCCCGGGATGCCGTACTTCTCGCTGATCCCCTGCGCCTCGTGGCAGCTCGCGCAGGTCTTGGAGACCGAGGCCACGCTCACCCGCGAGGCGGGATCGCGCGCCGCCCGGATGGAATGCTCGCCGTGGCAGTCCGTGCAGACGGGGGACTTGGTCACGCCCCGGGCCATGGAGACCCCGTGGATGCTCTCGAGGTAGGCCCGGCTCTCCGCGGCGTGACACTTGGCACAGGTGACGGGGATGTTCTCGCGGTAGACGGAGGACTTGGGGTCGTTGGCCCGGCGGAGATCGTGGCTCTCGTGGCAGTCGTTGCACGTGGCCGCCGGCTTCCCCGCGGCCACCGCCCGGCCGTGCACGCTCTGCTGGTAGAGCTGGTAGGCCTGCGGAATCGGGATGTGGCGCCGCTCCACCAGGGCGCGGTCGGCATGGCAGCGCCCGCAGGTCTGCGCCGTCCGCGCGCGAAACGTGGGCGACTCCGGATCCAGGTGGCTGCGCAGGCGATGGGCCTCGCCGTGGCAGTCGAAGCACAGCGAGGCGTCCTCGATTCCCCGAAAAAGCGCCTGGCCGTGGACGCTCCCCACGTAGGCCTGGGTGACCTGCCCATGGCAGCGCTGGCAGGGTTGCGCCCCCAGCCTGGCCGCGGCCTGGATGGCGTGACTGCCGTGGCAACTTTGACAGGTGACCCCCTGGCGCTTCGCCAGGGCGCTGGCGTGGACGCTGCTCGAAAATGTGCCGGCGATCTTGCCGTGGCACTTCTGGCAGGCAACGGGCGGCAGCTTCTCCGGATGGGGCACCTCGGTGATCCCGGCATGGCAGGCGGTGCATGGGAGAGCCCGGTGCACCGAGCCCTTGAGGACGGCCTCGTCCACGCCGCCCCGCAGGCTCTTGTCCGCATGGCAACCGAGGCAATCCTCGTTGCTGGGACCTTTCGCGGGCGCGGCCGGTGCCGCCTCGGCCGCAGGCGGGGGGGATGCCGCCCAGGCAGGCATAGCGGCCGCAAATCCCATGGCCGCCCCCAGCCAGATCGCAAAAATACCGTTTCGCATCCTAGTGGTCATGAAACGCGTTTCACCACGACGGATGAAAACCCTGGCGAACTGCCCGGAGTGAGCGACCCCCACCGGGTACCGGGTACCCTCTGGGTGCGGTGCCCTCCCCCCCGGGTACCCCGCCTTTGGCGGGGTGTGGGGGGATTTTCGTGACACGACACCGCTCCGGTATGAAAACCGGAAACCCGTTGGAAGTCGAGCAACTTATGTGCCGCCAGGTGGAGACATTATAGACTGAATCCCCCCGAATAGGCCAATTCTCCGCGTGATGAATTTCACAACACTTAGCACCCCGTCGCTGCGGAACGCTGCAGAAGGATGGTGTTCGAACCCTCCCCCATCTCACACACCTGTCTCACCCTGTTGCGGAATTGTGCCATTTCCCACGGATACCGATCGCTTTGCCTGGAACGCAAAGATTCCCCTTCCACCGAACCCGACGGCGGAATGATGCGGACGCGAAAACACCGAAGCCCACCCGGCCATCGGCAGGGTGGGCTTCACGGTGCGGATGCGCGCGTTGCGAATGGAGACCGGGGTCAGCCTTTCTTGTGGCACTTGGCGCAATCGGCCTGCTCCTTCACGCTGAAGGCCGTCTTGCCGTCGTGGCAGGCCCCGCACGCCTTCCCGCTGTTCATGTCCGCCATCTTGAAGGCGGACCGCTGCCCCTTCGTCATCTTGAACAGCTTGGTGTGACAGTCGGTGCACTTCGGGTTCTTGGCCAGATGCTTCTCATGGCTGAAGACGACCTTGCCCTGGGCGCCGTCTGCGAACTCGAAGTCCGCGGGTCCCTTGGCCTGGGCCCAAGCCTTCTGGACCAGGATCGCCCCGAAGAAGCCGATCAGTCCGGCCACGACCACGAGCGCCAGGATGGATCTCCACGTCAGCCTCACGCCACTCACCTCCTTTCAGTGAAAGCGGTTCAGCGTTCCGGGACTCCCCCACCTGGCCGCCATGCCCTCCGCCGCACTTTGACGGCCGCGCCCCGCCGCCTATTCGAATCAATGCCGGAATGACGACCTCGATGCAAAGCCGACAACCGACAACGCAAAACCGGCCAACCGGATCGGTCGGCTCTCAGTGGTCAATTCTCAACGTGAAATTGTCGATTGCCGCAGGCTAGGCCTGTCGGCGATCAATTTCGCGGATCTTCAGCACCAGCCCCAGGATCGCCACCAGGATGATGCCGACGGAGATCCACAGACCCCGGTGGCGGAAGCGGAGGTCTGCCAGGGCCTGCTCTCCCTTGGCGTACATCTTGTTGGCGATCTGCACCCCCTCCTCCGCGAGCTTTCTCACGGGCGCCGGATCGAACAGGTGAACCTCGGCGCGCGCCTTGAGGAGATTGTCGGCCGCCCCGCGCAGCTCGAATTTGGCCTGGCTCACCTCCATGCCGGCCTTCTCCGCCTGGGTGAGGATGGCCGCGGCCCGCTGCAGTGCGCCGCCGAGTTCGTCCAGCGAGGCCCGGATGGCCCCCGCCTTCTGATACCCCGCGGACTTGGGGTCATGGCAGTTCACGCAGAGCGCCTTCTCCCCGGTCCCCACCAGATCGTCGGAGGTCTTCCTCACCTCGTGGTTGCTGTGGCAGGTCACGCACGCCGGCAGGTCCATGGCGGCGAAGGCCTTCTTGTGGGGGCTCTTGTTGAACATCTCCTCGGTCAGGCTGTGGCAGGTGCCGCACACGTTGGCCACGGAATTGACGCCCGGCGGCGTCGCCCCGTGATTGCCGTGGCAGACGTTGCAGGTGGGGGCCGAGAGGTCCCCCTTCTTCGTCAGGGCCTCGTAGTGGACGCTCCGCTTGTACTTCTCCACCACGTCGGTCGAGACCTTGTAGCCTTTCATGTAGGCCGCATCCCCGTGGCAGCGCCCGCAGGTGTCCACCACCTTCACCGGGTAGGTCCAGGCCTGCTGATCCTTGATGGCCCGGATGTTGTGGACGCTGTGGCAACTGATGCAGGTGGCCACCTTCTGGTCGCCCTGCCGCAGCAGCTTCCCGTGGACGCTCGTGTAGTACTCCTGCACCTGGTCCACCCGGATGGTGGGGTTGAACCGCTTCATGTACGCGGCGTCGCTATGGCACTTGCCGCAGAGCTGGGGGATGGCCTGGTGCTTCGGCTTGCCGATGAACCCCTTGCGCGGGTTCATGGCCCCCTGCATATCGGAGTTGGCGGGATCGCCCCCGTGGCAGTTCTGGCACAGGATCCCCTTGGCCAGGTGGACGTCCTGGGCGAACTTCTCGGCCGGCGGCGTCACCCGGGGATCGCCCAGGGCCCGGTGGCATTCGATGCAGGAATTGCCTTCGGGCAGCTTCTGCGCCGCCGCCCCGCCGGCGAGAAGGAGCAGCGCCGCCAGCGCCGAGACTGCGAGCCGGACCCGACGCATCTTATTTCCCCCCCGGCGCAAGGTATCCCAGCGCGCTCAACACCACCATGTAGGTCACGATGCCCACGCCGATCCAGAAGAACAGCGGGCTCTTCTCGCCGCGCGCCGACCGCCGGTCCAGGAAGGGGACCAGGAGCAGGAACAGGCCCCCCAGCCCGAACCCCATGACCCCGACCATCTCGCCGTCCACCGGACCGATCTTGGCGGGCAGGTACTTCAGCGTCTGGAACATGTACATGAAGTACCACTCGGGCCGGATCCCGGCCGGCGCGGGGGCGAAGGGGTCCGCCTTGACCCCCAGCTCCCACGGGAAGTAGGCGGCCAGCCCCCCCAGGACCGCCAGGGCCGAGAGCCATCCCACCAGGTCCCGCAGCAGGAAGTTGGGCACGAAGGGCATGCTGGGGACGGGCCGGCCGCTTCGCTCGATCGCGGGCGGGACGCTCATCCCCTGCTGCTGCACCAGGAACAGGTGCACGCCGAGGATGGCGGTGGTGAAGGCCGGGAGGATGGCCACGTGAATCCCGTAGAAGCGGGACAGGGTGGCCCCGGTCACGTCCTCGCCCCCCCGCAGCACCCGGGTGAGCAGCGGCCCCACCAGCGGAACCTGGCCGGCCACGTCCGTGCCGACCTTGGTGGCGAAGTAGGCCAGCTCGTTCCACGGCAGCAGGTACCCGCTGAACCCGAAGGTGAGCGCCAGGCCGAAGAGAAACATGCCGCTGACCCACGTCAGCTCCCGCGGCTTGCGGTAGGCCTGGAGGAAGTACACGCTGAACAGGTGAATCATGAGGGTGGCGATCATGAGGTTGGCCGACCAGCTATGGATGGAGCGGATCAGCCACCCGAACTGCACCTCGGTCATGATGAACTGGACGCTCTCGTAGGCCTCCTCGGCGCTGGGCCGGTAGTACAGGAGCAGCAGGATGCCCGTGCACACCTGGATCCCGAAGAGGAACAGCGTCATGCCGCCGAAGTAGTACCAGAGGGTGTGGCGGTGCACCGGCACCACCTTGTGCCGGATGACCTCGCGGATCCCGCTGAGGTCAACGCGCTCCTGCACCCACGCGTCAGCAGCCCGGACCAGGTCCCGCCAGGATCGGGGGCGCGGCGTCATCCTCAGGCCCCCCTGCTCACCACGATCTGGTCGCCCTTCACGAAGACCTTATAGGGCTCCAGCGGGCGCGGCGGCGGGCCGCTGATGTTCTTGCCGTTCAGATCGTAGACGCCGTTGTGACAGGCGCACCAGATGTCCTGCCGGTCGTCCCGGTACTGCACGGTGCAGTTCAGGTGGGTGCAGACGGCGGAGAAGGCCCGCAACTCGCCGGCCGGCGTCTTCACCAGGATGCCGGGCTGGCTCCCGAACCGGAAGATGCGGCCCGAGTTGGCCTTGATCTCCACGGGCTTCCACGGCAGCGTCACGTTGGCGACGCGGGGCTCGCCGCTCTGGGGCGGGACGAGGTACCGGACCACCGGGTAGAGCATCCAGACGGCCATGGCGCCGAACCCGGTCCCCATCAGCCAGTTGACGAAGCGGCGTCGCGACTGCGCCAGTGTCTCCATCCTCCCTCCCTCGCAATGACCAATGACCAAGGCGTTCCGGGAACTCATTGGGATTTGGTCATTGGTCATTCGCATTTGGTCATTGCCCGGCCATACGGTCGAGCGCCTCCCGCGCCGCGGCCAGGGTGGCGTCCAGGTCCTCGCGCGTATGCGCCGCCGAGACGAAGGCCGCCTCGAACTGGGATGGCGCCAGGCTCACCCCGCGCGCCAGCATCTCCCGGAAGAAGGCCGCGTACCGCTTCGTGTCGGCCGTGGTGGCCGAGGCGTAATCCGTGACGGGGACAGCCGTGAAGAAGCAGGTCAGCATGGATCCGACCCGGTTCGTCTGCACGGGGACCCGGGCCGCCGCCGCGGCCGCCGTGAGGCCTTCGGCGAGCCGCTGCCCCTTCGCCTCCAGATCCGCATACAGGCCCGGGGCCTGCAGCAGGGTCAGGGTCTCGATACCAGCCGCCATGGCCAGCGGGTTCCCCGAGAGCGTCCCCGCCTGGTAGATCCCCCCCAGCGGCGCGACCTGCTCCAGGATGTCGGCGCGCCCGCCGTACACGCCCACCGGCAGGCCGCCGCCCACGATCTTGCCCAGGCAGGTGAGATCGGGGCGGACCCCGTAGCGCTCCTGCGCGCCGCCCCAGGCGATGCGGAAGCCGGTGATGACCTCGTCGAAGATGAGGAGGGCCCCGTGCTGCCGGGTGATGGCGCGCAGCCCCTCCAGGAATCCCGCCCGGGGCGGGATGACCCCCATGTTGCCCGCCACCGGCTCCACGATGACCGCCGCGATCTCCTGCCCGCGCTGCGCGAAGACCGACCGGACGGCCTCCAGGTCGTTGTAGGGAAGGGTGAGGGTGTGCCGGGCCAGGTCCGCCGGCACCCCCAGGCTGTCGGGCACGCCGAAGGTGAGCGCCCCCGAGCCCGCCTTCACCAGCAGGCTGTCGGCGTGGCCGTGGTAGCAGCCTTCGAACTTCAGGATGGCGTCCCGCCGCGTGAACCCCCGCGCCACCCGCAGGGCGCTCATGCAGGCCTCGGTCCCCGAGCTGACGAACCGCATCCGCTCCAGGCTGGGGAAGGCCGCCTGGACGAGCCGGGCCAGGCGCGTCTCCAGCTCCGTGGGGGCGCCGTAGCTCGTGCCCGCCTCGGCCGCCTTGTGGATGGCGGCCACCACCCGCGGGTGCGCGTGGCCCAGGATCATGGGGCCCCAGGAGCCGACGTAGTCAATGTAGCTGTTCCCGTCCACGTCGGTGATGCGGCTGCCGCTGGCATGGGACACGAAGAAGGGATCGCCGCCCACGGCGCGAAAGGCGCGCACCGGGCTGTTCACCCCCCCGGGGAAGAAGCGGCAGGCGTCCCGGAACAGTTCTCTGGAGCGATCCCCCATGGAAGGTCCCCTCCCGAGGCTCAGGCAGGTCGCCGCGAAGCCGGGCTATTAAACGCGACACCACCCGAGCCTGTCAAGATCGCGGGCAGAATGTTTCGGAGACCGAACAACAGGAAAGGCGCCCCCCGCCCCTCGCGGAGCGGGAGAGGCTGGGGGGAACACCCGGAGGCGTCCAGCCTCTTCCGGCATCCCGGGTCCTCTCCCCGGCGGAAGCCGGGGTCCAGGCTACCCGGAACACTGGATTCCGGCTTCCGCCGGAATGACGACGGGGGAAAAGGCATATCCCGAGTATCGGCCGAGCCCTCAGCCCTCTGACTGTCGGAGGCTCCGCGCCGCCTCCCGGGCGAAGTCGGTGAGGATCAGGTCCGCGCCGCGTACCCGCTGGGTGCGCCACCCAAGCGGACCGCCTGTCTGTCCGATCCTCAGGCTTCCCGGTGCGGGAGCAGCCGCGCCGCCTCCCGGGCGAAGTAGGTGAGGATCAGGTCCGCGCCGGCCCGCTTGATGGACGTCAACATCTCCAGCATGACGCGCTCTTCATCCAGCCAGCCCAACCGCGCCGCCGCCTTCACCATGGCGAACTCGCCGCTCACGTTGTAGGCGGCCACGGGCACGCCGAACTCCGCCTTCACGCGCCAGAGGATATCCAGGTAGGGGAGGGCCGGCTTGACCATGACTATGTCCGCCCCCTCCTCCAGATCCAGGCTCACCTCGCGCAGGGCCTCCTCGGCGTTGGCCGGGTCCATCTGGTAGGCGCGGCGGTCGCCGAACTGCGGCGCCGACTCGGCCGCCTCGCGGAAGGGGCCGTAAAAGCCGCTGGCGTACTTGGCCGAGTAGGCCAGGATCGGCGTCTCGTCGTAGCCCGACTCGTCCAGCGCCTCGCGGATGGCCCCCACCCGCCCATCCATCATGTCCGAGGGCGCCACCATGTCGGCGCCCGCCTCGGCGTGGGAGAGGGCCGTCTTGGCCAGCAGCTCGAGCGTGGGATCGTTCTTGACCCGGCCCCGCTCCACCACGCCGCAGTGGCCGTGGCTGGTATACTCGCACAGGCACACGTCGGTGATGACCACCAGATCGGAGACGGAATCCTTGATGGCCCGCACCGCCTGCTGGACGATGCCGTCCTTGGCGTAGGCCTCGGAGCCCACGGCGTCCTTGCTGGCCGGCAGCCCGAAGAGGAGGATGCCGGGGATGCCCAGGGCGGCCGTCTCCTTGACCTCCCGCACCAGCTCGTCCACCGAGAGCTGGAAGTTGCCCGGCATGGAGCCGATCTCGCGGCGCACGTTGCGCCCGTGGGTCACGAAGAACGGCATGATCAAGTCATCCACCGTGAGGCGCGTCTCGCGCACCATGCGGCGCAGCGTCTCCGTCTCCCGGAGCCGTCGCGGTCGGAACACTGGGTAGTACATGGCCAGCCCCCTCACAATGAAAAACGGGAAACGGACAGCCGCACATCCGGCAGGTTGGTCGGCTGTCGGTTGTCCGTTGTCCGTCTGCCGTTGCCTCGGGCCCCGCAGCCTCAGAACGCTGGAGGGATGAGGCCAGGGCGAAGGGTCGTCTGCTCCCGGCTCTCGTGCGCCGCCGCCTGCGCCAAGAGGTCGTCCACGTTGGCACGCACGCGCGCCCCCTTCACGTCGGGCCGGTAGGTGCAGAAGGGCTCCTCCTCCAGGTAGTTGCCCGTGGCGCCCAGCGCCCGCGCCCGGCAGCCCCCGCAGAGGACGCGGTACTCGCAGATGCCGCAGCGGCCCTGGAGCAGGTCCACGTCCCGGAGGCTCTTGAAGAGCGGGGATTCCCGGTAGATCTCCACCAGGGACGCCTGCCGGATGTTCCCGGCCAGGAGCGGCAGGTACCCGCAGCCGCCCACCTCGCCGATGTGCGAGACGAAGCAGAAGCCGAATCCCGCCATGCACCCCCGGCTGAACCCGCGGGCCGGATGCGGCCGCCGCAACGCCCCGCCGGCGCCTGCCCGCATCTCGCGCCGCCGCTCCTGCACCTGGACGCGCTTGTAGTGCGGGGCGCAGGTCATCTTCACCTGGATGGGGGCGGTCTGCGACACCCCGTAGACAAAGTGGAGCGTCTCCTCGTACTCCTCGGGCGTGATCTCCATCTGGACCGTGCCCCGCCCGGTGGGCACCAGCATGAAGACGTCCCAGGTGACCGCCTGCAGCGCCACGACCAGCCGCAGCATGTTGGCCAGGTCGTGGCGGTTGTGCCGGGTGACCGTGGTGTTGATCTGGAAGGGGAGGCCCCCTTCGCGCGCGTAGGCGAGCGACTGCACCGCCTGGTCGAAGGCGCCCGGCACCCGCCGGAAGGCGTCGTGGATCTCCGGGGTGCTCCCGTCCAGGCTCACGGAGATGCGCTGGACCCCCGCCTGCCTGAGCTGCCGGACGGTCTGCGGGGTGACCTGGGTCCCGCTGGGCGACATCACCACGCGCAGCCCCGCCCGGGAGGCCCGCGCCGCCACCTCGAAGATGTCCGCCCGCTTCATCGGGTCCCCTCCCGTGAGGATGAGGATGAGCGGCTCCTGGAAGGCCGCCAGGTCATCCACCAGGCGGAACGCCTCCTCGGTGGAGAGCTGGCGCGGATCGGGATGCGGCTGGGCCACGGCGCGGCAGTGGACGCAGGCCAGATCGCAGGCCCGGGTCGTCTCCCAGGCCACGAGGCGCGGCGAGCGGCTGGGGTCGTATCGCATGGACCGGGTCCTTTCCCACGCGCTGCAATCTTAAAGAGGACCGTCGCGGTCGGTCAACCCCTATCTGTCGGTCGTCTGGATTGCGTATCCTATGCTGGCGTCGTTTTCCGGAGCCGCTGGGCTCGCGCCAGGGAGCCGCCCCGCAGCCTTACCGGCCCGCGGCCGGCGTGGGGATCTTGAGGTCGAAGGTCACGTGGACGCTGTTCTCGGTCTTCTCGCCCGGTCCGCGGCTCCGATGGGTGAAGCGGAGATTCAGCTCCCAACAGCAACTCGTGTACCGGAGGCCGGCGCTGTTTTCCAGAAAGCTGCTGTTGTGTGCATCGTACCGCATCAGGAAATCCAGCAGGATCGTCCTGGTCGCCTGTAGCTCCAATCGTCCGATCACGCCGTTCGCCTGCCGGTCCCGGACGTAGGTGTAGCCGATCTCCAGGCTGAGGAGATCCGGTTTCCGCAATTCCACCCCGGCGTTGAGGGCCTCGCCCCGTCGCTCTTCGGTGTTGAGGGCCCACGTCCCCCGGAAGGCGAGGCCGGGAACCGGACTGACCCCGCCGTCGAACACGAGGTTGGACAGGCTCCGCTCCTCCGCCCGGGAGAAGCCGTTGCCCAGGGGCTGGACGGCGGTGACGGCCTGGTCCACCCGCTCGGGCGTGAGCCCCGTGAGGTAGACGTCCGAGAACTCGCGCGTCCGCGGCTGCAGGTTCCAGCTCTGGAGGATGTCCAGCGTCGCCACCTCGTGGCTCCGGATCTCCCCGCCGGCCTCGCGCCAGCGCGCGATCAGCCGGTTGGTGAGCTGGTAGGTCAGCCGGTTCTGGGGGCTGACGAAGTCCGTGGCGTCGAACTGCGGCAGCGACTGTTGATCCGTCCAGGGAAGGTACCGGTAGGTGAGCGCCGGCTCGACGACGTGGGTGAGCCGCAGCAGTCCCAGGCCCGGCTGGTCGAAGCGCCGGGCGAACCGGGAGGTGAACCGCTCCCCGACCTCCATCAGGATCCGGTTGCTGCCGCCGCCGGACCGCTCGTTCTGGGTGTAGGCGGTCTCGCGCAGTGCCGCCTGGCTGGTCGCGGTCAGCCAGGGGCCGAGCGCAACGGGCAGGCGCAGGACGGGATGGAAATCCAGGCGCCCCGTATCCTCGCCCCGGGTCCGGGTCAGATACACGGCCGAGGTCTCCGCCTCGGCGAAGAGCGGCGTCCCCAACACCCGGCCGGGCAGCCACTGGAACCGGACGTCGGGCAGGCGCCCGGTCCGGGTGTCGGCCGCCTCCGAGAGATCCCGCGCATAGTTCAGCAGGCCGAGGAGCATGTACTGCTCCGTCATCCGGGTGAGGAACACGTTGGAGGGCAGCGTGCGCTGCGTCCGGTCCACCACCGAGGAATCCACGAAGTTCCGCTGCAAGAAGCGGTCGGTCTGCATGTTGACGTCCGCCTTGGCACTCCAGGCGGTCGTCAGGATCTGATCGTGCCGCCACTTGAGCTCCCCACGGTTGCGGTCGGGCGCCGAGGGGGTGGTGTCGTAGAGGTAGCGGGCGCTCGCCTGCCCGCGCGACTCTTCGGAGAGCACGTACCGGTACTCCACCGGCAGGTCGAACCCGCGCTTGACGCGGTAGATGGGCGTGAGGGTCATGTCCTGGGAGGGGGAGATGGCCCAGAAGAACGGCTGCTTCACCACGAACCCGTCCAGGTTCCCGTAGCCGAAGCGGGGGATGAGAAACCCCGTCCGCCGCGGCCCGATCGGCACGGCAACGATGGGAGAGTACAGCGCCGGAATCCCCCGCACCCAGAACGACGTGTTGCGGGAGACGACCATCTCGTCCTGATACACCGTCGCCCGGCTGGCCCGGAACTCCCAGTCGGGGCTCTGGGGTGCGGGCTGGCACAGGCGGCAGGTGGTGAAGCGCCCCTGCCGGACGACGTATGTCCGCTCGCCCTCGCGGCGGATCTCCTCGCCGCTGACGCTCACCCCGGGGGCGAGAAAGGCCTCCCCGCGCGTGACGACGCCAAGGTTGGTCCGGTAGTTGTATTCGATCCGGTCCCCCTCTAGCCGGTTCATCCCCTCCACGAGGATCACGTGCCCCGTGGCCACCAGGACTTGGTCGTCCAGGTCCACGGACACCGCGTCCGCCGAGAGCGACCGCCCCTCCATCACGATGCGGACGTCGCCGCTGGCGATCACCTTCCGCTCGGCCGCGGCGTACTCCACCCGGTCGGCCTGCACCTGCACGGCCTCGCGCAGGCGCTGAAGCTGATCCAGCTCTTTTCGGAGGTCCTCGGCGGCGTGGACCAGAGGCGGCAGCAGGAGGCAAAAGAGAATGGCGGCTGCGCCGGCGAGGCGGTGTCGCATGCACGCTCCGCGGGGGAGACGAAGGACACCGCCTTATACCAGAGGCAGGAAGGCCACGCAAGCGCGAACTCGCCCGCCGGGCCGGCTGCTCCGCTACGGTGGAGCGGGGAGTATCCCCCCGGCCAGGCGCGCTCCGGGATGGGGGCAATGAGCCACCAGAGGACGCGCGGCTGTCACGGAGAGGAGGGTCTTGCCTCGACACCGAAAAACCGGCCGGGCCCCCGTTCCCTGCGTCCTGGCTCTCGGCCGGGCGGCACGATCTCCGCGAGGCCGACCAGGGTGTGTCGGACCGCGGTGACGCCCTCGGTGGCGGCGCGAAGCTCTGCGGCGATGGTGGCAAGGGCCTGTTCAGCAACAGAACGGGTGTCCTCCATTGTGGAGGAGGCTTGAGCGGCTTGGCCGGCCGGCACGGGGCGCTCCTGGAGGATGTCGAAGGTCGGTGGCGCCTCGCACCACGACCCGTCCGACGAGATGAGGATATTCCGGTAGCACGAGCGCGTCTCGCCGTTTTCGCAGCTCAGATGGAAGCGGGCCCGAACAGAGACCTGATGGCCCTCGCCACAGGATGGAACCTGCAGCCAGGCGACGTCCCCGGCCTGCTGGGCGCCCTGGAACTGGCGGATGAGAGCGTCCACGAGCGGGTGGCCCAGCCCCAGGAGCTGGACGCTACGACGGCGCATGGCAAGATGGCGATTGAAGGTTGCCTCGGGATAGCTCGGCAGGACGCCGGGGTGTCCCAGCAAAACGGCCGGCGTCTCGATTCGCACCACGTCCCCGCTCGGGATAAAGGCTCCCCCCAGTCGCAGGATCGCCCGCTCGGTGAAGTACCGCAGGTGCTCCAGCGTGAAGTCTCCGCGTATTCTCCGGTACTGCTCCAGGTTGAAGGCCTCCAGGTCCTGGGTCAGGCTCCGCAGGGCTTCGCTGGCCCGCCGGGCGCGCTCGATGGCCTCCACCATCTCGCGCTCGGTCCGCCTGTAGTCGCGGTCCACCAGGGCCTTCTTGTACAGGTCCTGGTAGTCGGGTGAGGACCCGAGAAAGCCCAGGATCTCGGACCGGAAGTCCTCCACCACCTGCCCCGTCACCGGGTCCACCTTCCCGATCGCCCGGGCGATCTCCAGCAGTTTCTCTTCGAGCAGCTGGTAGATCCGGGCCTCCACGGTGTCCTCGGCGACCAGGTTGTAGACCTGCGCCGTGTCCTGCTGCCCATAGCGGTGGATGCGGCCGATCCGCTGCTCCACAGCCATGGGGTTCCAGGGCAGATCGTAGTTGAAGAGGATGTGCCCGACCTGCAGGTTGATCCCCTCCCCGCCCGCCGAGGTGCTGATGAGCAGCTTCGCGCCCTCCTCCGACCAGAAGGCCTCGATGGCCTCGATCTTGTCCTCCAGGGGGCCGCCTTTGACCGTGGCGATCCGCGACGGCCCGTAGATCTTGCCCAGCTCCTCGCGCAGGAATTCCAGGGTCTCCCGGTACTGGGTGAAGACGATGAAGCGTTCCCGAGGGTTCTCGCGCCGGAGCTGCTCGATCGCCCGGACCAGCGTGTCGAACTTCCGATCCGTTCCCTCCGGGACGAGCCGGATCAGCTCGCGGACCTTGGCGGCCTCATCGGGGATGTCGGCGTCGGCGTCGATCCCCTCCTCTCCCTCCTCGTCCCCGTCCAGGGCCCAGCTCGTGGTCTCTTCCAGCGCGACCTTCCTGGCCAACCGCTGTTTCAACTGGGCGATGATGGCGTCGGCCTCGGCCCGTTGCGACGGGGAAGACGGGATCGCATTGACCGCGATGGCCAGCGCACGCATCTCCTCCTGGAGGCGCATAACCCGCTCGGCCACTTCAGCCGGGCGGCCGGTCTTTGCGGCACGCGCATCCAGGGCC
This sequence comes from Methylomirabilis sp. (SeqCode), assembly GCA_037442485.1. Taxonomy (GTDB): domain Bacteria; phylum Methylomirabilota; class Methylomirabilia; order Methylomirabilales; family 2-02-FULL-66-22; genus 2-02-FULL-66-22. The sequence continues at coordinate 14,512 of JBBIQE010000069.1, forward strand.
ATCTGCTCCCTGGCCAGCAGGACCAGGAGCCGGCGGCGCAGCGCCTGCCGGATGGCGCGCGGGCTGGAGGACATGATCTTCTGGAACGTCGCCATGACAAAGCCGACCGCCCGCTGCTCACTGGTGGTCCGGGCCTGCCCCAGGCCCGCCACGCCGTACCCCTCCCGCAGGTAATCGGTCAGCCGGTCGTAGAACGATCGCTCGCGCGCCGCCAGCGGGAAGCTCTGGGTATGCACCTGGCGGCGCATGTAGATCGGGCGCCCCTCGGCGTCGGTCACCTCGCGCTTGGTGCGGCGGATCATGACCCGGCTCAGCAGCCCCCGGTGATCCAGCAGGGCCTCCGGCGACTCGAAGAGACTGTCATCGAGGAGCTGGACGAGGGACCAGAACTGGTAGGGATCGCCCTGGTGCGGCGTCGCCGAGAGGAAGAACAGGTCCCGGGTGTGCCCCCGGAGGGCCTCGGCCAGTCGGTAGTTCTGGGTGGTCTGGACCTTCTTGCCGTAACGCAGGCGGCTCAGGTGGTGGGCCTCATCGAAGACCACCACATCCCACCGGGGCCCGGCCAGCAGCCGCTCCATGCGCTGGCGGCGCTTCAACGTGTCAATGGAGGCGATGACCCAATGATGGTGCTCCCAGGCCGCCGGATCGGCATCCGTGAAATCCAGGCCGAACACCTCGAAGCGCAGTCGGAAGCAGTCCAGCAGCTCGCGCTGCCAGTTCCGGATCAGGCCGGCCGGACAAATGATGAGGATGCGGGAGGCCTGGCCCCGCGCCACCAGCTCCCGGATGGTCATCCCCGTCTCGATGGTCTTCCCCAGCCCGACCTCGTCGGCGATCAGCAGGCGACGCCGCGAGGCCGCGACGACGTCGTGGGTCAGGAGAATCTGGTGCGGAAGGAGAGCCGTCCGGCTGTTGCACAGTTCCCCGCCCGTATTGGCAAGGGGAAGCTGGATGGCGAGCTGCTTCAGGAGGAAGTCCTGGGGGTCATCGAAGTCCCTGCGCGCCAGCCGCTCCCACAGGTCTGGCGCCGGCTCCAGCCGATCCAGCGGGAACGTCTCGAGGCGCCGGCCGTCCGGCCCTTCGAAGGCGACATCCACCTGGTAGATGCCGCCAGACTCCATAACGCGGAGGACCTCGCCGAGATCGGAAGAGCACCGGCCATAGACCCGGACGCGCTGGCTTACCTGCAAGGAGATTTTTGAAGTCTCAGGCATCCGTCAGATTGAAATTCGCCCTGAAGAAGCGATTGCCCCTGGCATCGGTCTCGGGCGGCGGGGAGCCGAAGATATGGCTGATGGGAAGGCGGCCGCCACCGAACTCCGACCAGAGCGTATCCCCCCGGACTAGCTTATCACGGAAAACGACCTGCACAGAGACCAGTCGGCGCTCCAGATCGGGTGCTGCCTGCCGCAGTCGCCGGCGAATCTCATGGGCGATTTCCGCCTCATTCGGCCGCGCCGCGTGGAGGACCTCCTCCAACCCGAGCACCCGGATCTCGGCATACTTCGTAAACGGGAAGGGGTCGAGCGACAGTTCCCGCAGGAAATCCAGGAGGCCCAGCGCCATGACATGGGGCTCGATGCCGTCGGATTTGAATGGGGCCAGCGTGCTCCGCTCAAGAAGCATGTATCCTGGCATCGCTGCCTGGCTCCCGTCTCTGGACCCGGCGCGCGGAAGGACCGCCGTAGTTCAAGACAATCAAAACACCTAACGAAACAGTGGACCTGGTTCCAGAAGATCGCGGATCTTCCTCAGGGCCGGCTCGAAGGCCCTGTTGCGCGCCGCGAGGTAATCGCAGGCGACCCGTAACCTCGGCGCTTCGCCGCGAAACCGCTCCAGCCAGGGCGGCAGCGGCTCGCCGGCCTCAGCCAGTGCGATGAGGAAATGGACGTAGTCAACGAAGTACGGGCGCCCCCTGCCGGTCACCGCGCCTTCACCGAGAAGGTGCAATTGCGGCGAGGGGCCGCCTCGGAACTTTTCCGCCAAAGCTGTCAAGCGCTCTGCCGGCTGCTTCACCTCGTAGCTCCGCCCGCGGCCGGCGCGCCCCTTGATGATCAGCCCCGCCTCCATCAGGTCCTCGGGCTCCAGGATGCCCCGGGTGGTCTTGTGGACCTCATCGCTCTTGATCTCTTTCCTGTCGCAGAGCGTAAGGAAGTAGACGCGGCTCTCGGCGTCAATGTCCTCCAGCTCGGCGGGAAGCGGCCTGTCCTTCGTCACGAGCTGATCCACCAGGCTCCGGATCTCCTTGAGGGCGTCCCGAAGTTCGAAGGGTTGGTCCCGATCCATGACGGCGCCGTAGTGGCGGCTGTAGAGTTCGAGGCACTTGCCGATGAGGATGATGTTCACGTCCGCCGGGCTCAGGCCCTTCCCATAGCGCCCTGCCTCAATCGCCTGAATTTCCTCCCTTGCCCGCCGCCTGATCTCCGAGCGCATGCCAGCCCATTGCCGCTTCTCGATGCTGGACCCTTCCGGCCGTTTGCGGCAGACGTGAATGAGGTCATAGGCGATAGCCTCCTTCTCAAGCAGATGTAGCGAGGCTTCGCGCTCACCATGGACGGGATACACGCTCGATATCTCAAAGCCGGCGTCGCAGAGGGACTGCAGGAGCGCTACCCAGGTATCCCCCTCGGCATGGTGGAAGGTGAAGACCATGAGCCCATCGGACTTCAACGCTTCCCGGCATTCAGCAAACGCCAATGTGAGATCGTGGCGGAAATGGTCCAGGGTCTTGCCCCGCGTGGGATTAGCGATAATCTCGTCAGCCTTCGGGGTATATTCGGGAGCAAACTGTCCGTAGAATTTCCCCAACGCAAGACGCAGCCAGACGTAGAAGAAGTCCGACAGCTCAGCGTAGTTGACATTGCCCCCGTATGGGGGATCCGTGATGATAAAGTCGGTTTCTTCCTTCACAATCTGGGTCAGAGATCGGGCATCGGCGCTAAACAGTCGTGCAAGCTCCGGTCGCGAAAAGGTTTCACCCGGAAGCACCCGTTCCGCTTTCTTCCCATCTGACCGAACCTTGTTGTCCCAGCCCCGCCAAGCAAACTGCGCGGCTTCCAACGCCATACGCTCCCGATTACGCCATGTGTTGTTCCCAGAGATCACACCGAACACATTCTGCTCGCAAAGTATGCTCTTGGGTTGAAAGTCATGACGGCGGAGCACCCCCCCTGGGGCCATTCCCCCCGGGGTAGACCGGCTCGCAATCTGCCATGTAAAGACGTTATTGGCTTCCGCGGTCATCATGAAGGCACCCAAAAGCCATTTTTTCAGGCTTTGCTTCGGTTCCTCGATGATCGCGGCAAGGAGGGTAGACAGGCACAGGAGCTGGCGGGGGTTGAACATCTGGTGCCAGTAGCGGTAATGGTGCTCGTGTAGCCTATGGGTTTCCTGGCCATCGGGGATTTCGGACTT
>JBBIQE010000070.1:0-17892 GCA_037442485.1 Methylomirabilis sp. (SeqCode)
CTCCTCGATCTGGGTGCGGATCTGCTTGATCCGGCCCTCGATCTCCTTCTTGCTCCCGGCGCCCTCCACGATGGTGGTGTTCTCCTTCTCCACCACGACCTTCTTGCACCTGCCCAGGTCATCCAGCCGGATGTTCTCCAGCTTGATCCCCAGCTCCTCGGAGATGACCTCGCCCCCCGTGAGGACGGCGATGTCCTTCAGCATCTCCTTGCGCCGGTCGCCGAAGCCGGGGGCCTTCACGGCGCAGACGGTGAGCGTGCCGCGCAGCTTGTTCACCACCAGCGTGGCCAGCGCCTCGCCCTCCACCTCCTCGGCGATGACCAGGAGGGGCTTGCCCATCTTGGCCACCTGCTCCAGCAGGGGCAGGAGGTCGCGCAGCGCCGACAGCTTCTTCTCGTGGATCAGGATGTAGGGGTCTTCCAGCACCGCCTCCATCCGCTCAGGGTCGGTGACGAAGTAGGGGGAGATGTAGCCCCGGTCGAACTGCATCCCCTCGACCACCTCCAGCGTGGTCTCGACCCCCTTGGCCTCCTCCACCGTGATGACGCCGTCCTTGCCCACCTTCTCCATGGCGTCGGCGATCAGGTCGCCGATCACTTTATCATTGTTTGCGGAAATTGTCGCGACCTGCGAGATCTCCTTCTTGCCCTTGGTGGGCTTGGACAGGTTCTTCAGCTCGGCCACCACCGCCTCCACGGCCTTGTCGATCCCGCGCTTGAGCGCCATGGGATTGGCCCCGGCCGTGACGTTCTTCACCCCTTCGCGGAAGATGGCCTCGGCCAGGACGGTGGCCGTGGTGGTCCCGTCGCCGGCCACGTCCGAGGTCTTGGAGGCCACCTGGCGGACCATCTGGGCCCCCATGTTCTCGAACTTCTCCGGCAGCTCGATCTCCTTGGCGACCGTCACGCCGTCCTTGGTGATGGTGGGGGCCCCCCACTTCTTGTCCAGGACGACGTTGCGCCCCTTGGGACCCAGGGTGGCCTTGACGGCGTTGGACAACTTCTGGACGCCGCGCAGGATCGCGCTCCGCGCCTCCTCATCATACACCAGCATCTTCGCAGGCATCAGTGTTCCTCCCCTCTGCCCCGTGGGGAGCCACGGGGGTTAGTCTCAGGCCAGGATCCCCAGGATGTCCTCCTCGCGCATGATCAGGTATTCCTCGTCATCCAGCTTCACCTCGCTCCCGGACCACTTGCCGAAAAGGATCTTGTCCCCGACCTTGACCTCCATGGGCTGGCGCTTGCCGTCCTCGGTGAGCTTGCCGGGCCCCACCGCCATGACCTCGCCCTCCTGGGGCTTTTCCTTGGCCGTGTCCGGGATGATGATTCCGCCCTTCTTGACCTCCTTCTCCTCCAGCCGCTTCACGACGACACGATCGTTCAGGGGGCGCAGCTTGAACATCCTCCATCTCCTTTGTGCTGGACCCCTCCAGCCTCCCGGACTGGGGGGGACGGGGGAAAATGAAACCGGGGAGGAGGGCTCTCGCCCTCCTGCCCCGAGGGTGCCGGCCGCCTCCATCAGGCGGCCTTGAGCTGTCGCTTCTCGTCTCCGGCCCCGACCTCGATCGGGATCTTCTTGCCCACGAGCTTCGGCGACGCGGGCATCCGGATCTCGAGCAGGCCGTTGCGCAGCGTCGCCTTGACCTTCTCCGGTTCCACGGCCTCCGGCAAGGTCAGGCTGTGGGAGAAGCGGCGCCGGCTCAGGTCGCCCTTCTCCTTGCTGCCGATCTCGCGCTCGCCGCGGATCGTGAGCGTGTTCCCGGCGATGTTGACCTCGACGTTCTCGGGAGCGAAGCCCGGGAGTTCGGCCCGGACGACATGCTCACCGTCGGTCACCGAGGTCTCGACGCGCGGCCAGAAATCCCCGGCCTCCGCCGCGCTGACCGGCAGCGCCCAGTCCGCGCCGAAGAAATCGCCGAACAGCTCGTCCAGATCCCGCTGGAAGGAGCGCAGCGACCGCATCATCCGGCTGGGCATCCAGTCCTCCCGATCGAAGAACCGGTCGAACAGCTCCTCCATGTCTCGCCGCAGTCGGCTGAGGCCGCGCGGCTCGGTCCACCGAGTCAAGCCAAACATCCTGATCACCTCCCCGTCGTTCTCGGGGGCGCATGCCCCCGGCTTGAAGCCTCGAGGGTGTCTGAAACCCCCCGGGACGGCGATGGGCCGCTCAGGCGATTGGGCCCTCCGGGGAGCCCCGGGCTCCCGGGTGGCCCGCGTGCCAGGTGGTCGGATTGCCTGCGCGCAGCCGGTGCCGTGCCGCCTGACCCACCACCTTTCCGGTCATTAGGCTAGGCCGGGCCGGGCGGCCCGGGAATCGGGCACATACCCGGGTGGGTCATGGGAAAATCCCCCACCACGCCCCCTCAGGTCGGTTGGGCCTCCTCCCGCCTGGCGATCCTGAAAAGCGTCGGCCACAGGTCCACACCCAGGGTCTTTTTCACGAGGAAGGCCTCCGCCCCCGCGGCCAGCGCGGTCCGTCGGTAGGCTTCCTCGTCGTGGACGGTGATGATGATGACGGCCACGCCTGGCCACCGCGCCTTGAGGCGGCGCGTGACCTCCAGCCCGTTCATCCGGGGCATGGCGAGGTCCATCAACACCACGTCGGGCCGAAGCACGTCGGCCAGCCGGAGGGCCTCCTCGCCGCTCTCCGCCTCGCCCAGGACCACCATGTCCTCCCGCTGCGCGAGCAGACCCCGGAGCGTCTCGCGGAATCCCGGGTCGTCATCAACTACCAGCAGCCGAATTCCCATCCTGCACCACGCGGCGTCCGGGGGCGTCCCCCTGCCTCGCCCCCTGTCCAATCGGAATGCTACGCCCTCCCTCCCCTGCGGGGAATCGGGCGATCTCCCGAACGGACCGGGGGAAGATCCCTCGGGCGCGGCCCGGCTATGGCCGGAGGATCTGCACGCCGCGCCGCACCAGGCTCACCCCGAAAGCCGCCAGGAACAGGCTGGCGACCTTGGCCACAGCCTCGGACCCCGCCTCACCCAGGATGCGGCCCAGCCTGTCCGCATGGCGGAGGGTGAGATGGGCCGCCGCCATGTTCGCGAGGAAGGCCGTCAGGGTCACGCCGTAGCCGTAGGCCTGCACCAGGACGAGGAGGGTGGCGAGGACCGCCGGCCCGACGATGAGCGGCGTCCCCAGCGGGACCACGCCCAGCCTGGCGGGCGGACGCCGCGGCGCCTTTCCGGGGTAGAGCAGGTCGTGGATGGACAGCACCACCAGCAGTACCCCGCCCGCCACCTGGAAGTCTCCCACGCTGATCCCCATCACCCGGAAGAGCGCCTGCCCCAGCAGGAGGAACCCCAGCCCGACGGCCGTCGCGGTGAGCGTGGACTGCCAGGGAAGCCGGTCCCGCTCCTCGGATGACATGCCCCCTGTGAGGCTCAGGTACAGAGGCAGGACGCCCAGGACGTCCACGGCCACGAAGAGGGCCACGCAGGCGACCGCCAGCTCCCGCACTGTTCCTCCTGAGGCCGTGGCGGACCCATCCGGGGGATGTGTCAGGCCGCCAGCCTGATCTCTTCACGCTCAGCGCGCCGCTCTTCGTTCTCCTGGATCTCCTGGCAGTCGCGGCAATAGACGGTGAAAGGCAGCGAGCGCAGCCGCGCGACGGGAATCTCCCCGTCACAGCGGGCGCAGTACCCGTAGTGGCCCTCCGCATGCCGGGCGATGGCGTCTTCGATCTGCCGCAGCATCCGCGTGAGCTGATTCATCCGGGCGGTGCCCATCTCCCGGCCGAGCCCATACGTGGCCCGGTCCCCTTCGTCCCAGGCCTCGGGACGATCCTCCTCGCGGAGACGACGCGACAGGGTCTCCAGTTCGGCGCGGACCTGCTGCGCGCGCTCCTCCAGCATGGCGCGCAGCGCCGCGGACCGCTCGGAGAAGTCCCATCCCCTCGCCGAGGGCGCGCGCCCGGGCGATTCGAGGCTTTGGAATCCTGTCGTGGCTCGTGTTCGGACCTTCATCGGGCGTCACCGACCTGCCGGTCTCGCGGGGGGCCTGCCGGAGGAGCCCCGGTCGAGCGTTGGAACCCATGGGCGGGAAGGTCGGCGGGGATCCCGAGACGGCCGACCCCCGCCGACCGGGCTGATCGTTACGACTTCTTCTCGGGTGTCCCGCTCGCTGGCGTCGCGGGGACAGCGGGGGCCGCCGCCGTGGAAGCGGGAGAGGACGGGAGCTTCGACTTCAGGTCCGCGTTCTCCTGGGTGAGCTGCTGGACCTTCGCGTCGAGCTCCGCCACCTGCGCCGCCTTGGTGCCCCAGACGCCATAGCCGATCAGCAGGCCGACCACCAGGGCGACGATGATCAGCCCAATCCAGTATTCCTGCTTCATGCCCATCACCTCCCTGTTCTGGCGATCCACTTCATACGATACCGGGGCCCCACGGGGCGGGAATCGGGAGAATACCCGAGGGCGTGGGGGGGAAAGTTCCCGAGCTGGGCCGGGCGGGAAGCGCTGGTCCGGGGGGCTGCCCATGGCAACCCTCCTGCTTCACCCAGTCCCGGAGGAGCAGGGCGAACGGCCTCGCGCGCTCCGGGACAGCCGCCGGGCTTTTCAGGGTCACCTCATGGCCCCTCCCCTCGTGCCGGCCCCAGGCAGGCATCACCGACAAAACGGTGTAGGCCGGTGAACCGGGGGCATTCCTGGAATCGGGGGGTGGAGCAGTAGCTCTCGAACGCTGCCGTGCTCGGGATCATGGGTCGGTCGGAAAGGCGACGCGGGACGCAGTAGCCCTGCACGGCATACCACCCGATGAAGGCGGACCGGAACTGCGGACACGTCGCCTGGGGCACCGCGTTACTCATGGCCATCGCCTCGATTTTGCCACCCCCCGGCCCGGTGAAATGGGTGGTGGGGGCCGGCCTGGGGGGGAGAGGCAGCCTCCTCTGGCCCTACAACTCCGGACTGTTGCGCATGAGGGAATTTTGCAGGGCCCTGCGCAGGCCGGCCAGAAGCGCCGTGTCCGGGATCTCGCGCAGGACGAGGCGCACCGTGAATCCGCACTCTCGGCAGCGCCGATACTGGAAGATCCAGCGCTCCTCCCGCTGGGCCGTCCCGATCTCCTCCATATCCGTGAAGCAGATCGGAAGAGCACGGGTGGGGGAGATGATCCGCTTCGGGTACTCGTTCCTCGGCGGCTTCTGGTCGGTGTACTCCACAATCGTGCCCATGCTATCCTCGCGCGAGGCCAGCACCGGACGCGGTGCAAAAGGGCTGCGGATTTGCCAGGGCACCGCTGCCCCCTCCGGGTCACGGATCAGCTCCGGGCTCGCTGGATGAGCTCCGGGCTCGCTGGAGGAACGCGGGCGTGCTCCCTCCCTCAGCCCCGTCCCGATCGCTCCACGACCACGAAGGCGGTGCTCCCGCCCCGGTTGACGAGGAGGAGGAGATCCTTTCCCTTCTGCTGGCGGAGCGTCTCCGCGAACTCCCGCGCGGATCGGATCGGGCGGCGATTGACCTCCTGGATCAGATCGCCCGGACGGAGTCCCGCCTCCTGGGCCGGGCTGCCGGGCTGCACCTCGCGGACGAGGGCCCCTCTGGCCCCTCGCGGCAGGTCGAGGCGGCGCAACAGATCCGGGGTCGGATCGGTCACGAGGAGGCCCAGGTCCCGAGTCGGCTCGGTGGGCGGCGCCTCTTCCCGGGCGGCCAGGCGCTGGGGGGGCTGCTCGCCAATGGTGACCGGGACCCGCTGCTCCTTCCCTTCCCGCAGGATGGTGAGGCTGAGCGTGGTCCCCGGCGGGGTGCTGGCGATGACGTTCCGCAGGTGGCCGGCGTCCTCCACCGGCTTGTCGTTGAGGCCGAGGATGACATCCCCGCGCTGCAGGCCGGCCGCGGCGGCCGGGCTCTTCGGGCTCACGTCACCCACGAGGGCCCCCTTGGGCTTGCTCAGGCCGAACGATCGGGCCATCGCCGGGGTCACGTCCTGGATGGAGACCCCCAGCCAGCCCCGGGCGACCTTGCCGCTCTTTAGGACCTGCTCCATCACCGCCTTGGCCATGTTCGACGGGATGGCGAAGCCGATCCCCATGTAGCCGCCGGTCTGGCTGAAGATGGCGGTGTTGATCCCGATCAGTTCCCCGCGCGCGTTCACCAGGGCGCCGCCCGAGTTGCCGGGGTTGATCGCCGCGTCGGTCTGCAGGAAATCCTCGTAGTCCGTGATCCCGACGTTGGCCCGGCCGACGGCGCTGATGATCCCCTGGGTCACCGTCTGGCTGAGCCCGAAGGGGTTCCCGATGGCGATCACCGGCTCGGCGACTTCAACCTTGTCCGAGTCCCCCAGGGGCAAGACCGGGAAAGGGCCGCCCGCGATCCGCAGGACCGCCAGGTCGGTCTTGGGGTCCGTACCCACGATCTTGGCGGCGAATTCCCGCTTGTCGGCGAGCGTGACCCGAATCTCGCTGGCCTTCTCGATCACATGGTTGTTGGTGAGGATGATCCCCTCGGATTTCACCAGCACGCCGGAGCCGAGGCTCTGCTCGCGCCGCTCGCGGGGGACGCGGAACTGTCGAAAGAACTCCTCGCCGAAGAAGAACTGGAAAAAGGGGTCGCTGAAGAAAGGGCCCCCCTCGGGTGCCCGAACGATCCGCGCCGAGCTGATGTTGACGACCGCCGGCATGGCCGCCTTGGCCACGGCCGTGAAGTCCGGGACCGGCCGGGCAGGGGCAGGAGCCCCGCTGGCGGCAGCGGAAGGCGGCGCGGCGCCCGACGCGGTGAAGGGCCTCGGCGCTGCCCACGGCACCCAGGCCCCGACGAAGACCCCGGCCCAGAAGATCGCCAGGGCGAGCAGCCCCACCATCAGGCCTCGGCGGCGAAGAGGTGTCATGGAGGCTCCTCCCTCGTGAGGCGGGGCGGCAATGCTGCGCTCCGGCCCGACCATGGGGCCGGCGAACCGTCCCGGCCTGAATGTCGGCACCGGAGGCGGCGGGGGACATCGGGGAAATTCCTGGATCGGCCGGGAGAAAAGACCGGTAAGCGACTTCGGAGATGACGCACCGGGCAGGCACCCGGGGCGCTGCGGCGGGCGGCTCAGGAGATGCGGTTTTCTTCCGGCGCTCTCGCGGTCTCCTCCGGTCCGTGAAACGGCAGCAGCACGGTGAATCTACTCCCCTTCCCGAGCCCTTCCGACTCGGCCCAGATCTTCCCGCCGTGGAGTTCGACGAGCCGCTTGGTGAGGGCGAGGCCGAGGCCCGTCCCCTCGTGCTTCTGGGCCTGGGTGGTCTCGAGCTGGCTGAACTCCTGGAACAGGCGCGGCAGGTCCTCGGGCCGGATGCCCACGCCCGTGTCCCTCACGGCGACCTCCAAGAACTCGCCGGCTGGAAGGCTGGAAGGCTGGGAAGCTGGCAAGCCGTGGAGCGTTCTAGCCTGCTCGCTTTCCAGCTTTCTAGCCGTCACCAGGATCGTGCCGCCCTCGGGGGTGAACTTCACCGCGTTGGAAAGGAGGTTGAACAGGATCTGCTTGAACCGGACGGGGTCGGCGTGCAGCGGGGGAAGGCTCGGCGCGATCTCGGCCGTGATCGTCTGCCCCTTCTTGGTGGCGAGGCCGCGGGCGATGACGAGGATGTCCTCCAGGACGATGGGGACCGGCACCGGCTCGGGCTGGAGGGTGAGCTTGCCCGCCTCGACCTTGCTGAGGTCCAGGATGTCGCTGATGAGCTGGAGGAGGTGCTTGCCGCTCCGGTAGATGTGCTCGAGGTAGCGGCTCCGCTTCTCCGGCGGCACCGTGTCGCCCCGCTCCCGGAGCAGCTCGGCGAAGCCGATCACGGCATTCAGCGGCGTCCGGAGCTCGTGGGACATGGCCGCCAGGAACTCGGACTTCCGCCGGGAGGCCTCCGCCAGCTGCTGGTTGGCGGCCGCGAGTTCCCGGGTCCGAGCCTCCACCGTGGCCTCGAGCTGGAGGGCGGCGAGGCGCCGCTCCTCGTAGAGGCGGGCGTTCTCGATGACGATGGCGGCCTGGGCGGCGAGCGTCTCCAGCAGCCGGAGCTCCTCCCCGCTGAAGCGGTGTCCCGGCCGGATCTGATCCAGGGTGAGCACCCCGAGCAGCCGCGCCCGCACCCGAAGCGGGGCCGCCATGCAGGCGGTGAGGGGGACCCACCGCACCAGCCGGGGGTCGTGGCCCGGATGCGCGGGGTACTCGTTCCAGATCTCTTCCCCCGATCGCGGCCCCCGCTCCCACTGCGCCATCTGCCTGGCCGCCTCCAGGGCCGGGGCCCTTTCGTCCTCCACCGCCGCCTTGTCGTAAAGCGTAGATCGGAAGAGCACCGCCCCGGTGAGGTGCTCCCCCCGGGCGTGGCGGATCTCCTGCAGATAGGCGCCGTGGTTGAGCCAGGCGCTCGGGACGAGCGTCGCCGTGGCCTCGTCCCAGAGGTAGAGGACCCCGCCGTGGGCGCCGGTGAGGCTGACGGCACGGCCCACCACGTCCTGGAGCAGGGCGGGCAGGGCCTGCTCGCCCACGATGTCGCGGGTGAGGTTCATCACCGCCTGCAGCTGCTGCCGCCACCGCTGCTCGGCCTGGTAGAGGCGCGCCTGCTCCAGGGCCAGGGCGAGCTGGTCGGCCACCTCGCGGGCGATCTCGACGTGCTCGGCGGTGAAGGCGCGGGGCAGGGGGGCCCCCAGGGCGAGCGTGCCGACGAGGGCCCCCCTCGCCACCAGGGGCACCCGGAGGTACCCCCGGATCCCCTCGGCCAGAAGCTGCCGATCGGTGGGGGAAGGATCGGGATGGGCGGCCAGATCTTCGTACAGCACGGCCTCGCCGCGGCGAAGGGCCGGGGTGCTCGGTTCGGGCCCGAGGGGCAGGCGGGTGCCGGGCCCGAGCGCTGTCGGGGTCTCGGTGAGCACGGCGAGCAGGGTGGCCTCGTCCCCCGGGCCCCACAATGCCACGGCCCCCCGCGGGGCGGGGAGCAGCCGGCGGAGGTGGCCGAGGGCCGTCCGCGCGATCTCCTCCGGGGATTCGGCGCTGAGGATCCCCCGGTCGATCGCGCGCAGGGCCTGCAGGCGGGCGAGAAGATGCGGGGTCCCGGCCCCGGCGGGCCTCGCGTTCGGGGGCGGCGCCTCCATGGCGGCCTCCTCTCGGGCGCCCTTCCTCAGGCGACAGAGTCCCGGCGCGCCTCCGGGCCGGGGGAGGGGCATCCTGGGTGAGCGGACAGCGGGCGGGGACGCGCCGCGCGGAGGCGAGCACTTCGCAGCGGCGCTCGATAGGGGTCGCGCCTCCTTTTGGACCGGTGCCCGGCCAGATGAGCGCCTCGCGCCGACGGGCCATGTGGGGGCTCCTCTGCAGCGATTTTACGCCTTGCGGACCCTTCCGCAACCGGGAAAACACCTAAGACGTTCCGGCGAAAATCCCTGCCTGGCCATCCGGCAGGTGCAGGAGACCCGGCGGGCCCCACACCATTCGCCGGAAAATGGGCGGGATGCAGGATGTTCGGCCCTCAGGGCTGGACCAGGCCCTGGCGGACGGCGTAGCGGGTGAGCCCGGCGATATCGTGGATGTTCAGCTTCTGCATCAGCCGGGTGCGGTGGGCATCGGCGGTCTTGACGCTCACGCCCAGGATGCCGGCGATCTCCTTCGTGGTCTTGCCCTCGGCCACGAGTTGGAGGACCTCCCGCTCGCGCGCGGTGAGGGGCTGCGCGGGCGGTGGCACGGAGGCCCGGAGGGCGTCGGCGATGCCGCTCGAGATGCCGGGGCTCAGATAGGCGCTGCCACCGGCCACCTCGCGGATGGCGCGGACCAGGTCCGCCGCCGCCTGCTTCTTCAGGACATAGCCCCGGACGCCCGCCCGCAAGGCCTCCAGGACGTAGCGGTCTTCGGCGTGCATGGTGAGCAGGATGGATCGCGGCCCCCGCTCCCACTGCGCCATCTGCCTGGCCGCCTCCAGGCCGTTCAAGAGGGGCATGCTGAGATCCAGGGCCACCACGTCGGGCCGGGTCTCCTGGGCGAGGCGCAGGGCCTCGCGGCCGTCCCCGGCCTCGGCCACGACCTGGATGTCGGGCTCGCGTTCGAGCAAGGCCCGCAGGCCCTCGCGGACGATGGCGTGATCGTCGGCCAGCAGGACCCGAATCATCGGCCGCCCCCCACCGGGATGCGGATGGAGACCTCCGTCCCTTTGCCCGGCGTCGATCCGATCACGAATTGACCTCCCAGGGCCTCCACCCGCTCTCGCATCCCGATCAGGCCGAGCCCTCGCTCGCCCCGGCGGGCCAGGGCGGCCTCCACGTCGAATCCCTCCCCGTCGTCGCGCACGGTGGCATGGATGGTCGAGTCCTCCTCCCACACCTTGACCTCGATCTTCGCCGCGCGCGCGTGCCGGGTGGCGTTGGTGAGCGCCTCCTGGATGACCCGGTAGAGGGCGGTCTCCACGGGGGGAGGCATGCGATCTATGGGAGCCTCCACGGTGACGGTGAGGCCGGTCCGCTGCGCCACACCCTGGGCCAGCCATTCCAGGGCCGGGGCGAGACCCAGGTCGTCCAGGATGGTCGGCCGCAGCTCGCGGGAGAGGCGCCGGAGCTGGCCCTCTACCCGGTCCAGAAGCCCATGGAGGTCCCGAACGGTGCTGGCCTGACCGGGAACCTGCTGGGCCAGATTGTCCAGGGCGATATGGACCGAGGCCAGGAGCTGCCCGGCCTCGTCGTGCAGCTCGTGGGCGATCCGGCGGGCCTCCTCCTCGCGGGCGTGGAGGATCCCGCTGGCCAGGGCGCGCAGGCGATCCTGCTGGGCGGTCATCCGCTCGCGCAGGGCGGCATTCTCCAGAGCCACCCCCACCAGCCCGCCGACGGCCTGGACCAGGGCGGTCTCTTCGACGGTCAGGGGGGGCTCGTGCCGGCTCGCCAGTTGGAGGACGCCCAGGATTTCGTCGCGACCGGCCACGGGGACGACTGTCAGGTGGAGGAACCCCTGATCCCGATAGAGATCCCGGAGGAAGGGTGTGGGATGCCGGTCTACGTCGCAGGTAGCCACCTGGCGATCCCGGATGGCGGAGGCGGCGATTCGGGCCTCGGACAGGGGCAGGGTCACCATCTGTTCGCGAAAGGCCTGGGTCGTTCCGGCGTGCTCCCGGAGAATGAGCGTGTTCCGCTTGGCATCCAGAAGGTACAGGGAGACCGCCTCGACTCCGCTGGCGCGCTGGGTCTCCGCCACGGCCACACGCACGACCTCCTCGGCGTCCCGGGTCCGGCCCAGGGCCACCGCCGCCACGTACAGGGCCTGCGTCAGGTCTCTGCTGGTTGCGGGCACCGGATCCTCCGGACCACGCCAGCCCGCGGCCGGGGCTTCGGCGGAGGCGGACGGGCGAGCCCTCCCATTCAAGGGCAAAGACGCCGCCCTGTCAAGTCATCAGGGAGCTGCGGGGCAATTCAGACAGTGGCGCGGCGAAATCGTGGCTGGGAGACAGGTTGGAGGTAGGGGAGCTGGCGATGGCAGCCATCGGCATGGGCCCATTGGGCGCCCCGAGCGGCTGGGTATCCGGGAGCATCCAGCACTCCGTGCGCCCGTCGGCATGGTGGTCCCGGCTTGCTCACCACGCTCAGGGGCACGGGGCACTCTGGGCTCCGCGACGGTCTGAACCGCAGGGAGCCGACCCCTCAACGACCGTTTGACTCGTCGGTCGCCATGTGGTAAATGGCGATGACCGCTTGCCTCGGCTGTTTGACGGTCAAGGTGCGGTCGCCTTGGCGGTCGAGGATTCGCGCTCGGGTCGGAGCGATCCGTTCTTGCCGTGGGGTGATCGAGGCACTGATCCGGTAGGGAGGCAGAATCACGAGAACTCTCGATGAAATCCGCCAGGGGATTCGGGCGCACCAAGGATGCACTGCACAGCCGATACACGGCTCGGGGGCGGGGATTTTCGGCAGATCATAAGACTGCGTACGCCGTGTGGCCTGTCTGGAAATAATTGGCGAGGCTGCCAAGAACGCCCCGGCCTCCGTCCGGGATAGGAAGAATTTGGTGCGCCCATACCTTTCGTGGGGAGTCGAGGGCCGGCGACGCAATTGTCAGGGCGCGCCATTTGTCTCGGCGCCATAGCCTTGAGGATTCGGGCGGGCGCCGTGTAAATCCGGGCCTGGGGATATGGCTGATCATCTGGCCAAGCGCGTGGCGGGGTTCGGGACGTCGGTGTTCACGGAGATGAGCCGGCTGGCGGTGGAGTATGAGGCCGTCAACCTGGGGCAGGGCTTCCCGGATTTCCCAGGGCCGGACTTTGTCAAGGAGGCGGCCATCCGGGCCATCCGCGCCGACCAGAACCAGTACGCGGTGAGCCACGGCACCCTGCGGTTGCGGTGCGCCATCGCCGAGACCTGGCAGCGCGCCTACGGACGGGCCGTGGATCCGGAGACCGAGGTGAGCGTCGGCAGCGGCGCCACCGAGCTGATCCTGGACGCCATGCTGGGCCTGGTGAACCCCGGCGACGAGGTGATCCTGTTCGAGCCCTTTTACGACAGCTACCTCCCGGACGTTCTCATGGCGGGGGGGATCCCGCGCCTGGTCACTCTGCAACCGCCGGACTGGCACTTCGATCGGCAGGCCCTGGCCGATCTGTTCACGCCCCGAACCCGGCTGATCCTGATCAACACGCCCCACAATCCCACCGGCAAGATGTTCAGCCGGGAGGAGCTCGGCTTCGTCGCGGCGCTTTGCCAGCGGCACGACGTCCTCGTCCTCACGGACGAGGTGTACGAGCAGATCCGGTTCAACGGGGTGGAGCACGTCCCCATGGCCACCCTGCCCGGGATGTGGGAGCGGACGCTCACGGTCAACAGCACCGGCAAGACGTTCAGCATGACCGGCTGGAAGGTGGGCTATGCCGTGGGGCCGCCCGACCTCACCCGGGCGGTCCGGGCGACCCATCAGTTCGTCACCTTCTCCACCTCGACCCCGTTCCAGGAGGCCATGGCGTCGGCGCTGGGGACGGCCGCGCGGACCGGATACTACGAGCGGCTTCGCCGGGAATACACGGCCCGTCGCGACCTACTGGCCGGGGCCCTGGCGTCGGCCGGGCTTCCGACCCTGCCCGTTCAGGGGGCCTACTTCCTTTTGGCGGACCTCGCGGGGATGGGGTTCCCGGATGACGTCAGCTTCTGCCGATACCTCACCACCGAGATCGGCGTGGCGGCCATTCCCCCCTCTGCCTTTTATGCCGATCCCTCCCGCGCCCCCCTCCTGGCCCGCTTCTGCTTCGCCAAGAAGGACGAGACGCTCCGGGCGGCTGCCCTGCGGCTGCAAAGGCTGCGGGCCGTCCGGAGGGCGTGATCCTCCGACAGTCACGACAGGAATGGCGGGGAGCGCAGGGCTCCAGGTCCCCGGAAGGCCCCTTTTGTTCAAGGAAGGTCACAACGGCAGGCGGGGGATTGACAGGGCCCCGGCCTCCCGGTATTCGCACAAAGGTGGCCGCATGGGTTCGCCGCACCTCCCCTTGCCGAGCAGACCCGCATGCCTCCCGCCGGATTTGCGGGATGGTGGCGGGCTGTGATAAACAGGGGGTGGGAGCTGCCCCGGATGGTCGGGGCGGTGGGTTCATGGGGCGCGCCGGTTTCACGGGCGCGCCGAAAGGAGGCTGCCATGTTGCGGAGATTCGGTCTTCCCCTGGCGGGCGTCCTCGCCCTGGCCCTGGCGCTGCCGTCCCCGGCGCCGGCGGCCTTTCCCGAGCGGGACATCACCCTGGTGGTGCCGTGGGCCGCGGGCGGCGGCACGGATACCCTCGCCCGCACCCTGGCCAAGAATGCCAAGAAGTACTTCGGGGTCAACATGAACGTGGTGAACCGCGTGGGCGGCACCGGGGTGGTCGGCATGAACTCGGTGGCCACCTCGCGGCCGGACGGGTACACGGTCGGGGTCATCACCTTCCACCTGAGCGCCTATCGGCTCATGGGGCTGTCGGAGCTGTCCTACCGGGACTTCGACCTGATCGCGCTCCTGAACCGGAGCCCGGCCGGCCTTTCGGTGAAGGCCGATTCGCAGTTCAAGACGCTGAAGGACCTCATGGAGTACGCCAAGGCCAACCCGGGCGTGGTGACGTTGGGCCACGCCGGTCCGGGGCAGGCCTGGCACCTGGCGGCCGCCTCGCTTTCCCAGAAGTACAACGTGAAATTCACCTATGTCCCCTTTGACGGCGCGGCGCCCACGCGCACCGCGCTGGTGGGGGGCCACATCAGCGTGGCGGCGACCGGGATGGACGAGGTCCTCCAGTTCTACAAGACGAAGCAGGTGCGCATCCTGGGCGCCAACAGCCCGACCCGCCACCCGGCCTTCCCCGACGTGCCCACCTTCACCGAGGCCGGGTACCCCATCGAGAACCCGATCTTCGACTGGCGCGGCCTCGGCGTGGCCAAGGGGACGCCCCCCGAGATTTTGAAGGTGCTGCGGGACGGGTTCCGCAAGGCCGCAGAGGATCCGGAGTACATCAGGCTGATGGACGACCTGGCCCTGCCGCGCGCGTACATGGAGCATGACAAGTTCGAGGAATTCCTGGCCGGGATGGAGAAGTCGCTGGATCCCGTCCTGGACTCGGTGGGGCTGAAGAAGAAGTAGGCCGTCGCACCTCTCGGGGCCCGAGGGGGCGGGCGGAAACCCTCCCTCCCGGGCCCGGAGACCCTCCGGCCTCGGGGAGAGCCCATGGCCACGCCCAGCATGAAGAAGGCGGACATCCTGGCCGCCCTCCTCCTCGTCCCGATCTGCCTCTACGTCTTCTATGAATCGAGCCGGTGGCCCATCCCGGCCCTGCTCGGCAACCCCCTCCTGATTCCCCGAGGGGTCGCGGTCTGCCTGCTGGCGGCGGCCGGGATGCTCCTCTACCGGGCCGTGACGGGCCGGGCCCTCCCGCTGGAGAAGCGGCTGCAGGGGGCCGACCTCCGGCGGGTGTCCGGCGTCGCCATCCTCACCTTTGCCTACGTGTTCGCCGTGGAGCGGATCGGCTTCATCGTCACGACATTTCTTTTTCTGCTCCTCTTCGGTCTGGTGCTGGGGGAGCGGCGCTGGGTCCGCCTGGCCGTATTCGCGGTCGTCGTCCCGATCGCGGTCTACGCCATCTTCGACACCACCCTGCACGTCCCGCTGCCGCGGGGCTGGCTCTGGTAGCGGAACCCGCGGGAGGCCCGGGGATGGTCAGCCTCGAGCTGTTGCGCCGGGGATTCGCCACGGTCCTCACGGGCTACAACATCGTGGCCCTGGTCCTGGGGTCGTTCTTCGGGATCATCGTCGGGGCCATCCCGGGGCTGACCGCGACGATGGGGATCGCCCTCCTGGTTCCGTTCACCTTCGGCATGAATCCCATCACGGGCATCGTGATGCTGCTGGGGATCTACACGGGGGCGATCTACGGTGGGGGCATCGCCTCCATCCTGATCAAGACCCCCGGAACGCCGGCGGCCGCGGCGACCACCTTCGACGGATATCCCATGGCCCAGAAGGGCCTGGCGGGCAAAGCCATCGGCATGGCCACGGTGGCCTCGGGGATCGGGGGGACTTTCACGGCGCTGTGCCTGACCTTCTTCGCGCCGATCCTCGCCAACTTCGCCCTGCGCTTCAGCGCGCCGGAGTATTTCGCCCTGGCCGTCTTCGGCCTCTCGGTCACGGTGACGCTGGCCGGCAAATCCCCCCTGAAGGGATTCATCTCCGGCGCGCTGGGCCTGCTCATCGCCATGATCGGCCTGGACCCGATGGGGGGGTTCCCGCGCTTCACCTTCGGCTTTCCCGAGATGACGGGCGGCTTCGCCTTCGTGCCGATGCTGATCGGGCTCTTCGCCCTCTCCGAGGGATTCCGCCAGGTCGAGGTGGTCCTCACCGCCCCGAAGGTGGACGCCGTCCTGAAAGACATCCTGCCCAAGCTCCGCGAGCTGAGGGAATGCGCGGTGACCATCGTCCGCTCCTGCATGATCGGGCTCATCGTGGGGATCACCCCGGCCATCGGGGCCGAGACCTCCTGCTTCGTGAGCTACGCGGAGGCGAAGCGGACCTCCAAGCACCCCGAGAAGTTCGGCACCGGCATCCTGGAGGGGGTGGCGGCGCCCCAGTGCGCCGAGAACGCCAGCACCGGCGGGGACCTTCTGCCCATGCTGACGTTGGGGCTGCCGGGCGATGCCGCCACGGCCGTGCTCATGGGGGCGCTCACGATCCACAACCTCCAGCCAGGACCGCTCCTGTTCCGGGATCATCCCGACCTGGTGCACGAGATCTTCGCGGGGATGATCACCGCCAACATCGTGTTCGTCATTCTGGGCCTCACCTTCGCCCGCTTCTTCGCCCGGGTGATCAACATCAACCGGCGGTACCTGATCCCGCTGATCTTCATCTTCTGCATGGTCGGCTCCTACGCCATTGACAACACCCTGTTCGACCTGGCGACGGCCGTCGTCTTCGGTTTTCTCGGCTACCTGATGATGCGCTACGGGTATCCGGTCTCGCCGATGGTCCTGGCGCAGATCCTGGGCGCCATGATGGAGTCCAACTTCCGGCGCTCCATGGCCATGTCGCGGGGCGACCCGCTGATCTTCGTGACCCGGCCGATCGCCCTGACGATCCTGGTGCTGGCGGCCTTCACGACCATCGTGGCCATCCGGCGCCAGCGACGGGTGCTGCAGCAGGAGGCGGCCCTGGCGACGGCGGCCGCGGCCTCGGGTAGTCGAGTCGTCGAGTAGTCAAATGGTCAATTCGCGAGGATCCGCCAGATGGCCTTGCGCCAATGGACAAATTGACTGTTTGACGACTTGACGAGTTGACAGAGGAGCACAGATGAAGCTCGTGACCTTTTCCGTGGCGGGCCGCGAGCGGGTCGGCGCCGTGGCGGACGGACACGTGGTGGACCTCAACGCGGCCTATGCGGCGTGGCTCCACGCGGCGGGCGAGGCGGATGCGGCCGGGAGGGCCGACCGGATCCTGCCGGCCGACATGCTGGCCTTCATCCGTGCGGGCGCCGACGCCATGGCCGCGGCCCGGGAGGGGATGCGTTTCACCCAGGCGCAGGGGTGGGACGTCGCGGGCGCCGTCTTCCCGCTGGCGCGGGTGCGCCTGCGGGCGCCGGTCCCCCGGCCGGGAAAGATCGTCTGCACCGGGACCAACTACGAGGACTACCGGCAGGTGATCGGCCTGCCGAAGTCCCCGGTGCCCCTGATCTTCCTCAAGGCCCCCTCGTGCGTGGTGGGGCCCGGGGACCCGGTGCGGATCCCCGAGGGCTACGGCGAGGTCTATCACGAGTACGAGTTCTCCTGCGTGATCGGCCGGCGCTGCAAGGGGCTGCCCAAGGAGCGGGCGGCGGAGGTGATCTTCGGCTATACCATCTTCAACGACATCACGGGCCGGAGTTTGGAGGCGAAGAGCCGGGAGTTTCAGCCCTGGGGCAAGTCCATGGACACCTATGGCCCCATGGGGCCCTGGATCGTGACGGCCGACGAGATGCCGAAGGACCTGTACAACCTCCGGATCCTGCGGCGGCGCAACGGCACGGTCGAGGCCGAGTCCAACACCTCGAACATGATCTTCCGCTTCGAGGACATCCTGGCCTTCGTGTCCACCTTCTGGACGCTCGAGCCGGGCGACCTCGTCACCACCGCCAGCCCCATGGCGGGCCCCATCCACCCAGGCGACTTGATCGAATCCGAAATCGAGGGCATCGGCGTCCTGCGCAACCCGGTGGAGTCGGTGAGGGTGGACCCCGTGTACGCCCGGCGCATCGGGCTCTAACCCCTCGGCCGCCCGCTCTCCCAAAGGCAGAGGGACATACTGCTTGATTCCCCGATATTCTCCCCCGGCAGCCTCCGGGGGAGGACGCGGAGCGGATTGGCAGTGAGCCTCCGGCATGGGGTAAGAGTTTTGTGAAAGAATCCTACTCGGGACGGCCGAAGCGCCCGCACGTTCGAAATCCCCCCTGGCCCTCCTGTGATAAAGGGGGGTTGGGGGGATTTGGT
>JBBIQE010000071.1:0-17356 GCA_037442485.1 Methylomirabilis sp. (SeqCode)
CCCGTCAGCTCCACCTCGATCTCGTTGTACAGCCCGAGGGCCATCCCCAGGGCATCGAAGCCCGGGCCGAGATTGGCCGTGGATGCCGGCACCCGCACGCACACCTTCCTTCGACCGCTCATGTCCCCTCCACGGCTGCCCCGCGCTCGTCCGCCCAGTGGTCTCTTCTATACCGCAAGGCCCTCCTCCTCCGCAAGCGCGCGCCGACGCCCCGCGAATCGCCGCGCGGGGCTCGTCCTGTCGCATTGACAGGGGACAGCCCCTCCTGCTAGGGTTTGCACAGGCTGGATCAGGGGGGCGGCGCGGGATCGCCGGCAAGCGGGCAGGATGCATCCGTGTTCACGCGCATCCACCATGTTGCCATCGTCGTGCGCAGCCTGGAGCAGGCGCTGCCGCTTTACCGGGATGTGCTGGGCCTTCCCGTAGGCGCGCAGGCCGCGCTCGCCGACCAGGGCGTGCAGGCGGTGCTTCTCCCGATGCGAGAGGGCGAGGTCGAGCTGCTCCAGCCGACCGACCCCGCGGGGGGCGTGGCCCGCTTCCTCGCGCGGCGGGGGGAGGGCCTGCACCACATCTGCGTCGAGACCCCGGATGTCTCCGCCGCCCTGGCCCAGGCCCGGGCCGCCGGCCGGCCGCTGATTGACCAGACGCCGCGTCCCGGTCTCGCCGGAAGGATCGCCTTCCTGCACCCCAGGGCGAGCCACGGCGTCCTGGTCGAGTTCGCCCAGCCCCACGGACCCTCGACCCCTTCCGCGACCTCGGAGGCGGGCATCCGCATCGCAGGCATCGCGACCGTGTACGCCGTGGTCGGCGACCTGGAGGCCGCGGCGGCCACCTTCGCCCGGAACTTCCGGGGCCTCGCGGGCGCCGTCGAGGACTCGCCGCAGTTCGGGGCGAGGCAGGTCGTGGTCTCGATCGGGACCAGCCGCCTCACCCTGCTCGGTCCTGCGGACCGGGCCTCCCCGGTCGGGTGCTTTCTGGCGGAGCGGGGGGAGGGCCTGTTCGGGCTGTGCCTCGGGGTGAAGGACCTGGAGGCCGCCCTCCGGCATCTCGAGGCGAGCGACGTCCGGATCGAGGTCCATCCGGGCGGTGCGGCCACGCCCCTGGCCCGGCTCGACTCCGCGCGGACCAACGGCGTACATCTTTTCCTGTGTGCCGACGCGCCCGAGGGCCCGCCCTAACGGGAGCGTCGAAGTCCGCCGCGCCCGAGGAGACTGCCGTGCAGAGGCTGCGCGAACAGATCCAGGCGTACCTGTCGCTGCCCAGGGAGGGCCGGACCCGCGAGCGACGCGAGGCGGTCCTCCAGGCCCTCGGCGTGCCGCATCCTTCCCGCTTCATCGAGGAGGTGTGGACCAGCCAGTGGGAGGGGGCCATTGACCGCCTGCTGGATCCGGGGAATACCCGCATCCGCCCCCTCGAGCCCGCGGACTTCCACTTCAAGTGGGCGCTGGAGGCGTTCAACGGCCTGCCGGCCCCGGTCCGCGCGCGGCTCTTCGCCCTCAAGATCGAGGCGAACGGCCTCCGGGGGCCGATCCTGGCGCTCCTGGATGCCGCGGGCCTCTCGACGCACGCCTTTGAAACCGTGGACCTCGTGGCGCTCTCCAAGATTCACGCCGAGGCGGCCGTCACCGTGCGCACCCAGGAGGGCCGCACCTGCCAGTTCGAGGTCTCGCACTTCGCCCCCGCGGCGGAGGCCCTGTACGCCGGCGCCGCCCGGCTCTTCCTCCTGCGCACGGCCACGACGTACATCCACCGGCTTCCCCAGGGCGGGCGGGTGCTGCTGGAGGTTCCGCTGCACGGGCTGCGTCTGGACGCCGAAGAGCTGCCCCGCCAGGAGATGGCCCGGGTCTGGCCGCTGGCGATCCGCGGCGTGGCGCGCCACGATGCGCTGGGGGATGTGCTGGGGACGATCCTGCGCGATCCCCATCACATCCTGACGAAGGCCGGCGAGGTGGTCTCCATCCACAACTACGAGCTGTTTCACGACATCGGGGGGTTCCGCTTCGGCTTCGTGGAGCCGATCTTCCTCTCCCTGTGGCGGCGGCTGCGCGCGCCCGATCCTGCCCAGGGGCAGGCCCTCCTCCGGCGGATGTTCGAGGAGTACCGCACGGCTTACATCGCCAAGCGGGAGGAGATCCGGACGCGCTGGGACGAACTGGAGAGGTATCTGGCGGGACGTCAGGAGGACATCCAGGAGTATCTGCAGGGAGAGCAGGACTGGCGCGAGGCGATTGCCGCCGTGAAGGACCGGGCCTTCCGCGACGCCGCGGCCTGGGTGCAGACCCTCGTGGAGGCGTATCGCGAGGCCTGCCCCGATCTTCCCGGGAGCTGATCACTTCCCCGAGCCGTCCAAGCGTCAATTCCTCAACGAGTGAAACGGGCCGGCTCGCAGGTCCCGCGCCGGATTGCCCAGTGGACCCATCCCCAGAGCGTCGTCCGCCTACCCGTTTCTGCCGGCCCACTCCAGGATGGAAACGATCCCCACGATGATGGCGGCCTGCAGGATCAACAGCACCGCCTCCAGGGTCCGGGCGTTGCGCAGGGCCATGGCCCCCAGCCCCATGGAGCCGGACAGGAAGAAGATCAGGAACACCGCCTTTCGCCGGCTGCCCAAGAGGGCCTCCAGGCGGTGGTGCAGGTGATCCCTGCCCACGTAGCTGATCCACTCGCGGAAGGAGCGCACCTTGCCCGTCACGATCCTGCTCACCGTGATGTGGGTCATGTCAAAGATGAAGATCCAGAAGATGAGCACCGGCGCGGCGAGGTCAATGACGCTGTTCTCGGCCCACTCTCCCTTGATCGCCAGGGCGGCCAGAACAAAACCCAGGAATGTGCTGCCCGCGTCCCCCAGGAAGATGGCGGCGGGCCGCCTCGGGCGCAGGTTGAAGGGCAGAAAGCCGAGGCACCCGCCCATCACGGCGGCGGCCAGCCATCCCAGGAACGGCTGGAAGGTCAGGGCCGCGAAGAGGCCCAGGAATCCCGCCGTGATGATGCTGAGCCCGGTGGCCAGGCCGTCCATGCCATCGAAGAAATTCATGGCGTTGGTGATCCCCAGCAGCCAGAGGAGCGTCAGGGCCGCGTTGGCCACGCCGCCCGGAAGCGAGGACGGCAACAGGGTCAGGGTCACGCCGGATGCCATGACGACGGCCACGGCGACAAGCTGGGCCAGCAGCCTCAGGCCGGCGGGGAGGCCCCGCGCATCGTCCAGGATCCCGACCACGACGAGCAGGCTCCCGCCGGCCATGATGGCGACCACCTGGTAATCCATGATGGAGTTGGCCAGGATGGACACCCCCACGGCCGTGAAGATGGCCACGCCGCCCAGGAGGGGGGTGGGCTCGGCGTGGGCCTTGTGCGTCGCGGGGAAATCGAGGACTTCCAGGAAGCCCGCCAGGCGGATGAGGAGGGGGGTCAGGCCGAAGGCGATGAGGCCCGAGACAACCAGGAGGTAGGCCCAGCGTGCCCCGTAGACGTTGTGCCAGGTCGCCCGGATGGGGGGCAGCAACAGCGTGCCGGCCAAGCCCAGGACCAGGAGGCTGATCCACCACGGGCACCGGCCGATGTCGCCCTGATCGGAGAGGGCGGCGAGGAACGGGGCCTTCTGATGCGTGGCGTCGGTCATCGGAGGACCTGTCGGAGGGCGCGGATGACGGTGCCCTCCTCGCGGGAGGTGAGCGCGGGATAGAGGGGCACGGACAGGGCATGCCGGTAGGCCTGGGTCGCCCCCGGAAAGCCCTCCAGGCCGAGCGTCAGGTGGATGGGGCGATACACGGGCGGCCGCGCGGTCACGCGCAGTCCGGCCAGGCGGCTGGCCAGCCGGGCGGCGCCGGTGGGCACGCCGATGACGAAGCGGTGGTAGGCGTGGCTGGATCCTTTGGCGGGGGCGGGAAGGGTGATGGGCAGATCGGCCCAGGCGCGGCGGTACCGGCCGGCGATGGCCGCGCGCCGTGCCAGCATGGCGGGCAGCCGCCGCCACTGGCTCCGCCCCAGGGCGGCCTGGAAATCGGTGAGCTTGTAGTTGTAGCGCACCGCGTGCCGGGGGCGCTCGTCGTAGTCCCGCCGGTCGCGCACGCGGTCGAGGAGGCGGCGATCCCGGCTGAGGAGCATCCCCCCCTCGCCCGTGGTCAGGAGCTTGGTGGCATAGAAGGACAGGATGCTCACCGCTCCCAGGGTGCCCACGGGCCGATCCCGGTAGCGGGCGCCGACGGCCTGCGCGCAGTCCTCGATCACGGGGACGCCCAGGCCCAGGAGGCCCTCTAGCTCGGCGGGGAGGCCGAACTGATGCGGGACGATGATGGCCCGGGTCCGGCGAGTGAGGCGCCGCCGCACGTCCGCGGGATCGAGGTTGTACGTGGCCGGGTCCACATCCGCCAGGCGGGGGACGGCCCCGACGTACTCCACCGCGTGCAGGGGGGCCACGCAGACGTAGCTGGGCAGGATGACCTCATCGCCCGGGCCGACCCCCAGGCCCACGAGGGCCAGGTGCAGGGCCGCCGTTCCGGAACTGACCGCCACCCCGGGCGGCAGCCCCAGCCGGCCGCCCACCTCGGCCTCGAAGCGGGCGACCTCGAGCCCTTGGGCCAGCCTCCCGCTTCGCAGGACCCGGGCGACCGCCCGGATGTCGGCTGCGGTGATCCAGGGTCGCGAATGCGGAACCATCTTGGTGAAATAGTCAATTGGTCGAGTAGTCAATTTGTCATGGCACGACGGCCGTGGATTAGCCAGCCGGTCGATTCGTCCATTCGTGAGGGCCGCCCGGGTGTTATCGTTTCTTTCGGGGCGAAGCCGCCACCTGTGTCTCCAGGGAATTGATGTATGCGTTCAGTTGTGGCTCCAACTCATCGACCATTCGGATGAGGCGTTTGAACTTGTCTTCGGAAATGATCTTTCGCGAGAAGGCCTTTCGTAGCCAGAAGCGAGTTTCCTTGAGAGAACCCCTCCCGTAGTAGTCAAAGGTGATCTCATCCCGGTAATGAAATCGCCCGTGGCCTTCGGCGATGTTCGCGCTTACCGCGTCGGCAGAACGGACCAGCTCTCTTCCCGCTGTGTCACGAGCAAAGGGCGTCCAGGTGATGACTTCCTTTCAGATTTCATCCGCCAATCTTTCCGCGAGTCGAAAAATTCGCAACCCCTCCAACCCGGCAACCATACGTTCCCCCGTGCAGCTCCTACCTATATTTGCCCCAGATTCTCGCAACGGAATCGTGACCACTTGACGTCTTGACGAGTTGACAACTTGACAGAAGTCACGGGTTAATATTGATGAAGAGGCGGAGGGGGACGAAGCCCTCGGCGTTTCTGACGCGCCCCTGGATGCCGCGGAAGTGGGCGGAGGAGCGGGCGATGTCCACGATGGAGAGCCCCTCGATGTTGGTCTTGCCGACCTGCGAGGCGTGGGCCCGGAGGGCGGCGATCTTCTCCTCCAGGACGCTGTCCACGTCCACGAAGACGCTGGGGGAAAAGTTCTGGGTGGTGGGCCCCTCGTAGAACAGGACGTTGCGCGCGTAGCGGGAGGCGGTGATGGTGGAGGTGGCCAGGTGGCGGTGGTCCTGGTGGGTGTCGTCGTGATAGTGGACGAAGGTGAAGTCCGGCTGCAGCTCCTGGATCACTTTCTCGACGCGCTGGATCAAAGGGCGGTCCAGGGGGATGGCGGTATCCGGGTACTCCCCCCAGAACAGCTTGGTGGCCCGGAGGATCCGGGCCGATCCCTCCTGCTCCTGCCGCCGGAGGGCGCCGTCGCCGCCGCCGCTGCCGTCGGTCATGACCAGCAGGAACACGTCGTGTCCCTGCCGCGCATACTTGATGAGGGTCCCGCCGCAGCCGAACTCGATGTCGTCGGGGTGCGCCCCGATGGCCAGGATGCGCATGGGTGTCGCCTTTCACCGAAAGGAATCGCTGGCGGGAGGGCCTTCGACCCCCCGCGCTAGCAGGAATTGCTCGACGATGCGAAAGATGGCCTCCATGTCCTCCTGCGCGGACCGAGCATCCTCGGCGGTATAGCTTCCCGCCGGGGTTCCTCCCGGCAGGCCGTTGGGGTATCGCGTGGGAATATAGTGCCGATCCAGCCGGGCGGCGCAGCGGCCGATCGTCCCGAATACGGCCTCCTCTCGGGCCAGGGCGTGGGTGAACTCCAGAACGGCGTGACCGATCACCTCCCGTCGGCCCAGAGCGTATAGGCAAGCCGTGACGGCCTTCTCGGCCGCTTGCTGGGCGATGAAACAGGCCTTGTCGAAGTAGCGGGCCTCCTTCACCATGTCGCGCACGAAGGCCCGATCATCCAGCGCCTGGATCCACCAGCGCCGCGCCTCAGCTGCGGGGTCGTGCATAGATCTCCCTCCCCTCCCGCGCCACCCGCAGGGCGAGTCCACGCTCCTGCCGGATCATTTCATCCCATTCCGCCGGTGTGTACACCAGGATGTCCACGGCCACGGGAAGGCCCCAGCGCTCGTAGACTCGCTTGAGGCGGTCGAGGAAGCGATCCGTCGTGTCCTTGATGATCACCACGTCAATGTCGGCGGCCGGTTCCGCTCGGGCGTGGGAGCCGAACAGAATGATGCGCTCCGGATCATACCACCGGAACTGGTCCACGATCGCCGCGTCGTCGATCCCGGCCGTGCGCCCCAGGCTCTTCATGGATGGCGTGTCTCCCAGCGCCGGCCCGAGCGCAGGATGGCGAGGCTCTCGGGCCCGCAATTGAACAGCAAATCTACCACCGCCAGGTGCGAAACGAAAGGCCGATATCGCTGGGGGTACTCGGGGTGCGCGTAGGCCTGGATCTGCACGGCGATCCCGGCCTCGGCGAAGCGGCCGACATCCATATAGGCCGGGCCGGACTGGCCGGCCAGGTACAGCGTGCCCCCCACGGCGCGGCAGAGGTCAATCAGGCGGTCGGTCGGTTCCTCCCGGGCCGAGAGGCTCGAGGCCAGGACGCGGGTGGTGCGGATGCCGAGGTGCCGGCAGAGCAGGTCCGTCACGGCGACGTTCAGTTCCGCGAGGCGGGACCAGGGGCGCTCCAGGAGGGCGGCGAGCTCCGGGCCGAGGGGCTCCCAGAAGGGGGCACGGCCGTAGTGTAGACGCAGGGCCTGGCAGTGCTTGCGCTGCCAGTCCGTGGCAGCGTTCACCTGCACGCAGTCAATCCGTTCCGGGAAGCGGTCAATGATGGGGACGGTCAGCCACTGCCAGCCGTCCTTCACCCGGATGCGGTTGCGGTTCTGCCACTCGTGCTTCTTGAACTGCACGGTGTCCAGGACGATGAAGACGTCGGCCGAATCCAGCTTGTCGAAGTACCCCAACCAGGGCAGATACTGCGGCTGGTGGATGGCGACCTTCACGGGCGATCCTCCCGCCCCGTCTGGACGAAGATGGGATTGCTCACGATCCGGTGCCCGGCCGGCCCGCGCACCTCCAGCCGGTAGAACAGGGCCGCCCCTGCGGGCAGGCGGGCATCGCTCCAGCGGAAGGCCAGGGGGGTCTCGCCCTTCAGGGCCTGCACCACGCGGCCGCTGCGGACCAGGGACACCTGGATCGGTATCCCACCTCCACCCGAGGCGCGGATGGCGACCTGCACTTCGGGCCGATCCCCGGCGCGAAGCCGGAGCCGGTCCCCCGCCCCGGCGGCGGCCTGTCCGGGCAGGGTGACCTGGAACTGCTCGAGGCGGAGGCCGGCCTCGGGCGTCCGCTGCAGGGCGTAGAAGCGCCCGGCGCGGAGCGCCGCCAGGAGGGCCGCAGGCTCCTTCCGGTCGGCCAGAAACACGGTCTGGACGGTGCCGAAGCGCTTGCCCGCCTGCCCCTCGCGATGATAGGCCGCCTCCCCCAGGGCCCAGGCGGGGCTGCGGCGCCGGCCGGCGAGGTAGCCGAGGAGGAGGCGGTCCCAGCCTTCGCCGGGCCGGGTGAAGGCCGCGGTGTCCTCGTAGATCCCGCCGAAGGCCGTGAAGCCATCGGTCTCTTCCAGGGCCTCCGGGTACGGCGCGGTTGCGATCGTGGCCCGGATCCCGGCCACGGACATCACCTGGAAGTCGCGTGCCTCGGGCAGGGACCAGGCCGCCACTCCCCCCCGCGCGTTCACGAAATCGATGACCGCCTGGTGGGGGCGGAGCCCCCCCGTCGGATCATAGGCGGAGACGGGCGCCCGGCGGAAGGGAAAGTTGTTGGCCAAGAGCAGCGCGCCGAGGGCGAGGCAGGCTATCCCGTAGCCGGTGAACCGGCGCTCCACGGCCACCCGGAAGTGCTGCAGGCGGACGATGCGCCGCCGCCGGAGCCGCAGGAGCCACACCCCGGGAACGCCCAGAAGGACGGGGGAGAGCAGCGCGAGGCTCCCCGCCCCCCACCGGGCTGCCCCGGGATTGCCCGCGGCCGGAAGGTCCCGGTAGTCCTCGGGGCGGTACAGGCCGAAGGCCAGGATGTTCTTCTGCGCGTCGTGCATGGTGAGCGTCCCCCGCAGGAGGCTTCCGGTCCAGTAGTAGTACGGGATGACCTCCGTGCCGGGGACGAGGAGGACCGCACTCTGGCGCTGGTTGGCGACCCGAACAGCCTGGAGGAAGGCCTCGGGCCCCCGGCTGAGCAGGGACGGGTACTCCACGCGGTACCGCAGGAGATTGCGGAGCGGCGGCAGGCCGTACTCGAAGCGCTGCAGGTGATTCTCCGTCAGGAAGATGGCCTCGACGCCCACCGCTCGCGCGCGCGCGATCAGCGCATCCAGGTCCTGGTCGCCGCTGCTCCACGTGGAGTGGACATGGAGGACGGCCGGGACCTGGCGGGGCGGCTCGGCCCCCCCGGGTGTCGGGGCGAGGGGCAAGAGCAGGACCAGGGCAATGCGGAATGCGGATTGCGGACTGCGGAATGAACGGCCGTCGGAGGCTGCGCGCTTTGATGCCGCATTCCTCACTTTGTGGCCTCCTGCTCGATGACCTCGCGATACAGCCTGGCCAGGGAGTCCAGCATCGTCTCGACGCTGTAGCGATGGACGCGGCGGCGCCCCGCCTCCCCGAGTGCTTGCGCCCGGGTCGGATCGCGGAGCAGGGTGCCCACGGCCTCGGCCAGGGCCGCCGGATCACCCGGCGGGACCAGCAGGCCTGCCTCGCCGTCTCCCAGCAGTTCGGGGACCCCGCCCACCCGGGTGGCGACGATCGGCTTGCCCAGCGCCATGGCCATGACCAGGACGCGCCCCATGCCCTCGTTGAGCGAGGGGAGCACGAGAACGTCCATGGCGGCGATGACCGAGGGGATATCCTCCCGGAAGCCCGCAAACACGATCCGGTCGGAAAGGCCCAGGGCGCGGGCCTGCGCCTCCAGGGCCGGCCGCATCTCGCCGTCTCCTACCAGCAGGATGCGCGCTCCGGGGGCGCGTCGGAAAAGCTCGGGGGCGGCAGCCACCAGGTGCTGGAGGCCCTTGATGGGGACCAGACGCGCCACGGCACCGATCACCGGCCCCCCCGAGACCAGCCGAGCCGGCCGTGCGGCCGTGACGGCATCCAGATCCACGCCGCTGGGGATAGTCACGAACTGCTCGGGGCGGCCGATGCCGTGCCGCAGGTGGTCTCGTGCCTCCTCGTCGCTGAGGGTGATGATCCGATCCGTGAAGCGGGCCGCCACGCGTTCCAGGACGATGAAGGCACGGGTGCGGAGGGGGGAGAAGTAGCCCTCGAAGATGTGGCCGTGCGGGGTATGCACGATGCGGCGGACGCCGGCCATCCGCGCCGCCAGGCGTCCCAGGAATCCCGCCTTGGAGGAGTGGGTGTGGACGATGTCCGCCCGCGCCCGCCGGATCGCCCGGTAGAGGTGGCCGAGGGCCCGGCCGTCGGCAATCGGGTTCACCGGCCGCCGGAGGTGCCGGATCTCTATCCAGGGCACCCCGGCGCGGGCCAGGCTCTCGGGGAGGTCGGGAGGGGGCTCCGTGGTGCGGCCCGAGATCAGGCTGCAGGCGAACTCCGGGCGGGGCATGCGGGTCGCGCAGATGACCGTGTTCTCCGTGGAGCCCCCCACGTCCAGCCGGGTGATGATGTGGAGGAGGCGGATCACGCCTGGCCCTCCGCGGCGCCCGGCCCGGCCGAGGCCTCGGCGAAGAGGCGAACCGCGGCCTCGGCCACGACGGTGGCTGGGACGCCCTCCCACCAGGGAGACCCGGGAGATCGCCCGGTCCCGGTGAAGACCACTCGCCTTGCCGGTCCACGGGGGGCGAAGCGATCCGGACTCGCGGGTCCGAACGCCACCACCAGGGGGACGCCGAGGGCTGCGGCCATGTGCATGGGGCCGCTGTCATTCGTGACGAGGAGCGCGGCACGCTGCAGGAGGGCGGCCAGCAGGGGGAGGGAGGTCTCGCCAGCCAGAGAGATCGCTCCCGGAATCGCCCGGGCAATGGTCGCGCACAGGTCGCGCTGGGCCGCGACCCCGAGGAGCACCACCCGGGCCCCCGCCTCGGCCAGGCGCCGACCGACGGCGGCGAAGCGATCGCTGGGCCACTGCTTTTCCGGTTGGGCGGCGCCGGCGTGGATGCACGCGATGCGATCGGTCCCGCGAAGCCCGTGGCGCTCGAGCAGGTCGGCGCAGGCGGCTCGATCCTCCGCCGTGACCCACAGTTCGGGATCGTGGCGGGTGGGGGCCGCGCCCAGAAGGCGCGCCACCGCCAGCTGGGCGTCTATCTCGTGCCCTTCCGCCCCGGAGGTCAAATCGAAGCCGACACCCCGGCCTCCGCTGGATCGGCCCACGCTTCGGGCGGCCCCGACGGCCCGGAGGAATGCCGCCATGCGCAGGCCGCCGGCCCGCGTGCCCACGTGGTAGAGGTTGACGGCGAGGTCGAATCGCATCGCCCGCAGATCCCGGATCAGTTGCCTGATCTCGTGCTGCTTGCGCCCGAGCATCGACGCGATGGCGGAGCGCGAGTGTCGCAGATCCAGGCTCCGGACTTCATCCACGTAGGGGCAGCGCGCCGCCAGGGGCGTCACCTCCGGGATCGTCACCATCCAGATGCGCGCCTGGGGGTAGCGTTCTCGGATGGCCCGCACGGCCGGCGTCCCCAGCACGAAGTCCCCCAGGCCGGCCACGCTGAGGATCAGGATCCGCCCCGGATCAGCCGTCTTTCCCGCCCTTGCCGCGGCCGCCCCATCCCGGGTGGGCGAGCGCTCCGCCCTCGGGGTCAGCCGAAGGGGCGGTCCCGATCCAGACTCGGCCGCCAGCGCAATGGCACCGGCGTCCAGGTAGCTCTCCATCCACAGTTCGGCCATCATGAGGGTCCAGAGGCGATCAGTGTGGGATCGCACCCCGGACAGATGCTCCTGTTTCAAGGTCTCGACGGCCTCGGGCACGAACAGGCCGCGGCGGCGAACGCGATCCGGGGACAGCACGTCCTCCAGCATGTCGCGCAGATCGGTGCGCAGCCACCGGCCCAGCGGAATCATGAAGCCCTGCTTGCGGTGCCAGAGCACCTCCCGCGGGAGCACGTCGGCGAAGGCGGCCTTCAGCAGCCCCTTCAGCCGGAGTCCGGGCAGCTTGACCCGGGGCGGAATCGCGAGGCTCTCCTCGACGATCCGGTGATCGCAGAACGGGGCCCGGAGTTCCAGGGAATGGGCCATGCTCATCCGGTCGGCCATCACCAGGAGGTCGTCGGGCAGGTAGGTGCTGAGGTCGATGCGGAACGCGCCATCCACCGGATCCCCGTAGGCGTGCCGGGCGAATGCCGCCCGCTGGGCGGCATCGGCATCGGCCCGCCACGCTTGCCGCAGGGCGGGCGTCGCCACGCGCGCGAGGTCCGCCTCGCTGAAAAAGCGCGTCCACCCGATGTAGCGATCGGGCAGGGGCTGCCTCGCCCCGCTGAGGAACCGCCGGGCCCAATCGGGCCAGTTCCGGCTGCTCTCCGAGTCGCGGAGAAGAAGGGATGCGACAACGGAGGGCACCGCGCAGAGCCAGCGCGGGAGCAGGGCGTAACGCTCCGACAGGCGGACCCCCAGGTACCGGGGGTACCCCGCAAAGGTCTCGTCGCCCCCGATGCCCGAGAGCGCGACCTTGACATGGCGGGCCGTGGCCTGGGCCACCACGAAGGTGGGGATCGCCGAGGAATCGGCAAAGGGTTCGTCGAAGTGGCGAACGATCGCGGGCAGCAGATCGGTCAGCTTGGGCTCCAGGATCTCCTCGTGGTGATCGGTCTCGAAGCGTTGGGCCACCAGGCGGGCGTAGGGCAGCTCGTCGAAGGAGGCGACCGCCGGACCGAAGCCGATGGAGAAGGTGGCGATGCGCTGGCCGGTCACTTCGCGCAGGCTGGCGACGACGGCGCTGCTGTCGATGCCGCCGCTGAGGAAAACGCCCAGGGGGACGTCGCTCTCCAGGCGGAGGCGCACCGATTCCCGCAGGAGGTGGCGCACCCGGGCCGTCACCTCGGGCACGGGGGGAGGGCGATGCGGGACCGCCTCGGCCGGGGGGAGTGCCCAGTACCGCCGGAGCGCGAGGACGCCCTCCTGCAGGATCGCAGTGTGGGCGGGCGGCAGCTTGGCGATGCCGGCGAAGATGGACCGGTCGGCGGGCGTATAGCCGAAGGCCAGATAGTGATGGAACGCCTCCCAGTCGAGTTCCCGAGACACCGCGGGGTGGCAGAGCAGGGCCTTCACCTCCGAGGCGAAGAGGAACAGGCCGTCCCGATGCCAGTAGAAGAGGGGCTTCTTCCCCATCCGGTCCCGGGCCAGGAAGAGGAGCTTCCGCCTGGCATCCCAGAGGGCCAAGGCGAACATGCCCCGGAGCCGCTCCACGCAGGCGGGCCCCCTCTCCTCGTACAGGTGGAGGATAACCTCCGTGTCGCTCTGCGTCCGGAAGCGGTGCCCCCGCTGGAGCAGGTCCGACCGGAGCTCGCGGAAGTTGTAGATTTCCCCGTTGAACACCAG
This sequence comes from Methylomirabilis sp. (SeqCode), assembly GCA_037442485.1. Lineage (GTDB taxonomy): Bacteria > Methylomirabilota > Methylomirabilia > Methylomirabilales > 2-02-FULL-66-22 > 2-02-FULL-66-22. Next base: position 12,864 of record JBBIQE010000071.1, read on the forward strand.
GCGCAGGCTTTCATCCTCGTTCCCCATGGGCTGCCGGCCGCCGGCGAGGTCAATGATCGCCAGGCGCCGCATGGCCAGGCCGACACCCGGGGCGACCCACAGCCCGTGATCGTCCGGCCCGCGGTGGGCCAGGGTGTTTGCCATGGCCTCCAGCCGGGTTCGATCACCCGGCCCGACGAAGCCCGCGATCCCGCACATCCGGTTTTGTCCTCAGGTTTTCGGTGCCGCGAAAACCTGATTGAGGTCCTTCATCGTCCCTGCCTCGCTGCGCCCGCCCGACCGCTGGCGGGCAGGTCTCTGCGTGAGCCGCCGCACCGGCCCAGGGGCCGGGGGCCGCTGTCGGGCCACCTCACCCTCAGCCCGCAGAGCGTCGGCGCTTGTCATTTCCCGTAATCTCCGATCCAGCGCACAAAGGGCAGCCGACCTCTGGTGGCACTGTACAGCTTCCGATCGCCGGTCCAGAACTCGCATCTACGGCGCTCGGCGAGGTCAAGATACAGGCTGTCATACACGCTGCGCCGGTACTTTCGCGCGAGGGTATAAGCCCTGTTGGGCGGGGGGAACGGCTCCAGGCTTACATCAAGCGACAGGATCGCCTCGACCACCTCCCGACCTTCCGCCTCGGCCAAGTCTCCCCGCGCCACTGCTTTGTTGACTCCGCTGGCCGCCTCGTACCCCCATAGGGATGGAGCCAGGAAGGAGACGGTGCCTCGCTGGTAGTCCGCTAACATCCGCGCGGCCCTATCGGCCGCGGCCTCATCCGGGTTCACCCACTTGACCGCAACGCTGGCGTCGATGACCAGGTCAGGCATGGTCCTCCAGCTCCCGTCGCGCCTCGATCACCCGATTGCTCAGGGCGATCCGCCTCCCGGAAAGCTTCGTTCGAACCCGCATCAGTCGCCTCACGGCCGCCCGGCGTCTCCTCAGGTTCGGGCGTCCTGGCGCCGCCCCTCCAATGGGATGGGCCAGCGTCGCGACCTCGGACCGCTTAACCCGCGTCGCCCCTTCCCCCACCCGGTATAGAGTCAGCAGGCCTCGCTGCGCCCAACGATAAATCGTGGAATGGGCGACGCGGAGGTACTGGGCAGCCTCCGCCGGGGTCAGCCAATCTGGCGGCGCCGTGCGTGTTGTCCTCATGGCTGCTCCTTTTTGCGATAACATGCAATAGCATGCTAGCGCAGTTCACCGGCTGGCGCAAGGAAGGTCGTTCGCGCTTCTGGCCACACAGGAGGCTACGCTGCTGGCCGGCCCCGCCCGGTGTCCTCGAGCAGATCGAGAAGGCGAGCAGTTGTCTTGCGGGTGTCGTACAGCCATGCCCGCCTCAACCCGCGAGCGGCGAGGTCCCGCCGGAGGCTCTCGTCCTCCAGGACCTTTTCGAGCCCCCGGGCGATGCTCCGGACATCCGTGGGGTCCACGTACAGGGCGGCATCTCCCGCCACCTCGGGCAGGGCCCCGGCGCGGGCGCAAACGACGGGGGTGCCGCAGGCCATGGCCTCGAGGACGGGCAGGCCGAAGCCTTCGGCCAGGGAGGGGCACACCAGGGCGATGGCGCCCGCGTACAGGTGCGGCAGATCCTCCGGGGCGATGAAGCCCGGCAGGATGACACCCGGTCTCGCGATGGTCGTGGGATCCACCGCTCGCGCGGGGCCGTGCCCGCCCGCCGTTCCGGCCAGGACCAGGCTGGTGCGGCGGCGTGGCGTCTCCGGCAGGGCGCTGTAGGCCTCGACCAGCCGGAAGAGATTCTTGTGGGGCAGGAAGTTGCCCACGGCCAGGAGGTAGGGGCCGTCGATCCCGTACCGCGCCGTCGCGGAGGCTATGGCCTCGGGTGGGAGGCCGGGCCGAAACTCCTCGCCGACACCGATGGGGATGACGTGCACGCGATCGGGGGCGAGTCCAAGCTCCGCCAGCAATTCTCCCTTGCTGTGATCCGAATCCGTGATCACTGCGGCGGCCCGGCCCGCCAGCAGGCGGGCCCACGCGCGGAAGGCGGCGGCGTACAGGCGCCAGGGCCCGCGGGTGTAGGCGGGAAAGCGGAGCGGGATCAGGTCGTGGATGGTGACGACCGCGGGGCAGGGCGCGCGAAGGGGCGCCTTGTAGTAGGGCGAGAAGAACGCCGTGGCGCGAAGCCGCCGAAGCGCGCGGGGCAGCAGGACCTGGTCCCAGTAAAGCGTGGGGCATCGGGGCAGCCGCCGGACCTGGATATGCGGGGCGGATACGGGCACCGGCGCCTCCGGCGGCGCGAGGGCCACCGTGGTCAGATGCGGCCGGCTGTCCGCGATCTCCCTGAGGAGCCCCTGGAGGAATCGCCCGATACCGGTCACCCGGCCGGGCTCGAACTCCCGACAGTCCACGGCGAGGATCACGGCTGGAGCCTCATGGCAATCTGCCATACGTCATCCGGATCCGGATGAGGTCGGGGAGCACCCGCACCGCCATGGCGAGGATCCTGGATCTCTGCCCGGGCACGTCGGCCCACTCGCGCAGGGGGTACTCCACGATCCGGTGATTCTTGAGCCGCATCAGCAGCTCCATATCGAAGAGCCACCGGGAAGCGAACGGTTCTGCAAATGCGCTCTCCACAATCTCGCGCCGGAACAGTTTGGCCCCGCACTGGGAATCGTAGCTGGGCAATCCCAGCAGGAATCCCGCGGCCGTGGCGACCAGCCGTCCCGCCAGGTGACGCACGTAGCTTCGCCGGATGGAGCTGCCCAGCCGGTACACCCGGCTGCCCCAGATGGAGTCGGCCGGTTCCTCCAGGCAACGGCAAAACCGGAGGAAACCCTCGACCTCGGACAACGGCGTCGCCAGGTCGGCGTCCCAGTAGCCGATCCAGGCGGCCTCGTTCAGGGGTGGCGTTCGCAGGGCGTGGAGCATGCCCGCCCGCACGGCCTCGGCCTTGCCGACGTTGCGCGGCAGATCCAGCAGGCAGGTCCGCTCGTCCAAAGCCTTGCGGATGAGTTCGGCCGTCCGGTCGCTGGAGCCGTCGTTCACGAACAGAAAACGGCAGCGGGCCGGACCGGCCCGGAACTTGCCCAGGTCGAGCCGGGCCTCCTCGTTATAGCATGGGACTACGAGGCAGACCGCTTCCGGATGATCAGACATATCGAAAGTCCGGGCCAGGGAATTCCGACCTCGGCCAGCCGTCGGCCCAGGCTGAAATCGGCCCGGAGCAGGGCGACCAGGCCTCGCGTGATGAGATGGTCCTCGCCCAACCTCCAGGCGGCGATGCCCCGCGCTCGCCGGCGGCGCGCGAGCCTCGGGAGCAAACGCTGAAGGCATCTTACCAGGAAGGGGGCCGCGAAGAAATAAAATGACAGCATGCGCTCGGCCTGGAGGCCTCGGAGCAGCGCGTGGAGCTGGCGGCGGCGGTAGCGTCGAAAATGCCCCCGGACGCGATCGTGCGCCGAGAACAGGAAGGGGGCCGCGAAGAAATAAAATGACAGCATGCGCTCGGCCTGGAGGCCTCGGAGCAGCGCGTGGAGCTGGCGGCGGCGGTAGCGTCGAAAATGCCCCCGGACGCGATCGTGCGCCCAGAACAGGAAGGGGAAGGCGGGGACCGTGATCAGGACATGGCCCCCGGGTTTCACCTTCCGCAGTACCTCCTCCAGCAATTGGCGATCGTCCGGGACATGTTCGAGGACATCCATCAGCAGGACCATGTCCAGGCTCTGGTTGCCCAGTTGGGACAGGCTGTTGAGGAGGAGAATCCCATCCCGCTCGGTGGGGTACCCGTAGCCCGTATCCACCGCGATCAGCCTCCCGGGATGTCGCCGATGAAGCTCCTGGGCGAAATACAGGTCCCCCGCGCCGATATCCGCGACCAGCTCGAAATCCATCCCTTGGATCAGGTCGAGAATGCAGGCGGCCCGAGCGATCTCCCAGGGATGTCGCGCCCGCATCGTTCGAGAAACTTCAGCGAGATCCATAGGCTGGAGGCCTGCTTCGTGCCCGGTGAATCGGCTGCCCGCCCACGGCCGGGATCTGTCTGCCGGTGCGAAGGCCGCAAGCCCCAGGCCCTCGCCTCAAGGGCGGCCCCCCTCGGAAGGTCTCTCGATTTCCCGGAGGCGGAGCCCGTGGGCGTGGCCGTAGAGCAAGATCACCCCGAGCGTGAAGAGGAAGCTGCTGAACACCATGGTGCCCGCCACGCCCAGCGGCAGCCTGAGCCCCCCAGGATCTCCGGCCAGGCGGCCGCGGCAGGCGAGCATCAGGGCCGGGGCAGCCAGGACCAGGGAAAAGTACCACTCCCAGACCAGCGAAGTCCAAAGCAAGGCGGTGAGAAGCCAGGGGAGGAAGGCGCTGAGGGAATCCGGCCTTCCGGCTGCGAGCGAGAGCGTGTTCCAGAGGACGAGCGACAAGGCCATGCCGACGGTCAAGAGGGGTAAGCTCTTCGAGATCGGCACGTTCCAGCCTCGCGCCATGGCCTTGGCCAGGATGGCGGACAGGGCGTAGTTGTTCGGGTAGCTCTCGGCGATGCGGGTGTGCCAGGTGATGGC
>JBBIQE010000072.1:0-17293 GCA_037442485.1 Methylomirabilis sp. (SeqCode)
GCCACCCCGGAGCACCGGGCGCAGGAGATCCTCCGCCTGCGGACAGGGCTTCACGGCATGCCCGTCTGGCATGGGTGTCAAGAATTCAGAACACACCTCAAGGAAATCAATCATTTATCCCCTAACCCGGCATAGCCGGAACCAAACAGGGGATGGGTTCCCGAACTATCCGTGGTAAGTGTCGAGGCAGTGCGCTAGACTGATCGGCATTATGAGCACCTTCATTGAACGACACGCCGACAAGATTCGCGGGGTCCTCTCCTGCTTCGACCGGGTGGTGATCACCGGGACGCTGCCAGACCTCTGCCATGCGAAGGCGATGGCGCGGACCCTGGGCGCCCAGGACGTCCGCCTCTTCGATTACCCCCGGTGGGCCGAACCATTCCGCGACGAACTCCGCGCCCACGCAGAACAACTCGCCCGAACCCACGGCCTGACGATCGAGTTCATCCGCCGCAGGACGTTCCGGAAGGAGGACCGGATTCAGGCGATCCTCGCCGAGCGGGGCGACCACCCCGGCTTGGTGCACATCTTCTCAGCGATGGAGCCGTGCCCCTCGTTCCGCCCCTGGCACGACAAGCGGAGCGGGAAGACGGTCCTCAAGTCCACCGAGGCGAAGTGCCTCCATTACTACTTCTACTTTGTCGATCCCGCCCTGGGGCTCTGCTATCTCCGGGTGCCCACCTGGGCCCCCTTCCGCCTCCAGTTCTACTGCAACGGGCATCACGTGCTCGCCCGGGCGCTGGCCAAGCGGGGGATCGCCTATACCCTGCTCGACAACGCCTTCCTCGAGATCGCGGACTGGGCACGGGCCCAGGCGCTGGCCGATGCGTGGGAGCCCCACCGGCTCCACCGCCAGCTCGACCGGCTCGCGGCCACCTATTGTCCGGTGCTCCGCCACTTCCCGGCCGGGGTCCACTGGAGCTGCATGCAGGTGGAGTACGCGACGGATGTGGTCTTCCACCGGCAGGCCGACTTCCAGCCGCTGTATGACGCCCTCACCCACACGGCCATCCACGCCGTGAAGCCCGCCCACGTGGCGACCTTCCTGGGGCGCAAGCTCCCCCGGGCCTACCAGGACGAGGTGGGCAACGACTTCTCGACCCGGATCGAAGGGACCCGGATCAAGCACCACATGCGGTGGGCCGCCATCAAGCTCTATGACAAGTTCGGCCTGATCGCCCGCATTGAGTGCACCGCGAACGACGTCACCTTTTTCCAGCACCACCGTGCGGTGGAACACCGGGATGGCACGAAGGAGTTCAAGCTCGCCCCTGTCCGGAAGTCCATCTACAGCCTGCCGGTGCTCCGGGACCTCCTGGGGGCCGCCACTCACCGGTACCTCGACTTCCTCGCGGCCATCGAGGACCCCCGGCCCGGCCTCCGGGCCGTGGAGAAGATCGCCGCGCCGGTGCGCGAGGGGGAGCGGAGCTACCGCGGGTTCAACCTGTTCCACGGGCCCGATCTCGACCTCTTCCGCACGATCCTCCGCGGCGAGTTCACCATCAGCGGCTTCCAGGCCCGGCAGCTCCGTACCCACCTGCCCAACTGCTCCGGCCCCCAGCTCTCCCGCCTGCTCAAGCGCCTCCGGATGCACGGGCTCCTCAAGAAGCTCGGCAAGCGCTACAAGTACTACCTCACGACGCTCGGTCGCACGGTGGCCACCGCAGCCCTCAAGCTCCGGGAACTCGTGATCATCCCTATGCTGAACCAGCCTGCGGTGGCGTGATCGGGAAATCATGACAGTTTTGCGCACGATCTGACTGCTAAGAGACTAAGAGGTCTTCGCCTTCCCGATCCGGGAGGCGACGGCGTCGCCCACCGCAGCCGTGGCGGCGCGGCCGCCGACGTCCGCGGTGTGGTAGCGGGGGTCGCGGAGCGTCGCCTCCACTGCCGCCTCAATCGCCTGGGCCGCCTGGGCCGCCTGCGGATCCTGCTTCCGCTCTGCCAGCCAGTCGAGCATCATCCTGGCCGAGAGGATCTGGGCGACCGGGTTGGCGATCCCCTTCCCCGCGATGTCCGGCGCCGTGCCGTGGGAGGGTTGGAACAGGCCGTGGGTATGGCTCACGTCGGCGGAGGGGGCCATGCCGAGGCCCCCCACCGTGCCGGCTGCCAGGTCCGAGATGATGTCCCCGAACATGTTCTCGGCCACGACCACGTCGTAATGGAGCGGCCGGCGCACCATGTACATGGTCATGGCATCCACGTAGGCGTGCTCGGTCTGGACGCCGGGGAACTCCCGCGCCACGTCGTCGAAGACCTGGCGGAAGAAGGCCATGCTCTTCAAGACATTCGCCTTGTCCACGCAGGTGACGCGCCGCACCTTGTCCGCCGGCGCCCCCGGCCGCTTCTGTGCCATCCGGAAGGCAGCGCGCACGATCCGCTCGGTCCCGGGGCGGGTGATGACCATGTTGTCCACGGCCACGTGCCCGCCCACCTTCACCCCCGCCCCCCGCGAGACGTAGAGTCCCTCGGTGTTCTCCCGCAGGATCACGTAGTCAATGGCCGGGTCCCCGGCGAGCGTCGGCGGAACGCCCGCGTATCGCTTGATCGGGCGGATGCCGGCGTACAGGTCCAGCACGAAGCGCAGGGTGAGCTGGGGGGCGATCTCCGTCCCGTCGGGGAACCGGATGCTGGGATCGCCCGTCGCGCCGAACAGGATGGCGTCCGCGCTCCGGCATGCCTGCAGCGTCTCGGCGGGCAGATCCGTGCCCGTCTCCTGGTAACAGCGCGCGCCCGCCCGGTACTCCTGGCAGTCGAAGCGGAGCCCCGGGAAGTGCGTCTCGATGGCGCGGAGGACCTTCAGGGCCTCCCGCATCACCTCGGGCCCGATCCCGTCCCCCGGCACGACCGCGATGCGATAGCTCGCCATGTCCACGCTCCTCGGTGTCCCATCCCCCTCACGCCGGGCGGTGCCCGTCGAAGGGCCCGCGCACCAGGGGCCGCCCCGCTGCCACCACCACCTGCCCGCGGGCGTAGACGCGCTCGACGGCACCGGCGCCCGCGAGCAGGGTGAGGTCCGCGTCGCAGCCCTCCGCGATCCGACCCTTGCGGCGAAGCCCCAGGAGTTCCGCGACGTGGCGTCCGGCGAAGGCGGCCGCCTGGCCCCAGGTGAGGCCGTCCCGGACCAATTCGCTCATCGTTCGGAGCAGGCACTCGGGGCCGGCCATGTACTGGCCGCCCGCATCCCGACGGGGATAGGCCGCGCCGCTGTCGCTGCTCAACGTGATCCGCTCCGCGGGGACGCCGGCGGCCAAGGCCTCGCCGATCGCCCGGGCAGGAGGGATGGCCTGGGGGTGTCCCGTCTCGGGACGCTGCATGGCGGTCAGATCAATGCTCCCCCCGCCGCGCGCATACTCCAGGGCCTGCCGCCAGAGGTGAGGATGGCGGTTCACGTGGGTCGCCACCAGGCGATCGGCAGGGATGCCGGTTCGCCGCTGCGCCTCCTGGAGGGGGAGGAGCCCCTCCGCCCGATCGCCGATGTGGGCGTGCAGGACGGCGCGCTTTCCCGCCAGGCGGCCCCCCGTGTACGCCGCGTGGGCCAGCCGGCAGAGGTCGTCCGGGGAAAGGGCGGGGGCCATCGCCTCCGCCATGGAGGTCTTGATCCCCACGATGCGGTCAATGAACGCCACGTCCGCCTGCGGGTCGCCCGTCAGCGTGGGGGCAGGGGCCTTCCAGCCGCCGGTGTAGCAGAGGGCGGTGATCCCTTCCGCCTCCAGGGCGGCGGCCCGGGCCAGCAGGGCCGGGATCGTCCGGCTGAGGCTGTCGGCTCCGAGCGGCGAGACCACCGTGGTCACACCCGCCGTGGTGATGCGCTCGATCTGCAGATCGGTCGTCCGCGTCGCGGGGCCGCCCAAGCCGCTCGCCCCCATGACGTGGATGTGGCCATCAACCAGGCCGGGAAGGATGATCCGGCCGGCCGCATCCCACACCTCGCCCTCGCCGATCCCGGTGGGCGGCGGGAGGCCGGCCCCCACGGCCGCGATCCGATCCTCCAGGACCAGGATATCGGCGATCCCCCGATCCTCCGGATCATAGACATGCCCACCCCGGATCAACGTCCAGCCCATTCTCGCTCCCCCTCCAGAACAAAGGCGGAAGGGACCCGCGGATTACGCGGACCGTTTCAAAAGGATCCGACCTGTCAACTCCATGAGATCTGCGCAATCTGCGGCTACATCGGCAGTTTCCTAGTCGCAGACGATGCCGCCGTTGACCTCCACCGTCTCCCCGTGGACGAACCGGGCAGCATCCGAGGCCAGGAAGGCCACGGTCTCGGCGATGTCCTCGGGCTGGCACATGCGGCCGAGCGGGGTGTTCCTGATGATCCCGTCCAGGATCTCCTGGGGCCAGCCCACCATCATCTCCGTCGGGCTGGGGCCGGGATTCACCCCGTTCACCACGATGCCGTAGGGGCCCAATTCCTTGGCCAGCTTTTTCGTCATGGCCAGGACGCCACCCTTGGAGGCGACGTAGTGGATCCCGGCATAGGTCCCGCCGGTGCGGGTGGCGATGGAGGCGATGTTCACGATGTGGCCGCGCTGCTGCCGCTTCATGATGGGGATCACGGCCTTGCAGCAGAGGAAGACCCCCTTCATGTTCACGTCCACCATCCGGTCCCAGTCTTCCTCGGAGAGCTCTTCCGTGGGCACGTGGGTCCAGATGGCGGCGTTATTGACCAGGACGTCCACGCGGTTGTCGAAGGTGGCCAGGGCCGTCCGGACCATGTTCTCGACGCTCTTCCACGAGGCCACGTCCGTGGGCACGGCCCGCGCCTCGCCGCCGTCTTTCCTGATGAGGGCCGCCGTCTCTTCGCCCCCCGCCACGTTGATCTCCGCCACGATGACCCGGGCGCCCCCCCGGGCCAGCCGGCGGGCGATGGCCCGGCCGAAGCCCCGGGCCGCCCCCGTGACGATGGCGGTCTGTCCCGCGAATTCCATGGGCATCTCCTTTCCCGCGACCCACCGCACACCTGCCGAGGAACCGGGAGGTCCTTGGCGGGTCGGCATCCGTACCGTGCCGCTTGCATATCAGGATGCGGCGGGGAAGTCAATGCGGCCGACGCCTGGGGAGATGAGAAGGTACCCTCGGGCCGACCACTCCACACCGCGCATCTCATGGCTCCTCCCTTGCCAAGGCTGACGCATTCGGGTCGTGACGCCGTGAGCTTTCCGGGGCATCGTCCCGATAGATATTCCAGCCGTGGGGGCGCCATGACATACCAGGGGGTCGCGCGGATCCTCGTGCACGGATGCGACCAGGCGGTGCGCCTGCCTCTCTCGGCCGCCTGGAGATCGCCATTGCGCCATGCCTGGAAGCGGGCCGCCGTCAGCCGGCCAGGCCCGATGCCGGGGACTTCTTCGAGTGACCGATCTCCTCGATGCCAACGCGGCCATTGCGCCCCTCAAGAACCGACTCCCCCAAGTCCGCGGCCGGGTTCGGCGCACCGTGGCCGGAGGCGCATCCGTTGCCGTCTCCTCGATCGCGCCGTTCGAGCTGGGGTACGGCGTGGACCGCCGCGAGCGTCGCCGCGAGAAGATCGAGCGGCTCCGCGTCTTCCTGTCGGCGAAGAGTCCCCCGACCTCTTCACGAATGGCCCGGCAGACCCTCACCGGGTACCCCCTGGGTGCCCTCTCCCACACCCAGAGGGTCCCGGGGGGGAGGGACACCATGCTCGATGCCCTCTCCCCAGCGCGGGAGAGACGGGGATGAGCCCGAGACGCTGGGGCTCTATCGCCTGGCGAGGGCGAAGGGCTCGCGTCTCCGAAGGGATCCGCTCCGCGACCCGGCGTCAGTTGGCTGTCCCCGGCCAAGAGCCGGATGTGGAGGCAGAAGCGACCCGCCATCCTGCCTCTGAGGCGGACCAGGGTCTCCCTCCCACACTCGGACGGTCGAGGGGTCGAATCGGCGGGCGCGGATGGAATGGTCCCACGCGCCGCCCTCCGGGAGGGTCAGGCGGTGCTGCCGGCCGAAGGCGGCGAGTTCTTCGGCCTGGGCGGCAGCATCACCGTGGCCAGCGAGGCGACCACCAGGATGAGCGCCGCGTAATCCTGCCAGGATGGCGTCTCACCCAGGACGAGCATCCCGCTGAAGACCCCCACCACCGGGATCAGCATGACCGACAGGCTGGAGACGCCGACGGGCGCCACCCGTGCGATCTTCGTCCAGGCCCAGTAGCAGAACAGGAAGGCCACCACCAGGTTGTAGAGCACGCCGACCATCGGCCACCAGGCGAGCGCGAAGGGATTGAGCGTCCCGCGCTCGTGGAGGAGGCCGGCGGCGGCGATGGGGACGACCGCGACCAGCATCTGCCAGGCGGTGAAGGAGGAGGTGGGCAGGCTCACGGGCCAGCGCTTCATCATCACGGTGCCCAGGGCCCAGCTGACGGCCGCGCCGACCATGAGCAGCGCGCCCAGGGGCGACCGGCCCATGGCCCGCACCTCCTCCCCCAGCAGGAGAAGCAGGCCGGCGCACGCGAAGCCGGTGCCGAGCGCCCAGCGCTTCGTGAACGGCTCGCCCAGCAGCCAAGTCGAGAAGATGGCGCCCCACACCGGCATGGTGTACCCGAGGATCGCCGCCCGCCCCGAGGCGAGCAGGCGGACCCCGTAAATGGCGAAGATGTTCCACCCGGCGATGTTGACGAGGCCGATGGCGATCAGGCGCGGCCACTGCCCCTCGGGCATCCGTACCGGCAGGCCGTTCGCGCGGGCGATGCCGAAGAGGCCGGCGGCGCCGAAGAGCAGGCACAGCATCCGGAAGCGCATCGGCTCCATCCCGGCCAGGGCGAGTTTCATCATGGGCCAGTTGAAGCCCCAGCCCAGCGTGAGCCCCACCAGCAGCCCCAGGAGGTGCGGCGGGAATGTGTGTGCTGAGGCGGTGCCCTTCACGTGCATCCTCTGCGCTGTTGCCCGGCGGCGTGACCTGTGGAGGAACCTGTCGGCGGGCCAGTGTAATGCAGGGTGATCCTGCAGGCAAGCGGTCCGGCGCCGATGCCGATGGTCGCGCGGGACAGAGACCCGGGGGCCCGGGGTGTCGGGTCGCCCCGGGCCCTGGCGCAAGAGGCCCTGGGGCGACCCCGCTGCCCCGTCGGTCTCGGGGGGCTCGGCAGCGGGCCCCCCCTCCAGGATGGTGGGGGAAGGCCCCGTCCCCCACCGCCGGCGCCACAGGAGAGGTCGCCGCCGCCCGCTCAGCTGCTGGTGGCGGCCTGCCCCTCCGGTCTCGCCGCCGGGGCGTGGGCGCGCGGGAGGGCGGGGAAGATATCGTAGACGTAATCGTGGGCCGCCAACGCGGTCTCGCTCAAGGTGCCCGCCCGAACCCGCCGGACGATCTCCTCGCGGGAGAGGTCGAAGATCGCCTCCAGAATCTCGGCCCGCTGCCCGGCGGTGGCTTGACCCACGAGAAAGAGCACGCGGGCGCTGTGCTGGATGTAGCGCGGCGACAGGAGCTGGCGCTTCAAGAGGTCCATGATGATGGGCGCCTTGGCGCGGTCGAAGCGGCCGGGATCGCCGCGGCGGTCCAGTTCGGCGAAGAAGGCCGCCGTCCATTCGTTGTGGTAGTCCCACAGCTTCTCGAACAGCGCCGGGGTAAAGGGGGTCCCGGCCTTGACCTCGTAAGCGTTCGCGGCCGGCACGACCCCATCCTCGGTGAGGGCGGGCCGCTTGAGGTAGCCGTCCCTGGTGATGGCGGCCCGGTGATGGAGGAGGCTCCACAGCCAGGACACGTCAATCCGGTAGGTGGCCAGGTCGTTCATGAAGCGCAGCCTGAGCTCGTAGTCGTCAATGGCGGCGGCGAAGTTCCCGTTGAGGATCTGGAAGCCGTAATTCGCCGCCATGTAGAACGCATGCTGGATGTGCTCGATGGTGATCTCGCCCTTCGGCACGCCGTAGATGCGGCTCCACAGCTGCGGCGTGAAGAGGGTCTCCGGCGTGTGGAACATGTCCAGGGCGAGCACCCAGGGCGTGATCTTGCCCTGCGGGTTCAGCAGGCCGCAGGATTGCAGCAGGCGGCGCTCTGCATGGCTCAACCCGCTGCCCACCGTGGGCACCGGGCTGCCCTGCACCTCCACGGTCTCTAGCGGCGCATCCAGGATCGCCTGCAGCTCGCCCACGGGGGCCCGCAGGGGACCGTTGCCGGCGGCGACGTAGGCCGGTTCCGGGCTGGCGACCCAGCTTTGCCGGTAGGCATCGTAGAGCCGTCCCTTCACCCGGCCCGCCAGGATGTCCTCCAGGGTGGGCTGCGGAGCCGGGGGGAGCGGCCCCTCGGGCACGAATATGAGCCCCAGCAGGCGCTCGCGCAGCTTGTCGACCACGATCGCCCGCAGGGCCAGCGGATTATACTTCGAGCGGCCGTAGGGATCGGACGGTTGGTAGATCATGACCGCCGCCATGCCGCCGATGGGCGCCCCCTGGCTGAGCTCGCCGTTCTTCATGCCCGCCATGAGCATCATCAGCGCGTTGTAGCGCTGGTACGCGATCATGTTCGGGGTGGCCATGCCGATGGACTGGGGGTCCGGAAAGACGGCCTGCGGGTCATCCTTCCACATCTCGATGAGGCTGGCGAGATAGTCCCAGCGGCCGACGTTGCTCCCCAGCAGCCGGCGCCGCAGGACCCAGGCGATCACCGGCAGAAAGCGGCCCGCGTTCGCCTCTTCGTAGAGCACCTTGATCTTGATGCTGCCGGCCCGGACGCCCACCAGTCCTTCCAGCCGGGTCAGGAGCTTCTCCACAATGAGGGCCTCCTGAGGCGACTGAATCTTCGGGATGTAGTAGTAGAGGCCGGTGCCGGCCCGTCTGAGGGCGCCGTAGTTGTTGAGGCCCCAGAGGAGAGTGATGGGGATCATGCCCGGCACCGGTTGGCCGTCCACCGTGATGTGGTCGTAGCGCACGTGGAGGCCGGGGGGCCGGGCGAACCGGGTGGGCCACTCGGCCGGGGGCCGATGGAGGGTGTACGTCCGCAGGCGGCCTTTCTTCGTCACCTCGTAGGGGCGGCCGGCCCAGCGGCCCTCGAGAATCTCTCTGGCATTCCGCATGGCCGCAAAAATTCCCAGCGGCTCACTCGTGGGCGTCCCGTGGGGCCGGAAATGGGGCGGCGAGGCGTCCTCGAAGTCCGGCATGTTCATGGGCGCCGGGCTGTTCAAGGCGTTGAAGGCCATGTCCAGCGGATGCCACGGCCCGGTAAGCTCCAGGCCGGGGTTCGCGAGCGGGTGGGCGTCCGCCGGGATGGGCACCTCGTCGTTGAGCCGCCAGCGCCACGCGCTCTCCCGGCCGAGGAAGTTGTCAATCAGGCCCTGGACGATCTGGCGGAATGTCCAGAGCCGCCCCGTGACCGGATCCTCGAAGGTGGCGTCCCACTTCGGCCAGGCGTATCTCTCGCCCACCGGCGCGGGAGATTGCAGAAGGGCTCGGCGCGCGCTGAGGGCCGCGGCGATCTCGGGCTCGAGCTCCCGGGTGAGCGTGGCGATCGCCTCTTCGACGTTGACTGCCCGACCGTTCACCCCCTTGGTACCGAACAGATCCGGGAAGTGCTGCAAGATGTCCTCCCGGATCAGCGCAACCCGTCCCCCTGCGGGTCCTGCCATCGCCATACCAATTCCCTGTGCCATGGCTGCCTCTCCTCCCCTGCTCACGGTGAAGGTGTCGCCGCCCGGGCTGTCCGCCACGGGCTACGCCCCCCGCTTGCAGGCCGGGAACCCCCGGATCTGTTGCGCGGTCGCGTGGTCGGTCACGGGCGCGCCGCGAGCTGGACCTCGTGGCTACGGGCTTCGCTGAACCCGTCCGAGGAGCGGAGCCGCTCGGCCGCGCCGGGGATGAACCGGCGCTCCAGCTCCTGGAAGTGGGGCACCCGGGCCATGACGTGGTGGCTCTCGGTGGGGTGGCCCCTCTTCGTGCGCTCCAGCCTCCACTGGGCCTCCTCCTCGTGCCTCGCGAGGTCCTGCATGGCGTTCCAGACGGCGTACATGGCGGCGTGGGCCCCGAAGAGCGTGATGAAGATGAACTTGTAGCCCAGCTCCCCCAGCTCCTTGAACCGGAACGGCTGCGGGTCCTGGTACCAGCGGAACGAGGAGGAGTAGTTGAAGGCCAGGGGCAGGTGGGGATGGCTCTTCCGCATGGCCTCGGCGAAGGCGATGGCGGGGCCGCGCTCGGAGGAGGAGAGTTCGCACCACACCAGGTCCACCCCGGCGTCCGCATAGGCGCGGGCGCGCCAGATGGCCTCCTCCAGGCTCCCGCCCACGGCGCCGAAGGCGTCGGTGCGGGCGATGATCACGAACCCCGGGTCCAGGCGGTCCCGCTCCGCAACGGCCGCCCGAAACTTGCCGACGGCTTCCTCCCGGGGGAGGATGGTCTTGCCGGCGATGTGGCCGCAGCGCTTGGGGAAGCGCTGGTCCTCCAGATGGATCCCCGCCGCGCCCGTTTTGACGAACTCCTGCACCGTGCGCATGGCGTTGAGGGCGCTCCCGTACCCGTCGTCCGCGTCGGCGATGACGGGAACCTCGACGGCGCTGGCGGTCATGGAGGCCGCCCTGGTGACCTCGGTCATGGTGAGAAAGCCCATGTCGGGCCAGCCGTTCAACATGGCCAGGGAGTAGCCGCTCAGGTAGATGGCCTTGAGCCCCGACCGCTCGGCGATCTGCGCATCCAGGGGCGAGTAGATGCCCCCCGTGAACACATAGGGTTCGTTCTGCAACAGCCGGCGGAATGCCTTGCCTTTGTGCTCCATCATCGGTCCCTCCCTGAACCGTGCGGTTCGCTAACGCCCGCAGAGCTGCGGGGCCTATCCGGTGTGCCCCGTTTCCCGGCGGGGCTCCCGAAGAAAGCGTGGCAACCCACTTGCGCGGGCCGTTCTTTCCCGAGTAAAATCCCCCCCTTCGTCCTGTTAGTCAAACTGATTGTTTTTATCACCGCGATAAGAAGATTCTATCGGATGGGCAGAGGAGGGGCGTCGCGATGGAGGTGGACCAGCTCAAGACCTTCGTGGCCGTGGTCACGTTCGGGGGGTTCCGCCGGGCGGCGGAGGTCCTCTTCATCAGCCAGCCCGCGGTGAGCGCGCGGATCAAGGCGCTGGAGCGTTCGCTGGGCGTGGCACTCTTCGAGCGCGGCCGGGCCGGCCTGGTCCTGTCCACGGCCGGCCGGGCCCTGCGGGCCCACGCGGAGCAGCTCCTGCACGCCCTGGCGGTGGCCCAGCAGGCAGTGCATGCGGCCAGCGGCGCCGGCGCCGGCGGCGCCCTGCGCATCGCTGCGGCCCTGTCCATCTGCACCTACCTGCTGCCGGATGTCCTGAAGCGCTTCCAGGCCCAGCACCCCAAGGTGACCATCGCCGTGCAGTCGGGCCACTCCAAGAACGTCCTGGAGATGGTGCTTCGGGGCGAGGCGGAGATCGGCCTGGCCCGGTCGCTGCACCATCCCCAGGTCGAAACGGTGAGCCTGGGGGAGGACCCCCTGGTCCTGGTGGCCCACCGGGCCCACGCGCCCACGAAGAGCAACAGGGCGCCGCTGGCGGAGGTGGCGGACTGGCCGCTCATCTTCTTCGACCGGGGCTCGAGTGACTGGACGCTGAGCCACGGCCTGTTCCGGCTGGCCGGCCTGGTGCCCAACGTGGTGCTGGAGGTGGAGACCATCGAGGCGGCGAAGCGGATGGTAGAGCGGGGGCTGGGCCTCGCCTTCCTGCCCCAGCTGGCCGTGGCGCGGGACATCCGCTCGAAGAAGCTCGTGGCCATCGAGGTGGCAGACGCGGCGCCCCTGAGCCGCAGCCTGGACGTGATCCACTCGCGCCACCGCCCGCAGAGCGCGGAGGCCCTGGCTTTCCTCCGCACGCTCCAAGCCACCGTCGGCGAGATGGCCAGAGCGCGGGCGCGCCGCCGGTGACGCACCGCCTGGCGCCATCCGGCGCTCTCAGAGAGGGGTAGGCTCACGCCCGGGCGGAAGGGATCGGCACACGCGTCCGTTTTCCCGGGGAGAGGCAGCGCGCGTAACCGAGGTGGAGGCACCCTCCGGTGATCCCGCCCGTGGCGCGACGCGCCTCTCCTGCTTCTTGCGTTCGGACAAGGCCGGTTGAGGGCGTCCGGCAGCCACGACGCTGAATAGTCCCACTACGATGGGACGGGAAGCATTCCGAGGAGAGGTGCTCTCCTGGACGGGGGCAGCCAACCGGATCAGGACGCTCCGGCGTCACTCACAGGAGGGATTTGCCTTGACAGCGAAAAAACGGCCGGGTCCCCCTTACAGACCGGTCAGCGGCCGCTCTGGGATCAGGAATGCGCCTGCCGGAGGCCGGGGGCTTTTCCTGCTCCGGGCGAGGGCCGGCCCTGGATCCAGTGGCCGAGCCGGACCAGGGCCGTCCCCAGCCGGACTCTTGCCGGGCGGCGCGGCGCACGCGTGAGGCGCAGCAGCCGCCTCTGCTCCGCCGCATGCATGGCATCCTCCAGGCGTTCCCTGGCCATCAGCAGCACGGCGCTCTCTTGGATATACACGGGCCTGATCCCTCAGGCGGCGAGCCTGTCTTCGTGGGGCCGTCGCTTTGCGGGTGGACCCGGCCGGGCTCCCGTTTCCTCGCGGTCAGCGTGGCGGCTCGGCGTGAGGATGATCTCGCACCACCCGGGCGCCATCCGCTCGGCAGCGGAAAGCGCCTCGCGCACCACCGCCAGGACCCGCCCGACCCCCAGGGGGCGGGTGAACGGCACGGCGATCCGGATCTGCCACGGGCCCCACAGCGGCTTTCTCACCGTCGGGGTCACGAGAGGGCCGAGCGTCGCGTCAATCGCATCGGTGAGGGCGATCTGGTGCCGGATCGTCTCCTCCTGCCGGTGCCGCAGCCAGTCCGTGAGGAGCATGGGGCCACCGAGGAGGCAAGCCAGGTAGAGTGCTCCCGCCGCTGCCCCTGTCACCGCCAGGATCGTGTCCATGCTGGCCTCCCCGCGTTTTGCACTGGGGCCCAAGAACCCGCTTCACCCGCTATGACACCGGAGGGAGGCTAGCGTGAAATCGGGTGGAGGTCCGGCCGGCAGGTCGTGCAGGGGGCGAGGCCCGCCGCCTCGGCAACCTCGCGCGAGGCGAAGCGCGTGAGGGGGGCAGGCGGCTGGGTGGCGAAGGAGGGGCACGTGGGCAGGCAGTATTCGCGCTCGCCGGGATAGAGGGCGTACATCGCCTGGGGTCGAATGCCCAATTCCCCGGCTCGGCTGGCGGTGGGAACGCCCTCGACGGACAGGAGCCTTCGCTTGAGGTTCACCTTGCCGCCGGCGTACCCGGTCAGGGCACCCGAGGTTCCGATCACCCGGTGGCACGGGATCACGATGGGCAGCGGGTTCCAGCGGAGCGCCTGGGCCACGGCCCGCACGGCCGCCGCCTGGCCGACCTCCCGGGCGAGGCCGGCGTAGGGGATCACGGCCCCATAGGGGATGGCCGCCGTGGCCTGGAGGACCGCCCGCTGGAAATCGCTCCGCACCAGGCGCAGGTCGAGCGGCCATTCGAGCCGTCGGCGCCGGCCGCGAAGGTACTCCAGCAGCTCCCGGTAAGCCGCCTCGAGCTCTCCGCCCCCCTCGACCAGCTCCGCACCCGGGATGTGGCCGAGACGCGAGGCCCGCAGGCTCGTGCCCGGGTCCAGGTACTCGACCAGCGAGATTCCCGCTTCGGATCGGGCGATCAGGATGGGACCGAGGGGCGAGGGGAAGACGCGATAAACGAGCAGGCGCCTCCGGAGGTCCGTGAGGCGCGCCTCCAGCCGCTCCCGGGCGCGGGCCAGGCGTTGCCTCGGGAGCCGCTCCTCCCGCAGGGCCGTCACCGCGCCGTCCACCGCCCGAAACTCGCGGAATTCCCAGCGGCAGGAGGGGCAGATGGCCAGGTGCCGCTCCACGCGCCGCCTGGCGCCCGGCGTCGCCTCGCCCAGGGCGGCCGCCAGGAGATCATCCTGAATTTCGGTGCACTCCGCCGGCTTGCCGCTCATCGGTCCGGCCCCCCTAGAAGCCCGTGACCATCTAGGGCCTGGCGGATCTTCCGCAGTGCCTGGAACACGTGCGCCCGCGCGCTCTCGGCCGAGCAGCCCAGGCTCCGCCCGATCGCCGCGTACTCCAGGCCGTGGATCTTCCGCTGCGTGAAGGCCAGCCGCTGCTTGGGCGGGAGGCGCTGGAGGATCTCCTCCACGACCGCGCCCGTCTGGCGCGAGAGACACTCGCCCTCCGGCGCCGAGGCCACGGCCTCCCGCACCGAGGCGCGGACCTGCCCGTAGGCTCGGCGGCGGCGCGTCTCCGAGCGGAAGTAGTTCCTGGCCAGGTTGGTGGCAATGGAGAAGAGCCAGGCCCGCACGTTGGCCTCTCCGGGCAGCGAGCCGTAGGCGCGATAGGCGCGCAGGAAGGTCTCCTGGGAGAGGTCCTCGGCATCGCCCGCCCGCCCGATCACCCGCTGGAGATACCTGAAGATCTCCCCGTGATGCGCCGACACCACGGCTTCGAAGGCTTCCCGGCTCATTACTTCCATAGACACCGCTGGCGTCCCGGTGTGAAATCGGCCCCCGCGTCAGAGCTCCGGATAGGCTCCCTTGACCCCCGGGTCACGGCCCGGATCGAGGCGCAACCCCTCCCCGCTCCAGGCCTCGCGCGGTCGCCTCGCGCCCGAGCAGTGCCCTCGCCGGCAGGAGGAGGACCGACCCGCAACCAGGAAGGTGGAGACCGCGGCGGCGGGGTTTCTCTCGAGCCGAATCCCCTCCCACATCTCGACCGGCAGGGTCCGCGCGGTCGAGCCCCTTGAGCGTGGCGGAGACGTTGATCACGTCCATGGGCGGGGCCGGGAGCGAGTGGGCGATGACCAGGCCCGGGATCGTCCCGAGGCGGCCAGGGTGCCGATGCCCCCACGGAGCAGCGTCACCAGGCTCCCTCACCGAGGCCACGGTCGCGCCGACCCGTTTGGGATCGCCGGAGCAGTTCGCGTACCGCCGCAGGGAGAACCCCCGCGGCGGGAAGGGCGGGTGGCGGGAAGGGCTGAACGGCATGGGGACCACGATGAGGACGGGCAGGACGAGGCAGAACGGGGAGAGCCTGTCCTTCGGCACCCCGTCGGCCATGAGGGCGAACTCCGGGTCCAGTGTGATCTGGTCCCGGAGGAGCCGCCGCCCGGGCCACGTCGTGACGTCCCAGGAGGCGCGCCACCTTATGGGATGCGGCTTGCCCGGCGGGCGCTCGACCGGACTGCAGGCCAGGACGGTGGAGAAGACGATAGCGCCGATGCCCTCCTCGTGATGGCCTCCTTGGCGAGATCGCTGGCGAAGATCCGGTTCCGGTCGATCTTCTCCAGCGGCCCCTCCTGCGTGCCCCGAAGCATGTCCGGGGCCTCCAGCTCCGCCACGTCCCACTCGCCGTGCTTGCTCGGGTGCGGGAGGAGGGCGTCGTTCTGCAACACCCTGCCGACGTTCCGGCGACGGCGTGGGTGCCGCACCACAGATTCCTGCCCGATGCGCATGTCCCCCGGGGGCCTGCGGCTCAAGTCTTCTTCACGCGATTCGGACGGGAACGGCTGTCCGCACTGCGCAGCCTCGTCTGTCCGGCTGCGTCGCGCCCGTCGCGTGGAGCATCCCCGCCCCTCCCGCAGCGGCGGATCGGCTGGTCATCGAAGCGGGCGGATGCTATCGTAGCCTTGGCGGCCCTGTCAAGGCGGCACCAATAAGGGAAGGAGGTTTTGGGGCCGGCCGCCTGCTGGATACGCCGTTGCCCGGCATGCCCCCGCTTCCCACGCGGCGCTCGAAGCGGCCAGGGGGGCGCAGCATGCCCCGTCCCGGGCGGGGTTGAACCCC
This sequence comes from Methylomirabilis sp. (SeqCode), assembly GCA_037442485.1. Classification (GTDB taxonomy): domain Bacteria; phylum Methylomirabilota; class Methylomirabilia; order Methylomirabilales; family 2-02-FULL-66-22; genus 2-02-FULL-66-22. The sequence continues at coordinate 15,775 of JBBIQE010000072.1, forward strand.
CTCCGGGGAAGTGGCCGCGGGAGTAGGCGCGGAGCGTCCAATCTCCTGCGGCGGGCTCTGTCACGGCTGCCATGGTCGCCGGGCAGGTCAGGCGAACCAGCCGCAGCCCCGGCGGGCGAGCGGCGAGGCCGGATGGGCGCGGTCATTCGGGAATTCCGATGGACATGGAAAATCCGATCCTGGTAGGATCGCCGTCACTCGGGCTGACGTTTCCCCGACCGGCAAGGAGGCCATGATGCCCTTCCAGTTCTTTGGAACCGCCGCTGCGGTCCCCTCGGCCGAGCGGGACAACACCGCCCTCGTCTTCTACTCGGCGGACGAGGCGGTGCTGGTAGATTGCCCGGGGAGTCCGTACCAGAAAATCTTGAAGGCGGGGCTGGACCCCATGCGGGTCAGCTCGCTCATCGTCACCCACCGCCACGTGGATCACATCTACGGCGTCCCCTCGCTGGCCCACAACATGGGGCTGGCCGGGCGGAAGGCGACGCTCCACGTCTACGCCCTCGCCGAGACCGAGAAGATCCTGCGCGGGTTCATGGCCCTGTTCCCGCTGGAAGCGAAGATGCCGTACCGGATCGAGCTGCACGAGATCCCGGCCAAGGAGGGGCACCTGGTCCTCCAGGCCAAAGGGTTCAGGATCCTCTCCACGCCGGTCGAGCATGGCGCCCCGACCATCGGCCTGCGGGTGCAGTTCGACTCGCCGGGCGAGCGGGGCGCGGTCGTTTACAGTTCCGATACGAGTCCCTGTCCGTCCCTCACCGCCCTGGCTCGCGGGGCGGACGTCCTGATTCACGAGGCCACGTTCCCCCACGCGGACGCGGCGCGGGCGGCCTCGGATGGCCACACCACGGGCTACCAGGCCGGCGAGGTGGCCAGGCAGGCCGGCGCGAAGCGCCTCATGCTCTGCCACTTCGGGGCGGATCTCGCCGGCCGGGCGGAGGAACTGCGCCACGAGGCGATGCAGTCCTTCGGCGGGCCGGTAGCGATTCCCGAGGAGCTGCGGGAATACCGGATATAGCGCCGAGCGCCGAGCCCCGGGCACCGAGGGGGGCGATGGAGGTTACGCACTTACGCAAGCCTGGCCCCCATTCAATACCCCTTGCTGCCCCGGGGTCGCGGGGATACACTCAAGGCGTCGAAGGGCGCGCGTTCCAGCGACCCGTCTCCGGGGGTGACGTGTTACCATGCCGTTTCGAGCCGATCCCAGCAAGGAATACTACGCCATCCTGGGCCTGAAGGAGAACGCCTCGCCCGAGGAGATCCGCAGGGCCTACCGCAAGCTGGCCCTGCACTACCACCCCGACCGCAACCGCGGGGATGCCCGGGCGGAGGAGCGGTTCAAGGCCATCAGCGAGGCCTACGGCGTCCTCATAGATCCCGAGAAGCGCCGGATCTACGACCTGTCCCGGAGCGTCGGCGCCCCGGCGGACGACCGGGCCGGGCCGGGTCCCTATTCCAGCCAGGAGGATATCCTCCGCGACCTGCTGGGCAACCGCGACGCCGCCGGCCCATCTCGCCG
>JBBIQE010000073.1:0-16538 GCA_037442485.1 Methylomirabilis sp. (SeqCode)
CCCGACCCGCCGGGGCGGGGCAGCAGACGGTCCGGCGGATCGAGCGGCGAGGAGGCAGGGCGTTCCTCGTCGCGGGGGACGTCGGCCTCGAGCGGGACGGGACGCGCATGCTCGAGGCCGGCGGGAAGAGGTTCGGCGCCCTGCACCTCCTCCCTAGCGGTGCCGGGGTCCTGTGGAGGGACCGAAACCACGGAGTCCAACTGGGACCGGGGCCTGGCCATCGACCTCACGGGTCCCTTCGTCGTGGCGAAGCACGGCATCCCCTCCCTGATCCAGTCCGGGGGCGGCCCCATCCTGCAGTAGGTCCCCTCGCGGCCCGCTGCGGCTCCCCCGCCCCCCCCAGGATGCCGATGCCTCGGCCACGGGGGCGCTGGTTTCCCTGACGAGATCGTTGGCCGGCCAGTTCGCCCGGCACAACACCCGGGGCACCATCCTCCACCCGGGGACCATCGAGACGCCCGTGCAGGCGCCCGCCCTCCGGGATCCGCGGCCGCGAAGGTCCGTGGAGTCCGCGATCCCCCTGGGCCGGATCGGCCGCCCGCAGGAGATCGCGGCCGTCGCCCTGTTCCTGGCCTCGGACGAGTCCGCCTACGTCACCGGCGCCGAGATCGTCGCCGACGGCGGCTTCGCCGCGCAGTGAGCCTCGGCCCCGCACATTCGGCGCGAGTCGGGGGGATCGCGGGCCTACCGCTGCCCAGCATCTGCGGGGAGGGGCGCGATGGGCTGGGGGGCGGGCTCGGGGGATCCGGCCGGCGGCTCTGGCGAGGGCGCCAACGGGGGCTCCGGCGACGGCTCCGACCCGGACGGCGTCGTGTGGCCACGGATGAAATACTCGGTGATGGCCTCGGGATCGTCGGGTCCCGTCGGGAGACCCGTGCGCGAGTTCACGGTCGCGGGGAATACCCCCTCGGGAATGGGCACCCTCTCCGGCGGGATATCCTGCAGGGCCCGGCGCATGAAATCGGCCCAGAGGGGCGCCGCCAAGCGACCGGCGCTCTCGTGAGAGCCCAGGGAGCGCGGCTGATCGTACCCCACCCACAATCCCGCCACCAGCCTGGGGGTGTAGCCCACCATCCAGAGGTCGGCAGCCTCCTGGCTGGTGCCGGTCTTCGCGGCCACGGCGCGGCCGGGGACCTTCGCGCGCCTGGCGGTCCCCCGTTCCACCGCCCCCTGGAGGACGCTGGTGACGAGGAACGCCACTTCCTCGGGGAGGACCCGCTGTCCCATCGCATCCCCCACCTCGAGGACCTCCCCGTTGGGCCCGGTCACCCGGCGGACCGCTGTGGGTGGGACGCGGACCCCGCCGTTGGCCAGCACCCCGTAGGCGGAGGTGAGCTCCAGCAAGCTCACCTCGGACACGCCCAGGGCCAGGGCGTACTCCCGCCGGAGGTCGGTGGTGATCCCCATCCGGTGGGCCAGCGAGATGACCGGCTCGACGCCCACGGCCTCCATCAGGCGGACCGTGGGGACGTTGATGGATTCCTCCAGGGCCTGGCGCAACGTGACCGGGCCGCGGAACTGGCGATCATAGTTCTCCGGCCTCCATTCCACCAGGCGGCCGTTCCGGGGAATGGAGTAGCTGACCGGGTAGTCCTCCATCAGGCTGGCCGGGGTGAATCCGCGCGCGAAGGCCGCGGCGTACACGAACGGCTTGAACGCCGACCCCGGCTGGCGGCGCGCCTGGACCGCGCGGTTGAACTGGCTGCGGGCATAGTCCCGTCCGCCCACCATGGCCAGGATCTCGCCGGTGTTCGGCTCGATGGCCACCAGCGCGCCCTCGAGCTGGCCCGGCTCCGGCCCGCCCCCCTTCCGCCGGCCGGCCTGGACCTTTTCGATCTCCCCCAGCCCCCGGCGGAGCGTCTCGGCGGCGATCCGCTGGGTCTCCAGGTTCAGCGTGGTGTAGATGCGCAGGCCGCCCCGGGTCAGGAGGACGCGGCCGAAGGTCGGCTCCAGCTCTTTCCGGATGAAATCCACGAAGTGGGGGGCGAGGCCTCGCCCCTTGAAGAAGGGCGCCAGGGCGATCGGCTGCCGCATGGCCGCCCGAGCCTGGGCCGGGCTGATGTGCTTTTCCTTTTCCATCCGGCCGAGCACATAGTCGCGGCGCTCCTTGGCCCGTTTCATGTCCTGGAAGGGCGAATAGAGGCTCGGCGCCTTGGGCAGCCCTCCCAGGAGGGCGGCCTCGGGCAGCGTGAGCTGTCCCACCGATTTGCCGAAATAGGTCCGCGCCGCGGCCTCGATGCCGTAGGCACCGGCACCGAAGTAGATGGTGTTCAGGTACATCTCCAGGATCTTGTCCTTGCTGTAGAGGCGCTCGATCTCCTGGGCGAGCTGGATCTCCTTGAGCTTTCGACTGAGGGTCCGTTCCGGGCTGAGGAACAGGCCCTTGGCGAGCTGTTGCGTGATGGTGCTGCCGCCCTCCTTGAGTCGGGCCGAGGTGAGGTTGCGGATGGCCGCGCGGGCCATCCCCTTCAGGCTGATGGCGCCGTGCTGGTAGAACTGCGCGTCCTCCGCGTCCAGGACGGCCTGCTGGACCAGCTTGGGGACGCGGTGCAAGGGGACGAAGATCCGGAACTCCGGGGCCAAGGCGGCGAAGGGCTCGCCCCGGTCCGAGTACAGGATGCTGGGCTCGCCCGGCTGGAAGATCTCCAGCTTGTCCAGATGCGGCAGGTCCTTCTCCGGATCCGCCAGGAAGCCGAAGGCCGGAGAGCCGTGGGCACCGACCAGGGTCGCCAGGACGAACCCGAGGGCCAACGCCCGACAGAACGCCCGTCTGGAGCACCGCGGGGCAGTCATAGCAAAGTTATGCTAGCACACTGACCGCCGGATGAAAACGGACCGGGGGGAGTTCAGATTTTCTTCCGATCCATCCGGGCCCTGTGGTAGGATGTCGGGGTGCGCCCACCGGCCCCTTCTCGCCACGGAGGATCTCATGGGGACAGCGCTCTTCCAGACCGATCTGCCCGGCCTCTCGCTCAAGGGCCGGGGGAAGGTGCGGGACATCTACGACCTGGGGGAGAGCCTCCTGATCGTCGCCTCGGACCGCATCTCGGCCTTCGACGTGGTGATGAATGACCCCATCCCGGACAAGGGCAAGATTCTCACCCACATCTCCGCCTTCTGGTTCGGCCAGATCGCCGATCTGACCCCCCACCACCTGATCAGCACCGACGTCGCGGCCTTTCCGCCCGCCTGCCGGCCCTACGCCGACAGCCTCCGGGACCGCTCCATGCTGGTCCGGAAGGCCAGGGTCGTGCCCTTCGAGTGCGTGGTGCGCGGCTACCTCAGCGGCTCGGGATGGAAGGAGTATCGGGAGAGGGGCAGCGTCTGCGGCATCCGGCTGCCGAAGGGCCTGGTGGAATCGGACCGGCTGGAGGAGCCCATCTTCACCCCGGCCACCAAGGCCGAGCGGGGGACGCACGATGAAAACATCCCCTTCGACCGCATGGTGGGCGTCCTGGGGGTCGAGCTGGCGGAACGGCTCCGCGACCTGAGCCTCACCGTCTATCGCCGGGCCCGGACCATTGCCGAATCGCGCGGCATCATCCTGGCCGACACGAAATTCGAATTCGGCCTGGCCGGCGACACCCTGATGCTGGTGGACGAGGTCCTGACCCCCGACTCGTCCCGGTTCTGGCCCAAGGACGAGTACAAACCGGGCGGCCCCCAGCCTTCTTTCGACAAGCAGTTCCTGCGCGACTACCTGCTGTCCATCCAGTGGCCGCACACGCCCCCGCCCCCGCCCCTGCCTGCCGAGATCGTCGCCAGGACGCGGGAGAAGTACCTGGAGGCCTATGCACGGCTGCTGGGCAGGCCGGCACCGTTCGCGTAGGAGCCGCCGGGGCCTTCCCCTGCTTCCGCCTGGGGCGGATTCGGCAGGACGGTGGATGCGCCGACTCCGCCCCGGGACGCGGTCCGGAGCGGGGACGGTCGAACGTCTTCACTGCCCGGTGCAGGCCTGCCGCAGCTGCGGCGGAATGTCGATGGCTTTGTTCGCGTCGTAATCCAGCCAGACGGTGACACTGGTTCCGTCGCCGACCAGCTCCTCGGTCCCCGGGCGGAAGATCGCATACTCCAGGACGAAGCTGCGGTTCCGGATCTCCCGGCAGCGGACCCCCACCTCCAGCTCGGCCGGGTAGTGCACCTGGCGGCGGTAATTGAACGTCTGCGAGACGACAACCGGTCCCTGCCGCCCCGCCCCCTCCTCGCGCCCGGTCCATCCCATCAGGGCCTCGAAATAGCCGATCCGGGCCGATTCCAGGTACTGGAAATACCTCACGTTGTTCACGTGGCCCATGGCGTCCATGTCGCCCCACCGAACGGTGACGGGCCACCAGAACTGGAACAGGGAACGGGTGGGCTGCGTCTGATCCCGGGCCACGGGTTCCCGCCTTGGCTTTCCGCCTTTCGCCCTGGGCCGCCGGCCATGCCCCAGAGCCGCCGGCTGACCGCTCCCGGCGGCTATTCGTACACGAACACCACCGTCACGTTGCCGTCCACGTCCGCGTTGGCGCGGTACATCTCCGCGTCCTGGAGCCGCACGCTGATTCGCAGGGCCTTGCGTGCCGAGATCGCCCCGCCCCGGACCACGCGGTTCGCCACCAGGGCCGCGTTCCCGCTGAAGCGGGGCCATAGCTGCGGCGGCACATCCCAGCCGATGAGGATGGAGGGCGGGCTGGCGTTGAGCGCCACGCTCACATCGTGCAGGATCGGCCGGTCGTACTGCTCGGGGTTCTGCACCGCGGCCCGTTCCTGGTCGGTCAGTTGGAGCGGGCTTTTCTCTTCCAGCCAGCTCTGAATCAGGGCCTCGCGCGCCTGGCTCACCGCCCGGCGCGCCGTCGGGTCGGTGGCGAACAGGTCCTTGATGCTCTTGGCCAGGCGAATGGCCTCATCCGTGTCCCCGCTCAGGAGCACGAAATCGGCCTTGCGCATCTGGCCGGCGACGGGCCCGGTCAGGAGGCCGGCCAAAACGAGCCAGAGCGCGACCCGCCGGAACATCAGCGTCCCTTCGCCGGCTTGATCTTGCGCAGCTTGGGGACCCGCTTCAGGATGGCGCGCCGATCCTGGGCGAACGAGCTCCGGGGAACCTTCCCTCCGATGGGGTGCCGCATGGGCCGTTTCCTCCCGGGACACTGTAGCGTCGGCCTGGAGCGATTTTCAAGTGTTTTCGCTCTCTCCCGGTCCCGCGGGGTTGGCAGGCGCCAGGCTTTCGGGGTATAAGGGGGCAGGAGGAGCCATGGGGCGAGAGATCTCCGCCGGCGTCATCCTGTTCCGGAGCCGACCGCAGCGGGAGTATCTCCTCCTCGACTACGGGGCCCATTGGGATTTCCCCAAGGGACACATCGAGGCAGGAGAGGACCCGCTGAGGACGGCCGCGCGCGAGCTCCAGGAAGAGACCGGCATCCGCGATGCCCGGTTCGTTCCCGGGTTCAAGGAGACCATCCGCTATTTTTACCGGAAGGCCGGGGAGGGCATGCTGAAGGTCGTCGTGTTCTTCCTGGCCGAGACCCCCACGGGAGACGTCACGCTGTCCGACGAGCACGCCGGGTATCTCTGGCTCCCCTACGCGGAGGCGCTGAAGCGGCTGACCTTCAAGAACGCCCGCCACCTGCTACAGAACGCGGAGGCCTTTCTCAACGCGAGGTCGCCAGGCGCGACGTAGCCACGCGGCGCCGGTCTGCCCACCTTCCCCGTCCTCTGCCGGGGCCCGCGGGATGGCGGGGCGGCGCGCCTGGGGAACCCGGGTGGCGGCTGCAGGGGGAAAAGGGGTCGGCCAGGGCGCCGCCCTGTGAGATCGGACGGATTATGCCCTTCATCCAGGTGAACGGCCTCGACAACCACTACGAGATCGCCGGCGAGGGCGAGCCGCTCGTCCTCTTGCACCACGACGCCATGAGCGTCGAGGTGTGGCGGCGCCTGCGTCCCCACCTCGAGGCGCAACGGCGGGTCATCGCCTATGACCGGCGGGGACACGGGCGGAGCGCGATCCCACCCCCCGAGGCGGCCTACACCGTCGAGGTGCTGGCCGAGGACCTGCGGGGGCTACTGGATGGGCTGGGCATCCAGGTGGCAGACCTCTTCGGATGCTCGGGCGGGGCGAGTACGGCGCTGGCCTTCGCCCTGGCGCACCCGGAGCGGGCGCGGCGGCTGATCCTGGCCGAGCCGCCGATCCTGGGACTGCAGCGCGATCATCCCATCGACACGGCCGGCCTCTCGGGCGAAACCATGGCCCGCCTCCTGCGGGAACAGGGTGTCGCCGCCGCCCTCGACTACTGGTTCGGCTGTGTCCTGCCGCCCGCCCGGGCCGCGGCCCTGCTCCGCAGCCGCTACCGCCCGCTGCTCCTGTCGCGGCCGCCCTGGATCCTGGAGGGGATCATCCGCGCGGCCGAGGCCTTCAATCCCTCGGCCCGCCTGGCCGAGGTGCGCCAGCCCGTCCTGCTGATCGTGGGCGAGAAGACCCACCGCCACTTCCTGAGCGTGGCGGAGGTCCTGACCGCCCGCCTCCCTGTTCTCCGCCGGCTCGTCCTCCCCGGCGCCGAGCACGCCACGTTGCTGGAGCCCTCGGAGGCATTGCTTTCGGCCGTGGGCAGCTTCCTCGGCGGCGCGGATTCCCCGCGCTAGACCCCCTCCCCGCGTCCCCCCTTTGTCAAGGGAGGGCGGAGGCGGGATCGAGGCGCGCTGCGATCCCCCGGGCGGCGAGCACCCCCGAGGCCGAGGCCTGGACGAGTCCCCGACTCACCCCGGCGCCATCGCCTACCGCGTACAGATGGGCGATCTCCGTCTCGAGGCCCGGGCCCAGGCGGAGCTGGAGCGAATAGAACTTCACCTCCACCCCGTACAGCAGCGTGTGGACCGAGTTGACCCCGGGGGCCAGGCGGTCCAGCGCCTCCAGCATCTCCAGGATGTCCGCCAGGTACCGGTAGGGCAGGACCAGGCTGAGGTCCCCGGGGGTCGCCTTGGAAAGCGTCGGCTCCACCAGACCCCGCTCGATCCGTCGCGGCGTGGAACGCCGGCCCTGGCGCAGATCGCCCAGGCGCTGGACGATGACCTCGCCCCCCAGCATGTTGGCCAACCGGGCGATGTGCTGGCCGTAGGCGATGGGCTCGCGGAAGGGTTCCGTGAAGGTCTTGCTGACCAGAAGCGCAAAGTTGGTGTTGGCGCTCCTGCGGTGGGCGTAGCTGTGGCCGTTCACGGTGTACAGGCCCCCCAGGTCTTCCCGGATCACCTCGCCGTAGGGACACATGCAGAAGGTGCGGACCATGTCCTCGAAGCGGCGCGTGTAATAGATGATCTTGGCCTCGTAGGTGGCCCGCGTGATCTCCTCCATGACGGAGGCCGGGACCTCGACCCGGACACCGATGTCCACGGGGTTGATCTGGGTGTGCAGGCGGAGGCGCTCGGCCTCCTTGGCCAGCCAGGCCGAGCCCTCGCGCCCGGGCGCCAGAATGACATACTCGGCCGGGACCTCTGTCCCGTCCTCCAGCCGGACCCCGGCCACCCGGTTGTCCCGGCCCACGATGACCTCGGCCACCGGCGCCCCGCACCGGACCGTCACCTTGCCGCCGAGGTGCGCCCGGAGCTTGCCCAAGAGTGCCTCGCAGCCCTCGCTGCCCAGGTGGCGGAAGCGACTCGGGATGAGTTTCATGTCCAGCCGGGCCGCCTGCCGCTGCAGCGCCGCCACCGCCTCGGCATCCGAGCCGTGCAGCTCCGCCGGCGCCCCGAAGGCACAATAGGTCTCGTCCACGTACTCCACCAGCTCGGCGAGCTGGCCCGGCGTGCAGTGCCGATCCAGGAAGCCGCCGATCTCCGTGGACAGGGCCAGCTTGCCGTCGCTGAAGGCCCCGGCCCCGCCCCAGCCGGCCAGCATGGACCCCGCGCGGCCGAGGCGCTGGCGCTCGGGGAGGTCGGGGCCCTTTTCGAGCAGCAGAACCCCGTCCACGCCGGCGCGGGTGAGCTCGAGCGCGGCAAAGATCCCGGCCGGCCCCGCGCCCACGATGATGACCCGGTATCCTGTGCTCATGGCGTGCGCCCCCTCGTGCCTGCTGCCCGCCCCGCGCGGGCCGCCGCCGCTTTGCGGGCGCTCAGCCGCCGAGAAGGCTCGGACGATCGTACGGCTCCCCCAGCAGATGAATGTTCCCGACCCGCACCCGGGTGAGCCCGGCCGCCCTCGCCGCCGCCAGGGCCTGCTCGGCGTGCTCCCCGGATGTCACGGGAAGGTCGTGCAGGTAAAACTGGGGGGCAAATGCCAGGAGGCTGTACGGGATGTCGGGATGGAGGCCGGCGATGAACCGGGCCAGGGCCCCCACCTCGGCCGCATCCACGTACCCGGGGACGAGCAACGTGCTGGCCACGAGAGCCGGGGGCACCGGCCGGGCCCGGGCCATCTCGGCTGCCCGCCGGAAGTTCTCCAGGGTCCACCGGTTGGAGAAACCGGTGAGGGCGCGGTGGATCCTCTCGTCCCAGGCCTTGAGGTCGAACTTGATACAGCCTCCCGACTGGAGCGCGATGTCCATCGCCCGGCGCAGCCAGCGCGGGTGCATCGTCCCGTTGGTCTCCCAGCAGATGCGAAGGATCCGCCCCGGATTCCGGCGGCGCGCCAGCACCGCCGTGGCCACCGAGTGGGGGATCTGGGGGCTGGGGTCGCCGCCGAAATAGCAGAGGCAGGCCGTGCGCGCGTCCACCTGAGCCGCCAGACCGGCCGGGCTGATGCCCGTCCCGGCGCGGGCGGCCTCGCGGAAATGCCAGTTCTGGCATCCCAGACAGTTGAAGGAGCAGGCCTGGTAGAACACGGCCAGATTGGTGTAGCCGTACTCGGGTCCGGGGCGGTGGGCCCAGGTGGGATAGCCGGCGCCCGTCCCGGCCGGGCAGACCCAGTCGGCCACGCAGTTCGTGGGCAGGGGGTCGAAGTACCAGCTCAGGTTTCCCTGCGTCGGGCCGCCGCCGGCGAGCCGCCCGTCCGCGTTCCGGCGCAGGCCGCAATAGCCGTGCGCGTCCCGGGGGATCCGGCACTGGTTCGCGCACAGGTCACACCGCAGGCCGTGGGGATCGCGGGGCGGCTCGGACGGGAGCGCGAAGGCGCGGCGGCTGCGGGCGTGCACGCGGGCGATGTGCGCCTGCAGCTCGGGCGCATCCGCCCGGATGCAGGACGCGCACGCCCCCAGGCTCGACGCAGTGAGCGGCGACCGGCCACCGCAGACGCGACAGCGAGCCACGGGGCGCCACCTAGCGGAAGATGGTCCCCAGGCTCTGGCGCTGCTTCGCCTCTTCCTCGGCCAGCAGCCGGTGGTATCCCTCGCACTCGGCAAAGTTCATGGCGCAGACCTCGTCGAAGGTCTTCCCCGCCATGAGCTTGATCCGCTTGTGGCAGCCCGCGATACAGTAGCCGCCGGCCGGATACATCGACGCGAAATCGCTCGCCACCTGATGCCAGTAGGGGCAGAGGCCGGCGGGTTTGTCCGGGGTGTGCTGGGCCGTTGTCATGGGGGCTCCTTTGACGCCGGATACCACGAGGCGCCAGTCAGACTATACGCCTCATCTCGGGCGCGGTCAAACCGCGCCGATCCGGCGCCGGCCTTGGTCCGCTTTTGAGAACAAGGGGCCCGGTCCGTGGGGCCAAAACCATCCGGCCTCCCCGCACGGCGTACGTGAGCGGTTCCAGGGGTCCCGGGGGTGCCGGCGCGACGCCGAAGGCCGCGAGATGCGCCACGCATCCACAGTCGGAGGACCCGAAGCCCGCGACCGGAATGCCGGCCCCCGGCAGGCGGCGGATCAGGGCACCGGTCCGGCATTCCCCGCCGGGCGTCCAGGGCCAGATCCAGACCTGTCGGAGGCTGGCCACCGCCCGCAGGTGGTCAATGTGCCAGTGCGGCCGCTTGCGCCGTCGAAGATGGCGCCGGAGGCGGGCGCGCAGCCCCCGCTGGGCCGAGCCCGTGTAGACGTACCAGCCGCGCGGGAGGCGGCAGCGCTTCCGCCGCCCGTACTGCAGGCGGCGCGGGCGCGGGAGCCAGAGGAGGAGGCAGTACACCCCCGCATCAGCGCACGCTCCTCCCCCCGGGGCGACCCGTTGCTCAGTGGTCACTGGTCAGATGTGCAGCTCGATGATGTCGCCTTCCTGGAGGACGTAGTCCCGCTGGACCCGCTGGCCGCCGAACTTGGTGCTGCCCCACACCCGGGCGTACTTCAACTGCCGGGCGAAATCCTTGTGGATGGCCGCCGCCATCTCCACGATCGTGCTCCCGCGCGGGAGGACCACGGGAGTCTGCATGGACGGCTCCTTGCCCGGGGGCTTGGAATACACCCGCACGATCCCCAGCCCGTCGTAGATCATGCGCCGCAGGGGCTCGAGACCGCGCCCGGTCTGGGCGGATGTCGCATGGACGGGAAACCGCGACCCGTAATACTCCTGGAGGATCGCCAGCGCCCCCCCGGCCGGGGGCGCATCCGCCTTGGTGCCGACGAGGAGCGTCCCCACCTGGGCCCAGCCGGCCGGAGGTCGCCGTGACAGGCCGGGGGCGACCAGCGCCACCTTGCTCCGCGCGAGAACGGCCATCACTGTTTCCGGATCCTCGAGAAGCGACGGGCTGGTGAGGTCCACCACAAGGAGGGCGAGGTCCGCCGGCCGCACCAGGCTCACCACCCAGGGCTCCATGTACTCGTCCGAGATGGCCGGAAGGTCCACCAGCTGGATCTGGATGTTGACGAAGGGCATCATCCCGGCCACCGGCCGCCGGGTGGTGAAGGGGTACTCGCCCACCTCGGGCTGGGCGTTGGTGAGGGATTTGACCAGGGCCGACTTCCCCGCGTTGGGCGGCCCGACCAGGACGACCTGGCCGGCCCCCTCCGGCTCCACCGAGACGGAGAAGCCGCCGCGGCGCCGGCGGGCCTGTTCCGCCTCGGCCCGCAGCTTGGCCAGCCGTCGCTTCAGATCGCCCTGGAGGTGCTCCGTCCCCTTGTGCTTGGGGATGACGGCGAGCATCTCCTCCAGGGCCGCCACCTTCTCTTCGAGGGTCTTGGCGGCCTTGAACCGCCGGTCCGCCTCGAGGTACTGCGGGGTCAGGTTGGCGGGCATGAGACGCTACACCGCTCCCTTTCACCCCCGTTCCGCCACCCACAGCCACTTCAGGTCGCCGCCGCCGGGGAGGGGAAACGGGTTGAAGGCCTCCCGCGTCAGTGGGCGCAGGCCGACGGCGACGAGCTCGCGCTCCAGCTCCTCCGGCGGCCAGTACCGCTCGAGGATCTCCTCCCGGAACCGCTCGTACCGATCGCCGCGCCGGAGGAAGCCGGTGAGGTGCGCCTTGGCCAGGCGGCTGTCCGCGTCGTAGCTGGTCTCGTACACGGTGCAGGCCCGCGGCGCCTCGATGAAATGCGTCGCCCCACCCCACAGCCGCCGGAAGGTCGCCTCGGTGTTCACGTCGAAGACGAAGAGGCCCCCGGGGACGAGCGCCCCGGTCACGCCCCGGAACGTGGCCGCCACATCCTCGGCGAAGAGCAGGTGGTTCAGCGTGTCGTAAAACGCGGTCACGAGCCGCACCGGCTCCGCCAGCCGGACCGCACGCATGTCCTGCTGCACGAACTGCACGGCGCAGCCGGCCTCCCGGGCTTTCTGTCTGGCCTGCGCCAGCATGGCCTCGGAGTTGTCCAGCCCCACCACCTCCCAGCCCGCCTGGGCCATCAGGATCGCCAGGGTCCCCGTGCCGCAGCCGAGATCCAGGTGGCGGCCCGGCGGCACGCCGTGCGCCCGGCACACGGCCGTGAGGCGCCGGAAGGCCTGCCGGCTGAAGTCCAGCGAGCCCTCCCAGTCGTAGGCCTCCGCGAACTGCCGGTATGTGGAAAGGGACATCCTACGGGATCCAGTCGGCGAGAAAGACATTGAACTCGCGCGGGGCGCGGGGATCCTTCTCGTGCGGGGCGCCGCGGCTGGAGACGAACACCAGCTGCCGGCCGTCGGGCGAGAACATGGGAAAGCTGGAAAAGCCCCCCGCGTACGTCACCCGCTCCAGCCCCGTCCCGTCCAGATTCACCAGGAAGAGGGCGAACTCCCGGTGGCTCTCATCGTGCAGGTTGCTGGCGAAGATGATCTGCCGGTCGTTGGGATGCATGAAGGGTGCGAAGCTGGCCGCGCCAAGATCGGTCACCTGCCGCTTCCCCGTGCCGTCGGCGTTCATGACGAACAGCTCCAGCCAGGTCGGGCGGAAGATGCGGCGGGCCAGGTTGGCCGCGTACTCCTGCCGCTCCGCCTCGGTCTTGGGATGGAAGGCCCGGTACACGATGTACCGGCCGTCCCAGGAGAAGAACGGCCCCCCGTCATAGCCGTACTCGTGGGTGAGCCTTCGGACGTTGGACCCGTCGCTCCGCATCAGGTACAGATCCAGGTCCCCCTGCCGGATGGAGGTGAAGACGATGGTCTTTCCGTCGGGCGACAGCGCGCCCTCGGCGTTGTACTCGCCCTCGTGGGTGAGCTGGGTGAGAAGGCCCCGATCCGGGTCCGCGGCGAAGATCTGGTAAGCGGGGTGGAAGGCCCAGGCGTATCCCCGGCGCGTGTCCGGGCGGGGAGGGCACTCGGGGCCCGCCAGGTGCGTGGAGGAATAGATGAATCGTCGCCCGTCGGGGAAGAAGAAGGCGCAGGTGGTGGCCCCCTTCCCCGTGCTCACCATCCGGAGGTCCTTTCCCTCCAGGTCCATGGTGTAGATCTGGTCGCACGACCGGCCGTCGCGGGTGGACTGGAAGATCAGCCGCCGGCCGTCCGGGGAAAAATAGGCCTCGGCGTTCTGTCCGCCGAAGGTCAGTTGCCGGAGGTTGCCGAGGTGCCGCTCCCGCGGGTCAAGGGGGGCGGGCCGGGCCGCCCCGGGAACCCTCTGGGTGACCCCCTGGGTGACCCTCTGGGTGACTCCCTGGGCGCGGTGCCCCGACAGGGCCGCGGCCGCCACGGGAAGTCCGACCGCGCCCTTCAAGAACGTGCGCCGCTCGATGCCCACGCCGACGTTCCCCCTACAGCTCCCAGTCGCATTCCGGACAGTACAGGCGCAGGACCTCGAGCCGGCCGAGCCCGCTCACCTCCCGCTGCAGCTTGGTGACGGCCCGAAAGCACTCGGGACAGGGCACACCGACGAATTCATCCGGAATGCCGAGGTAGGCCTTCTCCACATTCCCGCAGCCGCCGCAGAGCAGGCGCTGGATCTCGTTGACGCTCAGCTCCGTCTCCGTAGACCAGTCGCACTCCGTGCACGTGATGACGGCCCGATACGTGCGGCCGGGGATGGCGGTCGCATCCGGCACAATCACGAAGCGGGTAAAGGATGTCAGCACGAATGGACCCCCGGCTTCCGGTCTTGCCGGGAAGGCACGTCGCCGGCGGGTATCCCGATCCAGTTCACCACTCGAACTCGACGATCCCCTGGCGTTCCTCCACCGGTTGCCCCGCGGGGGCGCCTCCCTTCCCCGGGACGACTTCCAGGGCGATGCCGGCGTTCAGCACGTATTCCAGGAACCGATCCCGCTGCTCGCTCGTCAGGAGCGCCAGGGTGAACGTCCGCTCGTCCACGCGCCGGAAAAGCTCGGGGAGGGACCCCTTCTGCGAGGCGAAGAGCACCCGCTCGCGTCCGAGCGGCGGCTGCATGGCGAGGAGCGGCCCCAGACCGTATCCGGTGTCATTGGAGAATTCGGCCTGGACGGCGATGACATGGGAGAGCTCGGCCGGCGGCGCGCCCGGCTCCGCCCGCTGGGGACGGTAGAGGAGCAGGACATCCCCGGGGTGAAACTCCGGCCGCCGCGCGGTCAGGCCCGGGCGCAACCGGTCCACCGATTTCAGCGCCCCATCCTCGATCTCGGGCCAGAGGTCCGGGACCACGCGAACCAGGAATGCCCGGTGATCGTCAATCAGCTCCATCCATCGCATGCCGGTCCCCGCCCTTGCCGACCGGGGAAAGGATCCCGCCCGCTGATCCCAGCCTCAGGAGGAACGCGCCGCCAGGGCCTTGTCATGGTGCGGCTTCAGGCTGGCGTAGATGGCGAAGTTCAGGGGCGTCGGCACGCCCGCCCCGCGCCCGTAGCGCACCACGCAGCCGGAGAGCGTCTCCAGCTCCAACCGGTTGCCCTGGCGCAGGTCGTGGGCCAGCGAGGATCGCATCCCGGGCTGAAGCCCCCGGGCGAAGGCGATGGCCCGATCCACGGCATCCGCGGGCAGGGGGACCCCCCTGGCCCGGGCCACGGCCGCGACCTCCTCCATCACGCCCCGGTACAGGGCGGCCGTCTCGGGACACGCCAGAATCTCGCCGATGCCGAGCCCGGTGAGCGCCGTGACCCCGCCCTGCGCGCAGATGAACAGGAACTTCTCCCACAGGTCCACCTGAATCTGGGAGGAAACCTCCGCATTGATCCCGGCCCCCTTCAGGACCGCCAGGATCCGCTCCGCCCGGGCCGTGACGCGCCCGTCCAGTTCGCCGAACCTGAGGCTCCTCGGGCCGCCCGTCTGGCTGATGACCCCCGGCGCGCTGATCGTGGAGAGGATGTGGACCACGCCGGCCATCACGGGCCCTTCCCCCAGGATGGCGGCCAGCTTCTGTACGTTGTCCACGCCGTTCAGCAGACACAGGACCACGCTCGCATGTCCCACCAGGGGGCGAATCTGCACGCCCGCCGCCTCGGTGTCGTAGCCCTTCACGCAGAAGAGGACCAGGTCCGCCCGGCCCACGCTGCGGGGATCGTCGGTCGCCCGGGCCTGCACGTGAAAGTCGCCGGCCACGCTGTTCACCCGGAGGCCGTGGCGCCGAATGGCTTCCAGGTGGGCGCCGCGAGCGATGAACGTCACATCCTCGCCGGCACGGGCGAGCAGGCCCCCGAAGTAGCCGCCGATCCCGCCGCTGCCCATCACCGCGATCTTCATGAGACCTTGACCGGCACCCCGGATCTCACAGACGCCGCCGCCCCCCTCCCACCCCCTCCCCCTCGGAGGGGGGAGGGGTCGGGTGGGGGTGACTGCGAAAGCTGCGTAATCTCCGGTTACGTCTGTGTCCGGGTCTTGTGGATTTCAATCCGAAACCGCCTCGCCGGAGCTCGGCGCAGGCCGCAATTCCTGCCCGCCGCTCCGCTCCAGCGGGCGGGGGAAGGCCGAAATGCCTGGCAGCGTTTTATACCACCGCGAACGCGACGCCTTCAAGGGAAAAGCCCCCCGGTTGCTCGCGCGGTGGAGTCCAGATGCCGCTCCAGGAACGCCGTCAGGAGCCGGTTGAACTCCACCGGCCTCTCCAGCATCACCATGTGGCCTGCCCCCGGCACCACGGCGAGTACGGCGGACGGGATCTCCTGCTGGAGAAACCGCGCATACTTCACCGGGGTCAGGCGATCATCCTCGCCGCAGACCACCAGGGTGGGAATCCGAATCGCGGCAACCTCCCGCATCACGTCAAAGGCGTCGCAGGCCAGGAAATCCCCTTCCAGCACCGTCGCCCGGTTCCTGGCGAACGCCTCGGCACCCTGCGCGACGGTGGCGGGCATGGCGGTCTGCGAGTAGGCCCAGCCGCTGATGAGCTGTCCGGCCCGGGCCATGTCCCCCCGGCGGACCGCTGCGAGGATGTCGGGGTGAACCCGAAGCCGGGCCCCCGTTCCAACCAGGACCAGCCCCGCCAGCCGGTCCGGATAGGTCAGGGCAAAGCTTTGCGCGATCCCGCCCCCCATGGAGTGGCCGACCAGCACCGTCCGCTCGATCCGGAGAGCCGCCAGCAGATCCCGCACGAAATCCCGATACTCCCCGATGGTCCGGTAGCCGTTCCCCTGGCTCTCGCCGTGGCCCGGCAGATCCACGGCCAGGGCGTGCCATCGCGATCCCACGTGCCGCAACTGCAAGCGCCACCCCTCCTGCGTCCCCCCCGCACCGTGCACAAAGACGATGGCTGGCCCTGGCGCGGCCGCGAGCCGCGAGCCGAGGTTGTAGTGCACGGCCGCTCCGTTCACGTTGACGAATGGCACGCGGCACCCCGAACAAAAAGGCCGCGGCCGCCCGCCCGATGGTCGGCGGGCAACCGCGGCCACGGCAGACACCCGACGGGCGACTAACGGAAGTCGCCGTCGCTGAATCGAAGCTGCCAGCCAGACCCCCGCACATCCACCCGGAGCTGCTGGTCGTATCGGCCAACGGGCCGCGGGCCCATCTGGGTGTCGCGGGTGGCGATGGCCACGATCCGATGCTGGCCGACGTCCAGGTTGGCCGGGAGGACATCGTTCGGATTCATGGTCAGGTACGGAGCCGAGGACTCCCGCGTGGGGTCCACGTCCACGTAGACCTTCAACTGGTACGGGGTGGCGTTCACGAATTGGCCCCGCGTGGGATCCGCAGCGTAATGCCCCGGGATGCTGACGCTCGCCTGGCTCGGCGGCGGAGGCGGCGGCGCGGCGCCCGGCTGTCCAGGCGGGGGCACCGGCTGGAGCTGGCCGCCCTGCGGCGTCCCGGCCGGCCGCTTCGGTTCCATGGCGTCGCCGACCAGCGCCCCGGCGGCGGCCCCGCCCAGAGCCCCGATGATGGCACCGGTCCCGGCATGGCCCGAGCG
>JBBIQE010000074.1:0-16296 GCA_037442485.1 Methylomirabilis sp. (SeqCode)
GTAGTAGGGTTGATCGGGCGCGGACGCCAGGAGCTTCCGGTAGGCCTCCGCGGCCGCCCGCGGCTTCCCCATCGCCTCCAGGGCGCGCGCCCGCCAGTAGAGCGCCGGCGTCCGGAGCGGCGAGCTCGGCTCCTCGGTGAGCAGGCGATCCCACAGGGCGACGGCCCCATCCAGGTCCTGCCCTTTGTAGGCCAGCCAGCCCTGGAGCCAGAGCGCCTTATCCGCCCAGACGCTCCTGGGATACTCCTGCAAGAGACGGCTGAGATAGCCCCGCGCCTGGGTGGGATCCCCCATATCTGCGGCCGCCTGCGCCAGGAGGTACAGTCCCTCCTCGGCCCGGCCCGAGGATGGGGCGACCTCCACCAGCTGGATCATGGTCTCGGCAAGACGCGCGTTGTCCCCCGAGCGGCCGTAACTGCGCGCCAGCCAGAAGAGTGCCTCGGCCCGGTCGAGACCCGCGCCCTCGCGCAGCGGCGCGAGCCACTGGACGGCCTGGGCGTACTGCCGCTGCCTGAAGGCGCCGATCCCCAGGAGCAATCGCGCCTGCGCCTCCCGCGGGTTGCCCGGGACCGCAAAGGGGGCCAGCTCGGCCGCGGCCTGACCGTAGCGTCCGAGCTGGTGCAGCGTCGCCGCGCGCTCGAACAGCTCCTCCGCCGTGAAGGGCCGGGCGGACGGGATCGTGGCCAAAAGGTCCCTGGCCCGCTGGCTCTCCACGCTTCCCGGCAGCTCGATCCAGACCCGGCGCAGGACCTCCTCGGCCTTCTCGGCCCGGCCGGATCGGAGCAGGACCTCCCCCAGCGTCGTCCAGACCTTCGCGCGGCCGGGCCCCCGGGGAAAGGTGGCGAGATAGCGCCCGGCGGCCTCCTCGGCCCGGGCGAGATCCCCGGCCTCCAGCCACTCCCGGGGCAGCTCGCGCCTGGCCCGCTCGATGAAGAGGCTCTCGGGGTGCTTCTCGTCGAGGCGCCGGAGGGTCGCCGCCACGTCCGCGGGGCGCCCCAGCGCGCGGTAGGCCGCGGCCAGGTTCCAGAGGGCGTAATCGGCGAGGAGGGGATAGGCCCGGGCCGCGCGCTCGAGGCGGGGCACCGCCTCCTCCGGTCGGCCCTGGCGCAGGAGGAGGATCCCCAGGAGCAGGTCCGCCCGCCCCTTCGCATCGGGCGGGACCTTCCCGCCTTCCAGCCCCTCCAGGGTCGCCATGGCGGCCGTCGGCTCTCCCGCCCTCACCTCCCGGGCCGCCTTCGCCAGGACGGCCGCGGCCGGGGCGGCCGCCGCCTCGGCCGCCCCGGCGACGGCGCAGGCCGCAAGCAGGCCGGCCACGAGCCCCCTACCCATCCTCTCCCCCCTCCCCGTCCACCTTGCGGTCGCGAGCCCGATGGTACCCTTTTTTGCCCTTGGGGGTGGAGTGCGGACGCGCCACGGGGCGGATGGCCCAGGTGCGACGCCGCCTGGGTCGTGGGGCCTCGAGGCGCGGGCGGGAGGCCGCCATGTGCCCCTGGCCCCTCAGGCCTCACCGGCCAGGGCGGGGAGGCTCGCGTCGTAGGGCGGGCGGGCGATCCCCCGCTCGGTGATGATGGCGTCCACGAGGCTCGCGGGCGTGACGTCGAAGGCGGGATTCGCCACGCGGATCCCGGCTGGCGCCATCCGGCGGCCAGCGACGTGGGTGACTTCCTCGGCCGCCCGCTCCTCGATGGGGATTTGGGAGCCGTCGGTCAGGCCGAGATCCAGCGTCGAGATCGGCGCCGCCACATAGAAGGGGATCCCGTGGGCTCGCGCCAGGAGGGCCACCCCGTAGGTGCCGATCTTGTTGGCCACGTCCCCGTTCCGGGCGATCCGGTCCGCGCCGACCACCACCAGATCCACCTGGCCGCGCCCCATGAAGTGGGCCGCCATGTTGTCGGTGATGAGCGTGGCGGGGATGCCGGCCCGCGTGAGCTCCCACGCCGTGAGGCGCGCCCCCTGAAGCAGCGGGCGCGTCTCGTCCACCCAGACCATGATCCGCTTGCCCGCCTCGGCCGCGGCGCGGATGACGCCCATGGCCGTTCCGTATCCCGCCGTGGCCAGCCCCCCAGCATTGCAGTGGGTGAGGATCCGGGCCGGGTCGGGAACCAACTGCTGCCCGTGCTGCCCCAGGGCGCGATTGTTCCGAATGTCCTCTTCCCGCATGGCCATGGCCTCGGCCAGGAGGGCCGTCTTGATCTCCGGCACGGACAGATCCCGCGCCTGGCGCGCCAGGCCGAGGAGCCGCCGGACCCCCCAGGTGAGGTTCACGGCGGTCGGCCGGGTCCGGGTGAGGAGCGAGCCCAGGCCTTCCAGCGCCTCGAAGAACTCCTGGAAGCTTCCGGCCTGGATGGTCTGGGCCCCCAGGGCGAGACCCATGGCCGCCGTCACCCCGATGGCCGGCGCCCCCCGCACGCGCATCGTCCGGATCGCCTCGGCGACCTCCTCGATCGTCCGGCACTCGATATAGATCTCCTCGGCCGGCAGCCGGGTCTGGTCAATCAGCCGGATCGTGCCGGAAGGGGTCCACGCCACCGTGACGAAATTATCCTCCATCCTCCGACCCCGCGCGAACGGGACAAGGTAGCCTAACATGATCACCCGGCGATGCAAACCGAAAACTGGCCGGCCAGGCGTCGGATGAAGATCCCGCGCGCGGCGTTGGCTGGTGGCCTGATCCTGGGGTGGCTGTGGGTCGCATCGGTCCAGGCCGCCCGGTTCCACTGGCAGCAGTTCAAGGGAATGCACCGGCGGCTTTCGCTGAACAAGCCCCCTGGGCAGACGGGGATCGAGCCCCGTCTCAACGAGTTCGAGGCCCCGACCGGCACGAAGGTGGTCGCCGGGGCCTATCCCGAGGACCGGTTCCGGGCCAAGGTGCTGGTCGAGCTTCCCTCGGGCGCTCGCTGCATTGACCTCTCCATGAGCCTGCCGGCCCAGGAGGGCCTGAAGGACATGCGGGGCCGGGGCAGGGTTCCGGCCGACCTGGCGGACCCCCGCACCCAGAGCTCCAAGGTGGGCTTGCCGCCGTGGAGCCCGCCCGTCGTGGCCGTGGCCGAGGTGCGGGATGCCGTGGGGGCGGCCATCGGCACCTCGATCCCGGGCGGGGATGACCGGGGGGCCGTGAACAAGGCGGCCGCCGACACGAGGCGCAGCATGGCCGAGACCGAGACAAGGGGACGCTCTGGCGGGAAATTCCTTGACAGGGTGGCCCCTGCGATGGTACACATGCGCACCTCCGAGCCAGAGGAGATGGAGATGACGCTCGACCGGACGGCCCGCTACTACTTCTGGTTTAGCTTTCCGGGCCTCTGCCCTCTCGGCTCGGGGTGTCGGATGCGCTAGACCAGCACGGTTTCGACAACTCAGGGCCACGGGGCAGACGATGCTCCGTGGCCCTTTCGTTTTTTCGGGCCCGGAGTCATGCTGCCCGTTCCGCAGGAGGAGGCGGAGGGAGATGATCATCGTCATGAAGGGCACAGCCACGGAAGAGGAGTTGCAGCGGGTGATCGGCACCATCGAAGCATTGGGCTACCAGTCCCACGTCATCCGGGGGACGCAGCGCAGCGTCATCGGGGCCGTGGGGGACGAGCGCGGCAAGGCCCGCCTCCAATCGCTGGAGGCGCTGCCGGGCGTGGAGAGCGTCGTCCCCATCCTCCAGCCCTTCAAGCTGGCCAGCCGCGAGTTCAAGCCGACCCCCACGGTCGTCAAGGTCCGCGACGTCGAGATCGGCGGCGACCGCGTCGTGGTCATGGCCGGCCCGTGCTCCGTGGAGAGCGAGGATCAGATCCTCGAGACGGCCAAGGCGGTGAAGGAGGCGGGGGCCGGCATCCTGCGCGGCGGGGCGTTCAAGCCCCGGACCTCTCCCTACGCCTTCCAGGGTCTGGGAGAGGAGGGGCTGCGCCTCCTGGCGGCGGCGCGGGAGGAGACGGGGTTGGCCATCGTCACCGAGGTCCTGAAGCCGGAGGACGTGGACCTGGTGGCCGGGACGGCCGACATGATCCAGATCGGCGCGCGGAACGTCCAGAACTTCGCCCTGCTGAAGCGGGCGGGCGAGGTCAAGAAGCCGGTCCTCCTCAAACGCGGCATGGCCACCACCATCCAGGAGTTCCTCATGGCGGCGGAGTACATCCTCTCGGAGGGAAATTACGACGTGGTCCTGTGCGAGCGGGGCATCCGCACCTTCGAGACGGCCACCCGCTTCACGTTGGACCTGAATGCCGTCCCGGTGGTCAAGAAGCTGAGCCACCTGCCCATCATCGTGGACCCCAGCCACGGCACGGGCCACTGGGAATACGTCACCGCCATGGCCAAGGCGGGCGTGGCCTGCGGGGCCGACGGCCTGATGGTCGAGGTGCACGTCCGGCCCGAGACCGCCTTCAGCGATGGGATCCAATCGCTCAAGCCGGCCCTGTTCCGGCAGTTGATGCAGGAGATCGCGCCCTTCGTCCAGGCCGCCGGCCGCCGCCTGTAGCCCGGGGGAGGGGAGGGCGTCCCGCCGTAACTCGCTACCGGAGGGAAGGGAGGAAATCGTGAACCCCTACGCGAAGTTCCTGGAGCATCGCGATCCGCTTGCCGTCGCGGCGGCCACGCCCGGACGGATTCTCTCGCTGATCCGCGGGCTCTCCCGCGGACGGTTGGCCAGGCGCCCGGCGCCGGGCAAGTGGTCCATTCAGGAGATCATCGGCCACCTGGCGGACACCGAGATGGTCATGGCGTGCCGGGCGCGCTGGATCGCGTTCGAGGATCGCCCCACGCTCGTCCCCTTCGATCAGGAGAAGTGGGCCGCCGGGCGGGCACGGGAGAAGGAACCGCTCGCGGAAACCCTCGAGCGCTTTCGCCTCCTGCGCCGATCCCAGCTCCGGCTGTTTCGGCGGGCCTCCCGGCGGGATTTCCGGCGGACCGGCCTCCACCCCGAGCGGGGCGTCCTCACCCTGCGGGAGCAACTGGAGACCCTCGCCGGCCACGACCTGAATCACCTGCAGCAGATTCGGCGTTTGACGGACCGGCACAAGACGACGCGTTAGCCCGAAGATTCGACGCCCGGCGCCGAGCGGCGAGCAGCCGACCGGGGCGCCACAATGCTCCACAAGTGCCTGCGCCTGGTCGGCGACGGCAGCGCCGGGGTCAGGCGACCCGTCCCGCACGTGCTCGGGCAGTCTTGCGTGCGGGCCGAGGGACTGGGCGGCCCACCTGACACCCGCCCTGGTCCCGGCGAGGTTTCAAGTCCGCGACGATGCGGTTGCGGATGACGCGGTCGGCCGGGAAGGGCTGTCCCCCGCCTGCCCGGCAGATCCCGCCCGAGAGCGGCTGCCGACCCCCGTGCCCCACCGTCCGAGATCACCCGCCCTGCGCCGCAAGGGTCGCGTCGAGCCAGCGGAGCGGCTGCTGGAGGCGCTGGCCGACGGCGGGCAGGTGCAGAGGCCGCGGGCATGGCCGTCCGCTCCTCGCGCGTCGGCCTCGTGGCGGGCCGCCCCGGGGGGAATGTCCGGCCCACCGGCCAAGCGATGAGCAAAAGGTTTGCGCGGCCCCGCCCCTGTGTTATCATCCGCCGGCCCTGAGACGCAGCCCCTCGCCACGTTCCTGAGCGCAGCCGGGTTGACGTTCGCGGAGGATCCCCGTGATCGCCAAGCGCGCGCAGCACATCGCCCCCTTCCTCGCCATGGAGGTGTTGGAGCGGGCCGTGGAGCTGGAGAGAAAGGGCGAGCACATCGTCCACCTGGAGGTGGGAGAGCCGGATTTCCCCACCCCCGCCTGCATCCAGGAGGCCGCGGCCCGGGCGGTCAGGGAGGGCAAGACCGGATACACCCACAGCCTGGGCATCCTGCCGCTGCGCGAGGCCATCGCCGAGCACTACCACGAAAAGTACCGGGTCCGGGTCTCGCCCGAGCAGATCCTGGTGACGGCCGGGACCTCGCCCGCCATGTGGATGGTTTTTTCCGCCATCCTGGAGGCGGGCGACGCGGTCGCCCTCTCCAATCCGCACTACGCCTGCTATCCCAACATGATCCGCTTCTGCGGCGGCGAGCCGGTCGCCGTAGACGTCCAGGAAGAGGACGGCTTCCAGCTCCGGGCTGAGGCCGTGGCGGCCCGGCTCACTCCGCGGACCAAGGCCATCCTGATCAACTCGCCGGCGAACCCCACGGGGGCCCTCCTCGCGGCCGAGCGCATGGCGGCCCTGGCCGACCTGGGGCCCCTCCTCGTCTCGGACGAGATCTACCATGGCCTGGTGTACGCGGGGGAGGAGCACTCCATCCTCGAGTTTACGGACCGGGCCGTCGTCTTCAACGGGTTCTCCAAGGCCTACGCCATGACCGGCTGGCGGCTGGGCTATGCCATCGTGCCGCGGGAGCTTATCCGCCCCCTCCAGAAGATGCACCAGAACTTCTTCATCTCGGCCAACGCCTTCGTCCAGGCGGCCGGGGTCGCCGCGTTGCGCCAGGCGGCGCCCGAGGTCGTGCGCATGCGGCGGATCTACGACGAGCGGCGCCGGTTCATCATCCCGGGGCTCCGGCGGCTGGGCTTCGGGATCGCCAGGGAGCCGACCGGCGCCTTCTATGTCCTGGCCAACGCCAGGCGATTCACAACGGATTCCAAGGCCTTCGCTTTCGAGATCCTGGAGCAGGCCAAGGTCGGGGTGACGCCGGGCGTGGACTTCGGCAGCAACGGCGAGGGCTACATCCGGTTCTCGTATGCGAATTCCCTGGAGAATCTGGCCGAGGCGCTGCGCCGCCTGGAGGCGTTTCTGACCCGACGGCAAGGAGGAGAGTCAGCATGATTTCCAAACCGAGCGCCAGTTACAGCATCACCATGCGGGTGGAGATCCAGAACCGGGTGGGGATGCTGGGGAGGGTGACGTCCGCCATCGGCAAGGCCGGGGGCGACATCGGCGCCGTGGACATCGCCGGCTTCGGCAAGGACACGATCATCCGGGACATCACGGTGAACGCCCGGGACGAGGCGCACGAGAAGCAGATCGTGGCGGCCGTGGAGAAGCTCTCGGACGTCAAGGTCGTGAACGTGTCGGACCGCACCTTCCTCATGCACCTAGGGGGCAAGATCGCCGTGAACTCCAAGACCCCCATCAAGACCCGCAACGTCCTCTCCATGGTCTACACCCCGGGGGTGGCCCGCGTCTGCATGGCCATCCACGCGGACCCGAGCAAGGCCCACCAGCTCACCATCAAGAAGAACACGGTGGCCGTGATCACCGACGGGTCGGCCGTGCTGGGTCTGGGCAACATCGGGCCGGCGGCGGCCATGCCCGTGATGGAGGGGAAGGCGGCGCTCTTCAAGGAGTTCGCCGGCGTGGACGCCTTCCCCATCTGCCTGGACACGCAGGATCCCGACGAGATCGTGCGGACCGTCAAGCTGATCGCCCCGGCCTTCGGCGGGATCAACCTCGAGGACATCGCGGCGCCGCGCTGCTTCGAGATCGAGGAGCGGCTGCAGAAAGAGGTGAGCATCCCCGTCTTCCACGACGACCAGCACGGCACGGCCGTCGTCGTCCTGGCGGCGCTCCTGAACGCCCTGCGGATCGTGAAGAAAAAGCTGCGGAGCCTGAAGATCGTGGTGAGCGGGGTCGGGGCCTCCGGCGTGGCCTGCACCAAGATCCTGCTGGCCATGGGGGCCCGCAACATCATCGGCCTGGACACCCAGGGGGCGCTCTACCGCGGCCGGAAGGTGCACATGAATCCCATGAAGGAGTGGTTCGCCCAGGCCACCAATCCCCAGAACCTGAGGGGCGACGTCACGGAGGTGATGGCGGGGGCCGACCTGTTCCTGGGGCTGTCGGGACCGGGGACGCTGCCGCTGAAGGCCGTGAAGAAGATGGCCAAGGATCCCATCATCTTCGCCATGGCCAATCCCGTCCCCGAGATCATGCCCGAAGAGGCGGCCCCCCACGTCCGGGTCATGGCCACGGGCCGGTCGGATTATCCCAACCAGATCAACAACGTCCTGTGCTTCCCCGGGTTCTTCCGCGGGCTCCTGGACGCCCGGGCCTCGCACGTGAACCAGGCCATGAAGATCGCCGCGGCCAAAGCCATCGCCGGCCTGGTGAGCGCGCGCGAGCTGAGCGAGGAGTACATCATCCCCAGCGTCTTCGACGCGCGGGTGGCGCCGGCCGTGGCCGAGGCGGTGGCCAGGGCCGCGTACCAGACCGGGGCGGCCCGGCGCATGCGCAAATCGGTGGGGCGCTATCGCCTGCTGTAGGGTCCCGGGCCGACCGGGTCCCAGGGAGGAGCCATCCATGAGCTGGCAGTACGACCACACCCACTTCAAGTGCAGCGATCATGAGAAGACGGTCGCCTTCTTCAAGGAGCACTTCGGCGCCACGGAGGTGAAGCGGTGGGAGGCGAACGGGATGCCCATCGTGACGCTGGACATCGGCGGGCTCGCCTACAACTTCTCCCCCAGGCGACCGAACGAGATCCCCGACCCGACGACGGGCACGGTGCGCTATGGCGTGTACCACATCGCCCTCAGGACGAAGGATCTTCCCGCCGAGGCGGCGAAGATGAAGGCGCGGGGGGTGAAATTCACCCAGGAGATCGGCCAGGCCGATCCCCGGACGAAGTTCGCCTTCATCGAGGGGCCGGACGGGATCTCCATCGAGATTCTGCAGCGGGACTGATCTGCGCAGAACATCCCAACCGCCGCCGCTCAGCGCGGGCCATTGTGCCGAGTTGGCTTCTTCCCCCGTCGTCATTGCGGTGGAAGCCGGAATCCAGGGTGCCGGGGATTCTGGACCCCGGCTTCCGTCGGGGTGACACCCTGGGATGCCACCTGGGGCTTAGCAGTTACGAAGCACCGAGACGCCATGGTTGGCAGGGAAAACCATTCCTGAGCCGGGTGATGTTGGCGATGAGCGGATTGCACTGATGGGACCGGCCGTGCGAGGGGGAGAGAAGGCCAGCGGGCGGGGGAAGGGTTTCGCGCCGCCGACGAAGGCCAGGGTCCGCAAGATCCTGGACCTCCTGGCCGCGGCCTACCCGGAGGCCCGGATCGAGCTGCACTTCTCGACGCCGCTGGAGCTGCTCGTGGCCACGATCCTCTCGGCCCAGTGCACGGATGCCCGGGTAAACCTGGTCACCCCCCACCTCTTCAAGAAGTACCCCTCCGCCAGGGCGTATGCCGAGGCGGATCCGGCGACCCTGGAAGCAGAGATCCGTTCCACCGGCTTCTTCCGGAGCAAGGCCAGGAACATCATCGCCTGCTGCCGGAAGCTCGTCCGGGATTTCGGCGGCAGGGTACCCCGGACGCTGGAGGAGCTGACCAGCCTGCCCGGTGTGGGCCGGAAGACCGCCAACATCATCCTGTACAACGCCTACGGGACGCCGGGGTTCGCGGTGGATACCCACGTGGCCCGGGTGACCAACCGCCTGGGGCTGGTGGACACGGAGGAGCCGGACAGGATCGAGGAGCAGATGTGCCGCCTCCTGCCCCGGGAAACCTGGGGGCAGGCCACCCATCTCTTCATCTTCCACGGTCGTCGCAGTTGCCAGGCCAAGCAGCCGCGCTGCCCTGCGTGCCCCGTGCGCTTTCTCTGCCCCTGGCCCGGGAAGCGATGAGCCCGGGCGCCCCCTCGCCTGCTGCGCGACCGGCGCCACCGGGATGCTCTGGTGGGTGGCATCGGGGGCCTTCGGCCGTTCGAGGCTCCGGGCCTTCGATCGTTCCCGGGGCGTTCGGTGCCCCGAACAGGCGATCACCCCAGCCGTGCTGCTCAGGGAGCCTGGCGGCCGAAGCGGCGGTAGAAACAGGGGTCGCAGTAGGCGACCTCATCGAACCGGGTGTGCACCCACAGGTCGCGCCTGGGCAGGCGCCGCCCGCATCCCCAACAGGAGAGAGGTTGGAGGGCGCGGGCTGCCTCGGCCCGGGCGTCCAGATGCTCCGCGATCCCCGTGGTCAGCCAGTCCTCCCGCAGATAGGCCCGCAGGGCGCTCAGCCAGTCGGCGGCCGGGTGAAAGGGCCCGCGGCCGGTGTCGCGCTCGTCCATGACACCCGCATGTAACCACGGACGGGCCCGGGTGTCAAAGGGTTTCACCGCCCCGGTCCCCGTGAAATGTCTTGCAACGCCGCGTCAGGTCAAGTATGGTTTGCCCGATTTCACGCCGGATCGGGTGACACCCCCTCGGGCCCCACCCGTGAACGCGAGAATGCGGCGACTCTCACAGCTCCTGGTGATGGCGGCGCTGATCGGCTGGGTGGGGTGTCTCTTGCTCTCCGCTCCCCGACCCGCAGCGGCCGGGACCGAGGCTCCCTCCGGTGCGGGGGCCGTCGGTCCGCCCGGAAGCCGATTCGATCGGGCAGCGCTGGATGCAGAGCTGTCGCTGCCTCTGGATAGACTGGCGAGAATGTCGGCCGACGCGCTGCGAGAGCACGCCCAGCGGCTGGCGGATCTGCACTTCGCGCTGGAGCTGGCCGTGGATGTCTCGCCGGCCGAGCAGCGCGCCCTGAGCGAGCGGATCCTGACGCGGGTGGGGCAGATCGGTTTCCTGATCCGGCAACGGAGCGAGCCCCATCCCGCGGGGAAGCCCCGGGACATTCGGGGGCCGGCACCCGAGCCGCCCGCGGGCGATCTCGCCGGGACGCTCCTGGACAACGCGGGCCTGCTGCTGCGCCTCCTGGGCGGTCTCCTCATCGCGTTCGCCCTGGGGTACCTGGCCCGCCATCGCCGGGCGGGCAGGCCCGCGGCCGCCGGCGCCCCGGGCGAGGGGCGCAGGGAATCGCTCCCGATGCCCCTCCCGGCCGGGGGTGCCGCCGAGGGGCAGCCCATGACACTGACCGAGATCCGCCAGGCGCTGCGCTCGGGACGCACGGTCCTGCTCCAGATGGGATACGAGATCGCAGCCTCCCGCCGGCACCGCTTCCTGGCCCTGGCGGCGCAGGCGCAGGAGATCCTGCGCGGCATCGACGGGCAGACCTATACGGTGTGGGAGGATCCGGGCCACCCGAACCGGTTCTACGAGCTGCTGGTGTGCCGGCGGCCCGAGGTCCTGGATCAGCTCGCCTCGGCCCATGGCCCGTTGCCCGAGCTGGCGGAAGCGATCGAGGCCTGCCGCGTCCCCTCCGGGTTCAGCTTGCACCGCGCCTGGGTGGGCGCGCTGCCGGACGGGCAGGGAGCGCCGGGGCTTGCGCCGGCCCCCGAGGAGTCGCTGGTTCGCCGGGGAGTCGCCTGACGTGAGACTCTTGAAGATGGTCTACCAGATCTACGAGCGGAGCCTCCAGGCGCAGATCCGCCGGGGGAAGCTGCCCCAGCACGTCGGCCTGATCCTGGATGGCAATCGGCGCTACGCGCGGGCCGTCGGCCTGCCGGACATTCTGGAGGGCCACCGCCGGGGGGCCAGCAAGCTGGAGGAGGTGCTCACCTGGTGCGAGGAGCTGGACATCCGCATGGTGAGCATCTGGATCCTGTCCACCCAGAACCTGATGCGGCCCCCCGAGGAGCTCCAGGGGCTGTTGGGCCTGATCGAGAACAAGCTGCGGGATACGGCCCGGGACCCCAAGGTCCACAAGAAGCGGATGCGCATCCGGGTGATCGGCAAGCTGGCGTTCCTGCCCCCCTCGATGCGCGAGGCCATCCACGAGGCGGAGGAGGCCACCCGGCACTACGACGGCTTCTTCCTCAACGTGGCCCTGGGGTACGGGGGGCGCCAGGAGATCGTGGATGCGGTGCAGGATTTGCTGCGGGACCTGGGGGCGCGGGGGATGTCGCTGGAGCGGGCCATCGAGGAGATCACCCCGGACAGCCTCGGCAAGTACCTGTACACCTACGACCTGCCCGATCCCGACCTCATCATCCGCACCAGCGGCGAGGTCCGCCTGAGCGGCTTCCTGCTCTGGCAGAGTGCCTACAGCGAGTACTACTTCTGCGACGCCTACTGGCCGGCCTTCCGCCGCATTGACCTGCTGCGCGCCATCCGGAGCTACCAGCAGCGCGACCGGCGGTTCGGGTTCTGAGCGCCGCTAGCGCCCTCCCTTCTCGCTTCCCAGCCACGCGGAGGGGACCTTGCCGGTCCCCTGGCACATGGCGCAGGGGGCGCTCCCCGCCCAGCGCTTCGGCACCTTCGGGTTGGCGGGCCAGTCAAACCCTCCCCGCCCCCCGCAGCCCGGACAGGGGACCTGGTGCTCCCGGGGCGATGCGCTCTTCACGGCGTGGATTCCGCCCTTTAGGAGAAGCCGCCGAACCACCGGGGGTAGATCACCTTGAGATCGGGGGCGGGGGCCCCCACGCCGTAAAAGCCGTCCGCCAGGCCATCCAGGCCCTGGACCTGGTACAGGATGAGGCGCTTCCGCTCCTCGCCGCTGTGGAGGAATCGCGGAAATCGGTCCAGGCCGCAGAAGCGGTGCAGGGCCTCGGCGGGGAGCACGCCCGCAGGGCCGGACACCTCGCGGTGGCGGGCGATGATCCGGGCCTGGGGGCTGCGCCCGCGCGCCGCCTCGAACTCGGTGCAGGATTCCACCTCCCAGACATCCACCATCCCCATGCTGGCTCCTCCTCTGGCTTTTGCGCGCGGGGCGCGCCAAAGCCGAGTAGCTTGGGTCCGAGGTCGGCAGATCGTGTCAACAGGGGGAGCGCGACGACTCGTACGGAGGGGACATCGGACAACCGAAGCGATGGCGTGCCCGACGCGATTTGAACGCGTGACCTTCGGCTCCGCAGGCCGACGCTCTATCCATGCTGAGCTACGGGCACGGGTTCCCGGAAGCGATCCTGGAAAACAGCCCTATGTTACACCGGGATGCGGCGCGCGTCCAGCAGAAGATGCCCGGGCGGCCGGGTGCGCCTCACAGGCCCAGGTAGTGCGTGCGCAGGTGCGTGTTGGCGAGTAGCTCGCGTCCCGTCCCCTCCAGGACGATGCGGCCGTTCTCCATGACGTAGCCCCGGTCCGCCATCTCCAGCGTCTGCTGGACGTTCTGCTCGATGATCAGGATCGTCTGCCCGCCCCGGCGGATCTGCGTGAGGACCGTGAAGAGCCGCTCCACGACCACGGGGGCCAGGCCCAGCGACGGCTCGTCCATGGCCAGGATGGTGGGCCGGGCCATGAGGGCCCGCCCCACGGCCACCATCTGCTGCTCGCCGCCCGAGAGGGATCCGGCCTTCCGCCGCCGCTTGTCCGCGATCTCCTGGAAGAGGGCGTACACCTGCTCCAGGCTCCGGGTGCGCTCCCCGCGGGCGCGGGCACAGGTGGAGCCGACCAAGAGATTCTCCTCCACGGTCATCTCGGGGAAGAGCTGCTTGCCCTCGGGCACCTGGACGAACCCCAGTTCGACGATGTGGTGGGGCGGGGCGTGCTCGATCCGCTCCCCGTTGAACGCGATCTGGCCCCGGCTCGGCCGGAGCAGGCCCGAGATAGTCCGGAGGAGGGTGGACTTCCCCGCGCCGTTGGCCCCCACCAGCGCCACGACTTCCCCGTCGTGGACCGTGAGGCTCACCCCCTGGAGGACGGTGACGTCCCCGTAGCCCCCCCAGACCTCGCGGACCTCAAGCCTGGCCATACCGCTCCCCCAGGTAGGCCTTGAGGACGGCGGGGTCCCGGCTGACCGCCTGCGGCTCGCCCACGGCGATGGTCTCCCCATGGTGGAGGACCAGGACGCGATGGCTGAGGCCCATGATGACCCGCATGACATGCTCGACCATCAGGATGGTCACGCCGTTGTCGCGGATCTTCCGGATGAGATCCATCATGGCGGATGCCTCGGCCGGGGTGGCCCCTGCCACCACCTCGTCGAGAAGCAGCAGCTCGGGATCGGTCGCCAGGCAGCGGGCCAGCTCCAGGCGCTTTCTGTCCACGACGGTGAGGGTGTGCGCCTCCACGTCCGCCTGCGGCGACATGCCGACGAAGCGCAGCACCGCCTCCGCCTTCTGCCGGGCCGCCTCGCGGCTGCCCTGGTGGAGGAAGCCCCCGACCATGACGTTCTCCAGGACCGTCAGGTCGCCGAAGGGCCTGGCGAGCTGGAAGGTCCGGGCGATCTTGCGCCGGGACACCTCCCACGGGCGCATCCCGGCGATGGCCTCCCCCTTGAAGATGATCTCGCCCGCGTCCGGCGGAAAGTATCCGGCGATCATGTTAAAGACGGTGGTCTTCCCCGCCCCGTTGGGTCCGATGATCCCCAGGATCTCCCCCGGCTCGACGGTGAAGTCGAGGTGCTTGACCGCCTGGAGACCTCCGAACGCCTTGCGGATGCCCCGCACTTCGAGCAGCGGCATGTCCCGCGCTCCGTGCCCGTTGCTCAGGCCGGGCACGCCCGCTTCCCGACCTGGCGCCCCGCCCGCCGCCCGGCGAGCCGCCGGATCGGATGGATCAGGCCCTTGGGCAGGAAGAGTACGGCCAGGACCAGCACCAGGCCGTACATGACGAGGTGCAGGCCGGGAAACTTCCCGCCCAGCGTGGCGCGCGAGATCTCCCCGGCCGGGGTGAGGAGGCAGGCCCCCAGCACGGGCCCCCACACCGTTCCCTGCCCCCCCACGATGCCCATCAGGGCCATCTCGATGGAGAGGTCGAGGCCCATGTTCCGCTCCGGATTGATGTACCGGAAGTACTGGGCATAGAAGCTGCCCCCCAGGGCCGTGAGGAACGAGCTCAGGGCCATGGCGGCCAGGACCGTCCGGGTCGAGTTGATCCCCAGGGCCTCGGCGCCGTCCTGGTCCGCCCGGATGGCCTTGAGGTAGAAGCCCAGGCGGGACCGCTCCATCCACCAGGTGATGGCCATCACCGCCACCAGCATGGCGATGACGATGTAGTAGTAGGGGAGCTTGCTCTGGAATTGAAAGAGCGCCGGGCTGTGCCCCTTCAGGGGAACGCTGAGCCCCTGGGCGCCCCGCAGCTCGATCCCCAGGATCTCCTCGGTGTTCTCGGTCCAGATGCGGAGGATCTCGGCGAAGGCGATGGTGGTGAGGGCGAAGTAGGGCCCGCGCAGGCGGAAGCAGGGCCAGCCGATGAGAACCCCGACCGCGCTGGCGCAGGCCGCCCCGATGACCATCCCGATCCAGGGGCTGAGCCCCGTGTTGATGAACAGGAGGGTCGAGAGGTAGCCGCCGATGCCGGAGAGGGCCGAGTGTCCGAGGGAGAGCTGCCCCGTGTAGCCCGAGACGACGTTCCAGGCCGAGGCCATGTAGGCGAAGTAGAGGCTCCCGATCAGGACGTGGAGATAGTACTCGTCCCGCACGAGGAGCGGCAAAAGGAGCAGGACGAGGAGCGCGGCCGTGCCGGCCAGGGAGGCCGGTAGGCTCCGGTTACCGTGTCGGTTCGCCATGCCTTCGCCTCCGCAGGCCCTTCAGACCTTGATGCCCATGAGGCCGGTCGGCCGGAAGAACAGGACCAGGATGAAGATCACGAACGAGAAGATGGAGGCCGAGGTGGCGGTCACGAACTGGGCGGCCACCGACTCCACCACGCCGAGGATGAGCCCGCCGAAGATGCACCCCGGGATGCTCCCGATGCCGCCCAGGACCACGGTGATGAAGGAGCGCACGCCGAAGGCCAGGCCCACCGACGGGCTCACCAGGTAAAACGGGATCATGAAGCAGCCCACAATCCCGAGGATGGCGCATCCCAGCCCGAAGGTAATGTTGTAGATCCGGGGCACGTTGATGCCACAGAGGGCGGCCGCGTCCCGGTTCTGCGCCGTCGAGCGGATGGCGCGCCCCAGGTCCGTCCGGGCCAGGAACAGGCTCAGGGCGGCGGTGATGATCAGGCTGGCCAGGAAGGCCAGCAGGCGCGTGTAGTTGATGTTGAGGGCGGTCCCGATCCACAGGGCCTTGGAGGCGAACTCCATGGTGACGCCGCGAAAGTCCGGGCCGAAGGCCATGAAGACCACGTTGTCGATGATGAGGCCCACGCCCGCGGTGAGCATCAGGACCGAGAGCGGCTCCAGCACCATGGCCCGCTCCCGCTGGAAAAGGGGCGCGATGATGGTGGCCTGGATGAGATACCCCAGCAGGAAGAGGGCCGGCGCCGCTACGGCCGCGGAGAGGTAGGGGTTGACCCCGTAGAGGCGCCACAGCCAGTAGGGGAGGAAGAGGCCCAGCATGAGGAAGGAGCCGTGGGCGAAGTTGATCACCCGCATCACGCCGAAGATCAGGCTGAGGCCGACGGCGATGGCCCCGTACAGCCCCCCCAGGATGATGCCGTTGACCACCGCGATGCCCAGGATGACCGGATCCATGTCCTTCTCGCTGCCAATGAAAAACCGCCTTGTGTTTCACCCTGTCGGTTTGCCCCGAGCCGCTGGACCCGCGGGGCCGATCGGCTCCGGTCGCCGTCGTCCCGCAGGATGCGGGACGGGCGGCGCGGAGAAGGC
>JBBIQE010000075.1:0-16279 GCA_037442485.1 Methylomirabilis sp. (SeqCode)
GGTAATCGCCGATCCACCAGAGGCGGGAGCCGTTCTTTCGGCAGCCCGTGTAGAAGCCCCGGTCTCCCATCCATACTTCGCTGTCCATCCGTTCCGCCAGGGTGAGATAGGCGCCGTCATACGCCGAGACCTTCCAGCGGAGAGAGAGCGCGAAAACTCGAAGGGGATCCACCGGGAGCAAGCGAATGCCAGCGGCCAGGGGGTCCCGCGCCGTGGCCGCCAGCGAATCTCGAAACGCAGTTGCGGCCTCCTCGAAGGAGAGACCATGCTTCTTGAGATTGGCAGCCGCCTTCCGTGGATCCCATTCAAATTGCACCGGATGCTCCTTCCACGGTCGGACGGATCGGGTCTACAGTTGCGCAGAACCGCATGACTCGGCAGACACCGCCATGCCTGCAACCTCGGCCAATACGCCTTCATCCTATGAGGGGGCCATCCAGCACCTCAAGCCTATTCTCTCACCAGGGTGAGGGACACATCTTCCCGGAAACGCGCCGCCCTTCGGGCGACAGCACGGAGGCGCCCCCCGGTGGCATTCCTTCGCACGGATTCTTGGAAGAATTCTTGACGGGGCGCCAGCCGAAAGGATAGAGTAAAGATCCCAATTCACGTTGAACGCTACGGGAATCTCTCGGGCCCGCGCCAGGCCTTTCGCCGGACAGGGCGGCCATCGCGCGGGCTTTTTTGCGGCAGAGCGGATGGCTGAGACCGCGGACATCGTCATCATCGGCGCCGGCATCGTGGGCTGCAGCATCGCCTACCATGTCGCCCTCCTGGGGTGCCCCAAGGTCGTCGTCCTCGAGAAAGACCTCATCTGCTCCGGCGCCACGGGGAAGTCTGCCGGCGGGATCCGGCAGCAGTTCGCGACGGAGCTGAACGTCCGGCTCTCGCTGGAAAGCCTGAAGATGTTCCACCGGATGCGGGACGAGCTGGGGGTTGATCCCGAGTTCCGCCAGGTCGGCTACCTCTTCATGGCCACCACGGAAAAGGAGCTGGACCTGTTCCGCCGCCAGGCCGAGCTCCAGCAGCGGCACGGGATCCCCGTCCGGATCCTCTCGACCGAGGATATCCGCCAGATCGTCCCCTACGTCCGGCTGGACGGTATCATCGGGGGGGCCTACTGTCCGACCGACGGCTACGCGGCGCCTTACGAGGTCACCATGGGCTACGCCGCAGCCGCCCGCCGGTTGGGCGCGAGGATCCACGAGCGGCGAGCGGTGACGGCCATTCTGCGCCAGGGGGACCGGCTCCTCGGGGTCGAGACCTCGCGCGGGCCGATCCACGCGCCCATCGTGGTGAACGCGGCCGGGGCAGAGGGCGGCCTGGTCGGGGCCCTGGCCGGCCTGAACATCCCGGTCAGACCGTACCGCCGCCAGCTCTTCGTGACGGGCCCCCTCCCCGAGTTCGGCCAGGAGCCGCCCCTCACCATTGATTACCACCGCAACTGGTACTTCCGCGGCGAGATGGGCGGCTGCCTCTTCTCGGGGCCGAAGGACGAGGAGAGCAGCTTCAACACCAACGTGGACTGGGAGCATCTGGCCGAGAGCGTGGCCAAGGCCGTCGCCCGCCTCCCCATCCTCGAGCAGGCGGAGATCAAGCGCGGCTGGGCGGGATCGTAC
Organism: Methylomirabilis sp. (SeqCode); assembly: GCA_037442485.1. Lineage (GTDB taxonomy): Bacteria > Methylomirabilota > Methylomirabilia > Methylomirabilales > 2-02-FULL-66-22 > 2-02-FULL-66-22. Next base: position 1,620 of record JBBIQE010000075.1, read on the forward strand.
GATCTGTCCCCCGACAACAACGCCATCCTGGGGGCGGTGGCGGTGCTGCCCGGCTTCTACGTGGCGACCGGGCACAGTGGCCACGGCTTCATGCACGGGCCGGCCACGGGGAAGCTGATGGCGGAGCTGATCCTGACCGGCAAGACCTCCATGGACATCAGCCCCCTCAGCCTGGATCGCTTCCGGACGGGCCGGATGGTCCGCGAGACGATGACGATGCACGAGGCGTAGGCGCTGCAGGGCGAGACTGGAAGTGCCACGGTGGAGGGCCCCGACGGTCAACCGCGCCCGGGGAACTTCGAACCCCGAACCCCGTGGGGACACCGAGGCCGCCGTGGCGAAGATCGAGCGGCTCGAGGACAGATCGTTCGGCCTGCGGTCGGATCGGTCACGATCGGTTCGGAAGCTGGTCGGCGGATCTCGCCGCTCTTCGCGCAGCGTGTTTCGCGCGTCAAGGATGACGAACATCCTGACCCAGCCTTCGAAGCGCGCAACAACTTGACCGCCAAACCTCGAACCGGGAACCGGGAGCCGTGAACCGCGAACCGCAGCAGCCGTGCGAAGCGCGCCTGATCATCGCCGCCAGCGAGACGGATGCCAACCTGTTCTACGCCACGCGGTTCCTGGCGCCGGACCCGTTCGTGTTCCTGTGGCACGGGGGGGAGAAGATTCTCCTCATGTCGGACCTCGAGCTGGACCGGGCGCGCGCCCAGGCGCGGGTGGACAGCGTCCTCGCCATCCGCCACTACGAGGAGCGGGCCAAGGCCGCGGGCATCGAGCGGCCCGGCCTCGCCGACGCGCTCCTCGAGCTCCTGAAGGAGCGCGGCATCCGGAGCCTCCAGGTTCCCGGCAGTTTCCCCGTGGAGCACGCGGACCGGCTGCGCGGGCAGGGCCTCAGCCTCGAGGTGAAGCCGGAGCCGTTTTTCGAGGAGCGGCTGATCAAGTCCCCCGAGGAGGTCCAGGCCATCGCGGCGGCCCTGCACCGGACCGAGGCGGCCATGGATGCGGCCATCGCGGCGATCCGCGAGGCCGAGGTCCGGGAGGGATGGCTGTGGTGGCGGGGGCAGGTCTTGACGGCCGAGACGGTCAAGCGGATCATTGTCCGACAGCTTCTGGATGAGGGCCTCTTGGCCCAGCACACCATTGTGGCCTGCGGCGAGGCGGGCTGCGATCCGCACAACGAGGGCAGCGGCCCCCTGCGACCGGGATGCCCGATCATCATTGATATCTTCCCCCGGGATCTAGCGAGCCGGTATCATGCCGATCTCACCCGAACCGTGGTCAAGGGCCAGGCCTCCGAGACCCTGCGGCGCATGTACGACGCGGTGCAGGCCGGGCAGGCCTGCGCCTTCCGCCTGATCCGGGACGGCGCCGACGGCGAGGCGATCCACCGTGAGGTCCAGCAGACCATGGAGGAACGGGGCTTCAAGACGGGCGAGACAAACGGGCGCATGCAGGGCTTCTTCCACGGGACCGGGCACGGGCTCGGCCTAGAGGTGCACGAGCTGCCGCGGCTGTCCAGGGTGAAGACGACGCTGCGCGCGGGAAACGTCGTCACGGTGGAGCCCGGCCTGTACTATCCGGGCGTGGGGGGGGTTCGCATCGAGGATGTCGTGGTGGTAACCGAGACGGGGTGCCGGAACCTGACAACCTACCCCAAACCGCTGGAGGTCTAGATGCCCGATCTTCGCTTTCGCAGCTTCCGCATGAAGGTGTACGCGCGCCTGTGCCCGCCCGAGCTCACCCCGGCAGAGCGGGAGAGGTTCTTGGCCCTCGTGGACCGGTTGGACGAGGAGGGGATGGAGGGATTCTTCGACGAGCGGCCGCTGGAGGGTCACGTCAAGCGCGTAGTGCAGATCCTGAAACAGGCGCGCGCCCTGGGGGAGCGCATCAATGTCCTGGACCGCACGCTGCCATCCCTGCCCCACGCCGAGATCAGCGAGTGTTATGCCCGCCTTCGGGCCCTGGGGGAGGAGATCGCCGACCTGGAGGCGGCGGGGGTCCTCAAGTAGCCGGGGGAGCCGCGCGGCCTTCCGTCACTCGTCGGCGCTCGGTGGGCGGGATGAGCCATCCATGGGAAGGGAAGCCATGGAAGATTCCGAACGTCTGTGTTCATCAGGAGTTATAGACGCTGAGGGGATGGCTCCGACGCGGACTCACGCCAGGCGATGAAACACATTGACGCCGACGTGAAGTTTGGGTATATTGTGGACAGGTTTGATCGCGTTTGGAAAAAGAGGCACCACGAACCAGGATGGAAGGGGCTGACGGAAACGGGAGCAGCAGCCGGCTCATGCGGATCGGGGATCTGGCCAGGAAGGCCGGAACGACGATGCGCACGATCCGGTACTACGAGCAGCTCGGGCTGATCGCCCCCGCCGCCAGGACCCGCGGCGGCTTCCGCCTGTACGAGGAGGAGGAGCTCCGGAAGCTCCGGCTGATCAAGAGCCTGCAGCTGGGGCAGACCCCGCTGGCCCGGGTGAAGGCCTTCTTCGAGGCGCGGCGGCGAGGCAAGGCGGCCTCGGAGATCGCCGGCGGTCTCAGCCGGTTGCTGGAGACGGAGCTCCGCGAGGTGGAGGAGCGCCTCGCCCAGTTCCGGGCGATGCAGGCGTCGCTGCAGGAGACGATCGAGATCCTGCGCTGCTGCGCGGGCTGCTCGCTCAAGCCGGGACCCGAGGTCTGCCCCCGCTGTCCGGTCATCACCTCGCGGCCTGCGATTCCCCTGCACATGCAGGCCGTCATCGAGCTGGCGGAGGGCACGAGCCTCCCGGGCTGACCGGGAACTCAGCCGGCGCGGCGGCCCCGGGCGGGTCGCGGCGCCCCGAGAGCGACGAACCCACCCAAGCCACAGAAGGAGGACAGGCATGATCACCGTCACGCCACTGGCCGCCGAGAAGATCAAGGGGATCAAGACCGCGCAGCAGGCCCCCGAGGATGCGGGGCTGCGCATCCGGGTGGTCGGCGGGGGATGCTCCGGCTTCCAGTACCAGCTCGTGTTCGACGCCCCCCGGCCCGGGGACCAGGTCTTCGAGCAGGACGGGGTGAAGGTCGTGGTGGATCCGAAGTCGTTCCTCTACCTCAGCGGGACCGAGGTTGACTACGTGGATTCGCTGACCGGCGCCGGCTTCACCCTGAAGAACCCCAACGCCAAGGGCACCTGCGGTTGCGGGTCGAGCTTCACGGCCTAGCCCGGCTGCCACCCGCCCTCTGCGCGAGGTGCTGCGGTTGGAGCGATCGCGGAGCCGTCGGGAGCCAAGCAACGCAGTGACCGCACTCCAGGGGGGCCTGGCATGAGCACGGACGTCCTTTCCGTTCCCGGCGTCACGGCCGCCGAGGCGGCCGAAGTCGAGCGGGGCATCCTGCTGAGCACGCTCGACCGGATGGTGAACTGGGCGCGCCGATCCTCCATCTGGCCGGCGACCTTCGGCCTGGCCTGCTGCGCCATCGAGATGATGGCGACGGGCGCCTCGCGGTTCGACCTGGCGCGCTTCGGGGCCGAGGTCTTCCGCGCCTCGCCCCGCCAGGCGGACCTCATGATCGTGGCGGGACGGGTCAGCCGGAAGATGGCACCGGTTCTGCGGAAGATCTACGACCAGATGCCCGATCCGAAGTGGGTGATCTCGATGGGGGCCTGCGCCTCCTGCGGCGGGGTCTTCAACACCTACACGATCGTCCAGGGGGTGGACCAGGTCGTCCCCGTGGATGTGTACGTGCCGGGCTGCCCGCCGCGGCCGGAGCAGCTCATCCATGGGATCATGCTGCTCCAGGAGAAGATCAAGAACGAGCGCCACGCGCGCCGGGACCTCATCACCCTTCCGTGGGAGCGCTCCATCGGCTGAGGGCGGCCCGAGGCGCGGAGCCCGCGGGGGAGGGCGGCGCGACGCCACTTCCCGGAGACTGGCAGGCTGAAGAGGAGCGCAGGAGAACCATGACACTCGAAACGCAGGCGGTGGCGGCGTCGCCCGCCAAGCGGCGGGCGCAGCTCGACCGGGTCGTCATCCGGTTCGCCGGGGATTCGGGCGATGGGATGCAGCTGACGGGCATGCAGTTCACGACCGAGTCGGCCCTGGCCGGAAACGACGTCGGCACCCTGCCGGATTTCCCGGCGGAGATCCGGGCCCCGGCCGGCACGCTGGCCGGGGTGAGCGGCTTCCAAGTCAACTTCAGCAGCCTGGAGGTCTACACGCCCGGGGACAACCCGGACGTCCTCGTGGCCATGAACCCGGCGGCCCTCAAGGTGAACATCGGGGACCTCAAGCCCGGGGGGATCCTGCTGGCCGACCAGGGCGGCTTCGATCAGGCCAATCTGAAAAAAGCCGGCTACACCGGCAATCCCCTCGAAGACGGCTCGCTCGCCCAGTACCAGGTCTTCGTGGTGGACATGACCGGGATGACCCTGAAGGCGCTGGAGGACCTCAAGCTCTCCAACAAGGTCGCCGGCCGGTGCAAGAACTTCTTCGCCCTGGGGCTCTGCTCGTGGCTGTACAGCCGGCCCATCGAGCCGACCCTGAAGTGGATCCAGGACAAGTTCAAGCGCACCCCCGAGCTGGTGGAGGCGAACACCCGCGCCCTGAAGGCGGGCTACCATTTCGGCGAGACGGCGGAGCTGTTCGCGGTCCAGTACGAGGTGCAGCCGGCCCGGATCGCGCCCGGCACCTACCGGAATGTGACGGGCAATACCGCACTGGCGCTGGGTCTCGTGGCGGCGGCCGGCAAGGCGGGGCTGCCCCTGTTCCTGGGGAGCTATCCCATCACCCCGGCCAGCGACATCCTGCACGAACTCGCGGGGTACAAGCAGTTCGGCGTCCTCACCTTCCAGGCCGAGGACGAGATCGCCGGCGTCTGCTCGGCGCTGGGCGCCTCCTTTGGCGGGGCGGTGGGCGTCACCACCAGCAGCGGGCCGGGAATCGCCCTGAAGCAGGAGGCCATCAACCTGGCCGTCATGGTCGAGCTGCCGCTCGTCATCTGCAACGTGCAGCGCGGGGGACCCAGCACCGGCCTTCCCACCAAGACGGAGCAGGCCGACCTGTACCAGGCCCTCTTCGGCCGCAACGGCGACTCCCCCCTGCCGGTCCTGGCCGCGGCGACCCCGGGGGATTGCTTCTCCGCGGCCTACGAGGCGGTTCGGATCGCCATCAAGTACATGACGCCGGTGGTCCTGCTCACCGATGGCTACCTGGCCAACGGGGCGGAGCCCTGGCTCATCCCGCGCTTCGAAGATCTGCCGCCCATCCCGGTCCGCTTCCGGACGGAGCCCGAGGGCTTCTTCCCGTACCTCCGCGATCCGGAGACCCTGGCGCGCCCCTGGGTGAAGCCCGGCACCCCCGGGCTGGAGCACCGGGTCGGCGGGATCGAGAAAGAGGACGTCACGGGTAACATCAGCTACGCCCCGGAAAACCACGAGCGGATGACCCGCGCCCGGGCGCGGAAGGTGGCGGCGGTGGCCCAGGAGATTCCGCCCACCCCCATCCGGGGCGAGGAGGCGGGCGACCTTCTGGTGGTGGGGTGGGGCAGCACCTACGGCTCCATCGCCGCCGCCGTGGACGAGGTGCGCGCCCGGGGGAAGAAGGTGTCCCAGGTCCACCTGCGCTACCTGAACCCGCTGCCCCCCGACCTGGGCGGCATCCTGCGGCGGTTCGGAAAAGTCCTGGTGCCCGAGATGAACATGGGGCAACTGATCACGATCCTCCGGGCGACGTACCTGGTGGATGCGGTCGGGCTGAACAAGATACAGGGCCAGCCCTTCAAGGTCTCGGAGATCGCCGGCAAGATCCTGCGGCTCCTGGAGGAGTAGGATGGCAGAGGCAGCGGTAGAGGCGGGGGCGCCCAGGCTCACGCGCAAGGATTTCGTCTCGGATCAGGACGTCCGGTGGTGCCCCGGCTGCGGCGATTACTCGATCCTGGCCCAGGTGCAGAAGGTGATGCCCGAGCTGGGCCTGCCCCGGGAGAAGTTCGTCTTCATCTCCGGGATCGGCTGCTCCAGCCGGTTCCCCTACTACATGAACACCTACGGCTTCCACGGGATCCACGGCCGGGCGCCGGCCATCGCCACGGGGCTCAAGATCTCCCGGCCGGACCTCTCGGTCTGGGTGATCACCGGGGACGGGGACGGGCTGAGCATCGGCGGCAACCACCTGATCCACGCCCTGCGGCGGAACGTGGGGCTGAAGATCCTGCTCTTCAACAACCGGATCTACGGCCTGACGAAGGGCCAGTACTCGCCCACCTCGGAGCTGGGGAAAGTGACCAAGTCCACGCCGGTCGGCTCCGTGGACTACCCCTTCAATCCCATCGCAGTGGCCATGGGCGTGGATGCCACCTTCGTTGCCCGCAGCATTGACGTGGAGGCGCGCCACCTCCAGGACATGCTGCGGCGGGCCTACGCGCACCCGGGCGGCGCCTTCATCGAGATCCTGCAGAACTGCAACATCTTCAACGACGGCGCCTGGGAGCCCCTGACGGACAAGGCCACCAAGGCGGACACGGTCCTGCTCCTGGAGCATGGCAAGCCGCTCATCTTCGGCAAGAACCGGGACAAGGGGATCCGGCTAGCAAGCAGCGGGCGGCTGCAGGTGGTCAGCCTGGGGGACGGCGTCTCGGAGGGGGACATCCTGGTGCACGACGAGACGAACCGGCCGCTCGCCTACATGCTGGCCCACCTGGAGAATCCGACCCCCATCGGTGTCTTCCACGCCAGCATCCGGCCCACCTATGAAGAGGCCATGCACAGGCAGCTCGAGACGGCGCGCCAGAAGCTCGGGCCAGGGGACGTGAACGCCCTGTTCCGGCGCGGCGAGACGTGGGTGGTCGAGTGAGGCCCACCCATCCGGGGAATGGAAATCCGACCACCGACGATTCAGAACCGGCCCACCTGTTGGAGCGGTCGTCGGGTGCGGGTGTCGCGTGGCCCTGAGTGCCCTATGAGCGGAAACGGCCTAGCGCCCGAGACCCGGGCCCGGCTGATCCAGGCATGCGTGCGCATCGTGGGACCGGACGGGGTGGTCTCCTGCCCCGAGGAGGTCCGGGTGTACGACTGCGACGCCCTCACGTTCTTCCGCGGCTTGCCGCCGGATGTCGTGGTCCTGCCCACCTCCACACAGCAGGTCGCTGAACTGTCGCGGCTCTGCTACGAGCTGGGAATCCCCTTCCTCCCCCGCGGGGCCGGCACCGGTCTCTCGGGAGGGGCCACACCCGCGGCCGGCGGCCTGATGGTGGCGCTGACCCGGATGACGCGCATCCTGGAGCTCGATCTCGTCAACCGGATGGCCACCGTCGAGGCGGGGTGCGTGAACCTCGCGCTCACCCGGGCCGTCGAGCGGCACGGGCTGTTCTACGCGCCCGATCCGGCCAGCCAGGCCGCCTGCACCATCGGCGGGAACGTGGCCGAGAACGCGGGGGGGCCCCACTGCCTCAAGTACGGGGTCACCACGAACCACGTCCTGGGGGCGACCGTGGTCCTTCCGGGCGGCGAGGTGCTTCGCCTGGGCGGGAAGGTGAGCGAGGCTCCCGGCTATGACCTGTTGGGCGTGTTCACCGGGGCCGAGGGGACCCTGGGGATCTGTACCGAGGTCACGGTGCGCCTGACGCCCCAGCCCGAGGCGGTGAAGACGATCCTGGCGGTGTTCCGGAGTGTGGAGGAGGCGAGCAGCGCCGTCTCCGGCGTCATTGCGCGCGGCATCATCCCGGTGGCCATGGAGCTGCTCGATCGCGAGACGGTCAAGGCGGTCGAGGCCCACGCCAGGGCCGGCTACCCGCTGGATGCGGGAGCGGTGCTGCTCATCGAGCTGGACGGCCCGCGCGCCGAGGTCGAGACCGAGGCGGTGGAGGTGGAGGCGGTCTGCCGCGCCCAGGGCTGCCTGGAGGTCCGCGTGGCCCGGACCGAGGAGGAGCGGGCGCTCCTGTGGAAGGGGCGGAAAGAGGCGGCCGGAGCCTTCGGGCGCATCGCCCACCACTACTACCTCCAGGACGCCGTGGTCCCGCGAACGAAGCTCCCCCAGGTGCTGCGCGAGATCGAGGAGGTGGGGGCGCGCTACGGGATCAAGATCGCCAATGTGGCCCACGCCGGGGACGGTAACCTCCATCCCATGATCTGCGTGGACCCGGATGTCCCGGGGTGCGAGGCGCGCGCCCTGGAGGCCGGCTCCGAGATCATGCGGCGCTGCATCGAGGCGGGGGGCACCGTGACCGGGGAGCACGGGGTCGGCCTGGAGAAACGCGAGTACCTCCGGATGATGTATGCGCCGGCGGATCTCAGCATCATGCAGCGGGTGCGCGGGGTGTTCGATCCGGCCGGCCTGTGCAATCCCGGCAAGATCTTCCCCCATCCCGGGGAAGCTGGCGCGGTCGCAGCGGGATGAGCCTCGGTACGGATCTCGGCCAAGCGCTTCGCGCTCTTTTCGGCGCCGAGGGTCTGCTCACGGGCGGGGCCACCGAGGCCTATCGCATCGGCCGGAACCGGCCGGAGGCGGCCCTTCGCCCTGCGGACGAGGCCGCCCTCTCCCGCGTCCTGGCCATCGCCTGGGCGGGGGGGCTGGCGGTCGTTCCCTGGGGCGGCGGCTCGCATCAATCCATCGGCAACCCGCCTGAGCGCTACGATCTGGCGCTGGATCTGACGCGGCTCGACCGCCTGGTGGCCCATGACCCCGGCGACTTGACGGCCACGGCCCAGGCCGGGATCCGGCTGGCCGACCTGGCGCGACGGCTGGCGGAGCACGGCCAGTTTCTGCCCCTGGACGTTCCGCTCCCCGAGCGGGCCACGCTGGGCGGGGCCCTGGCGACCAGACTGAGCGGCCCGCTCCGCTGCCGCTACGGCACGGCGCGCGACCTCGTTCTCGGGCTCCGGGTGGCCCATGCCGACGGGACGATCAGCAAGGCCGGCGCCAGGGTGGTCAAGAACGCGACGGGCTACGATGTGACCAAGCTCTACCTCGGCTCGCACGGCACCCTGGGCATCATCCTGGAGGCCACGTTTCGGCTGTACCCGCGACCCGAGGTGGAGAGAGGCTGGTGGCTCCGCGCGCCAGACCTCGCGACGGTCCAGGCCCTGGCCAACCGGGTCCTGGGATCGCATTTGGTGCCGAGCCGGGTCGAACTCATGGAGGGGGGCGCGGCGCAGGCGTGCGGACTGGGGGGCAACGGCCTGCTGGTGTGCGTCTCCGGCCTCCCCGAGGCGGTGGCGGGGCAGCGCGCGGACCTGGAGCGGATGGCCGGCGCGTGCGGCCTCAGACTGGCCGAGATCCCGGATGGCCCACCCGTGTGGAAGGCGGTCAGCGATTTCCCCTGGGGAGGGGCCGGGATGGCTCACGCGGGCCTGGAGGCGCTCTGGCGGGGGGGCGTCCTGCCCGCGGACTGTGCCAAGGCCGTCCAGGCGATCCAGGCGGCTCTGCCGCAGCGGGTGCAGGCGGCTGTGGCGGCCACCGTCTCGCACGGTGCCCTGCGGGGGGCCTTCCGTGCCGAGACGGCCGGCGCTTTGGTGCAGGGCCTCAACGCGGCGCGGGAAGCCCTGGTCGGGCTGGGGGGCTACCTGGTGGTTCAGCGGCTTCCCGACGCGGCGCGGAACGGGTTGGATGTATGGGGAAGGCCCCCGGACGGCCTGGGCGTCATGAGGCGGCTCAAGGCCGCCTTCGATCCCAAGGGCATCCTCAATCCGGGGCGATTCGTCGGAGGACTGTGACGCAGTTTCAAACGGATTTGAATTGTCGGTTGTCCGTTGTCGGCTTTCCATTGAAAGGATAGCCTGGCGTGACGACGGTCCTGGCATCGCAGCCGAGAGGCGCTCTCATGCCGTCGGGCTTCTCCTCCGACGGCAAGGGGATTCTGGACTGCGTCCATTGCGGCCTGTGCCTGCCCACCTGTCCCACCTACCTCGCGACGGGCCTCGAAATGGCCTCCCCGCGCGGGCGCATCTACCTGATGCGGGCGGTGGAGGAGGGGAAGGCCGACCTCGGCCCGGTGGTCGTGAAGCACCTGGACGGCTGCCTCGGGTGTCTCGCCTGCCAGACGGCCTGCCCGTCCGGTGTTCCCTATGGCCCCCTGCTGGAGAGGGCGCGGGCCCGGATCGCGCGGGAGTACGCGCGGCCGGGGTGGGAGCGCTTCTGGCGGCGGATGATTCTCGCCCTCTTCCCGCATCCCGGACGCATGCGGTGGGCCGCGGCCGGGCTGTACTGGTACCAGCGGCTGGGGCTGTCGCGGCTGGTGCGGGCATCGGGGATCCTGCCGCGGCTAACGCCCCGGCTGGCCCAGATGGAGGCCCTGCTTCCCCCGGTTCCCCCGGGGGCGGCGCGGCGTCCTGTCCCCGAGAGGACGGCCGCGGTGGGGAGGCCCCTCGGGCGCGTCGGGCTTCTGACCGGGTGCGTCCAGCGCTTCCTGTTGCCCGGGGTGAACCGTGCCACCGCGCGGGTCCTGGCGGCGGCCGGGTACGAGGTCGTGACGCCGCCCGAGCAGGGGTGCTGTGGGGCCCTCCACCTGCATGCGGGGGAGCTGGAGGCGGCGCGCAGTCACGCCAGGAACCTCATCCGGACCTTCGAGCGTTGGCAGGTGTCGGCGGTGGTGGCCAACGCCGCCGGGTGCGGGGCGGCGCTGAAGCAGTACGCCCAGCTCCTGCAGGAGGATCCCCTCTGGCGGGATCGCGCTGCCGCCTTCAGCGCGACCGTGCGCGACGTGTCCGAGATCCTGGCGACCGTTGCGTGGGAGGGGGCGCTCACCCGGGTTCCCCTCACGGTGACGTATCAGGACGCCTGCCACCTGGCGCACGCCCAGCGAATCCGGAGCGAGCCGCGCCGCCTGCTTGGCCAGATTCCCGGGCTCACGCTGGTGGAGCTGGCGGAGTCGGATCTCTGCTGCGGCAGCGCCGGGATCTACAATCTCCTGGATGCCGAGATGGCCGGCCGGCTCCTCCGGCGCAAGGTCGAGCGCATCCGGGAGACGGGGGCCAGCCACGTCGCGGTCGGCAACATCGGCTGCCTGCTGCAGATCGCCTTCGGCCTGCGCCAGGCGAAGCTGCCCGTCCGGGCCGTTCACCCCGTGGAGCTGCTGGACCTCGCCCTCCACGGATTGCCGAGCACGGGGCCGAGCGCCGAGCGCCGGGAACCGAGTGCGTGAACGCAGTCGTGCCCGGGCCTCGGACGTCGGCACCGGGAGCCTGGACTTTCACCCTCGAACCTCGACCCATCCAACCCGGAAGCGAAGAGGAGCATACATCATGGCAGCAGAGGTGGGACAGAAGGCGCCGCAGTTCACCCTAGTCAACACCGACCTCAAAACGGTGAGCCTCTCGGATTTCGCGGGCAAGAACGTGGTCCTGGCCTTCTATCCGGCGGCCTTCACCGGGGTCTGCCAGAAGGAGATGTGCACATTCCGCGACGCTCTGAACGACTTCACCAGCGCCGACACGGCCGTCCTGGGCGTGAGCGTGGACTCCCCGTTCGCCAACAAGGAGTTCGCCGGAAAGAACGGCCTGAATTTCCCCCTGCTCTCGGACGTCACCCGGGACGTCATCAGGCAGTACGACGTGGTATTCAACGACCTGGCGGGCGTGCGGGGCTTCACCGTGGCCAAGCGGGCCGTCTTCGTCATTGACCGGCAGGGCGTGATCCGCTACAAGTGGGTGGCCCCGGAGCCGAAGGTCGAGCCCGACTACGCCGAGGTCACGGCCGCGGTGAAGAAGCTGGCCTGAGCGGCCGCCGCCGGTTCAAGGGGCCGCGGTTTGGCAGGCGAACTTCGGCGCGTCAACCTCGACCCCGGAACCTGGAGGTGCCCACCCGTCACCGCAACCCGCGACCCTCGCACGAGGTGTGGACATGTTCAGCGAGCTGGCCCAGGGATTGGCCACGACCTTCAAGCACATCTTCCGCAGGCCTGTCACCGTCTCCTACCCGGAGCAGCGGCTGCCTCTCGCCCCGCGCTACCGCGGCCGCCACTTCCTGGTCAAGGACGAGGACGGGCTGGAGCGCTGCGTGGGATGCGAGCTGTGCGCGGTGGCGTGCCCGGCCGACGCCATCTACATCGAGGCGGCCGAGAACACCGACGAGCGGCGGGTCAGCCACGGCGAGCGCTACGCCAAGGTGTACAAGATCCACATGCTCCGCTGCATCTTCTGCGGCTTCTGCGAAGAGGCCTGCCCGGAGGACGCCATCTTCATGGGCAAGGAGTTCGAGCTGGCCTCGTACCACCGGGACGACTTCGTCTACGACAAGGACCGGCTGCTCCTGCCGCTGCGCGAGGCGGCGAAGCAGCGCCCGGAGCTCCTCCAACCCGGCACGGGCCTGGGGATGGGCCAGCACTACGAGCCTGCCGCCCAGCCGGCCGGTTCACGCGCGTAACCACGAACCGCACACCACACTGACTGACGAGGGGAGGTATCGAGCATGGCGTACGAGTGGAAACTGAAGCCTCGGCCATATTCCGACGACGAGGCCAAGACGCTCCTGGCGAACGTGGTGAGCCCAGAGACGACCGACTGGCACTACAACACGCACCACAAGGGGTACGTGACGGCCCTCAACACGATCGAGAAGGGGCTGGAGACGGCCGATCGCGCCGCCGCCAACGGCAACTACAGTATCATCGGGGAGCTGAAGCGGCGGTTCACGTGGAACCACGCCGGGACACTGCTGCACGACGTGTACTGGGAGGTTTTGGGCGGCGACGGGGATCCCAAGAAGGGCGGAGAGGTCTACCAGCGAATCGAGCGGGACTTCGGATCCTTCGACGCCTGGAAGGCCGACTTCAAGGCCTGCGCCATCTCGGCCAAGCTGAGCGGCTGGGGCCTGCTGGTCTACGATGCCCTGGGCTCGCAGCGGCTGCTCAACGTCCTGGTGGACGAACACCAGTATGGGGCCATCTGGGGCGGGATTCCCCTGGTGGCCTGCGACGTCTTCGAGCACGCCTACTACCACAAGGACGGCCCGGCCCGCGCCAAATACATTGACAACTTCCTGGCGGGCCTGCACTGGGGCCGGATCAACGAGCGATTCAAGAAGTACTGCAAGTAAATCGGATAACCAATTGAATTAGCAGGAGAGTACGGCCGCGCCTTTAATCATTGGCGCGGCCGTGCTTTTTGGGGGCCAGCCAGGAGGCTTCATCTCCGGCTCCCGCCCGCCCCGTGGTGGTTCAGCGGAAGGGACACGGCCTGTCCGCTGCCCGGGGGAGCGCCAGCGAGGGGAAGACTCGGTAAGGCCTTCGCCGGGCCGACCGAATCACCCTCTCACCAGCAGCCGGAGGACCTCGGGCAGGACGGCCTTGGCCTCGCGCGCCAGGGCCTCCGGGCTGGCACTGGCCAGGGGATGCGGAACGAGGGCGAAGGGATAGCCCGCCGCCCCGTGCGCCTCGGCGATGGCCCGGCCGTTGGGCACGAAAAGCTCGGTGCAGATGGCTGCGGCCGGAACGCCCCGCTGTTCCATCAGGATGCCGTCGAGCACACTGCTCGATGAGCAGGAGCTTCAGTCGCCGATGCCGGTGACGACCGCGTGGACTCTACGGGCCAGCTCGTCCAGCTCCACCTCCGGCGCGGGGCGGTAGGCCGAGGCCTTGCGCACCACCACGAAGTCGGCCACCCCCGCCTCGGATCGCAGCAGCTCCTGCACCTCGCGGAGCAGTAGGTCGGATTTGGGCTTTCCGTTATCCAGGATCCCGACCACCCTGCCCGCCAGGCTGGCAGGACGGGGGGCCGGGGTGAACGCCTGCGCAACCGGTCCGTCTGTCGGATCAAACACCGGAAAGCTCATCGAGTCTCTCCTTCGCGAATGACCAATGACAAATGACCAATGACCAATGAGTTCTGAGTTTCACGTGTCCACCCGACAGGCGGGGCAGGGCGCGATCATTTTCGTGACCGCCTGGGAGTGCAGCCGCCCCGACCAGCCGGGGATGACCACGGAATAGCCGCCGGTATCCCCACCGGCGGCGACCACCAGTATATCCTCGGGATCCGAAACCGCGCTGTAGATGCGGCCCCCTTCCGCCTCGGAGGGCGCCAGGCGGCCCGCCCGGAGGAGCTCCTCCGCGGACCGGACCGCGTGCGCGTGGAGCCACGCGCGGACGTCCTTCTTGGTCCAACCCCGCCTGCCGAGGTATTGGCGGTGCTGCGCCCCGATGATGACGACGAACTGCTGGTCCGACAGGCTGAGGCGGCCGCCTCCTGCCATCACGTCGGCGATGCTGGCGAGAATCGCCTCGGGCTCCGACGCCGACTGGTTGGCCACCTGGTGGGGGGATTCGCCGGCGAAGAGGGTGACACCGCTTTCCTCGGTGGGGATCCCGCGCTCGGCATGGAGGGGAGTCCAGGGACTGTGGGCCTCGTCCTCGGCGATGCAATAGGTGTACTTGCCGGGATGGCCGAAGCAGCTCCGGTCCAGGACCCCCGGGACGGCCCCGCACACATTCCGGAGCAGCAGACGCAGCGCCCGCCCGATGGTGGCGTTCGCCCGCCAGCCCGGCCCGAAGAGATTCTCGCCGGCGTTCATCCCGATCTGCGCGGCGATGGGGCCGTTCACGATGATGAGAACGCCCATGCCCGAGGTGCTGGCCGTCGGCCCGTGGGCAGAGAAGGCCGGGTCGCACAGGGCATCCACCGCGGCGAGAAGGACGGGTGCGTAGACGGGGAGACAGCCGGCCAGGACGGCATTTATGGCCAGCTTCTCGGCCGTGATCTTTCGGGC
>JBBIQE010000076.1:0-16239 GCA_037442485.1 Methylomirabilis sp. (SeqCode)
GGCCGGATCCCGCAGGCCGCCAGGATCGCCCGCTGTTTCCGCCACATCCGTCGCCGCTCGGCGGCCGTCCCGTGATCGTAGCCCGTCAGATGCAGGAGGCCGTGGACGAGGAGCAGGGCCAGCTCCGCCCGCAGGCCGCCTCCGCCCGGGGGCGCCTGCCGGCGCGCCGTCTCCACCGAGATCACCACGTCGCCCAGCAGCCCCGGGGAGAGGCCGCGGAAGCGGCCCTCGGCCATGGGGAAGGCCAGGACGTCGGTGGGGCCGGATGCGCCGCGAAAGGCGCGGTTCAGTTCCGTCATGGCGGCATCGTCCACCAGCACCACGCTACACTCCGCCCTCGGGCGCCGGAGGAGTCGGAGCGCCCTTTGGCCCACCCTTTTTAGCCACGGCGTCGCGACGCGAATCCTCTCTTGCCGGTTTTGCAGGCTGATCCCCATTCTCGTCCCGCTTCCGGTCGGCCTCCTGGAGGGGTAACCCCGGGTACTCCACCCGGTGATGGAAGATCCCCGCCAGGATCCGGGCGAAGCTGTTGGCGATGCGATGCAGGTCCCGCAGGGTGAGATCGCACTCGTCGAGCTGCCCGTCCACGAAGATCCCGTTGATGATCTTCTGCACGGCGCCCTGGATCCGGGCCGGCGTCGGATCGGTCAGGGTGCGGGCCGCCGCCTCCACCGCGTCCGCCAGCATGAGGATGGCGGCCTCCCGCGTCTGGGGCTTCGGCCCGGGATACCGGTATTCCTCCTCCTGCACCGCGTGCAGGTCGGGGTCCGCCGTTTCCCTGGCGCGCTGGTAGAAGTAGTGGACCAGCCGCGTCCCGTGGTGCTGGGGGATGAGATCCACCAGGACCTCGGGCAGCCCGTAGGCCCGCGCCATCTCGATCCCCTCCTTCACGTGCGACATGACGATGGTGCGGCTCAGGCTCGGGGCCAGCTTGTCGTGGCGGCTGGCCGCGTCCGGGTCGTTCTCGATGAAGTAGGCGGGGTGCCGGGTCTTCCCGATGTCGTGGTAGTAGGCGCCCACCCGGCACAGGAGCGCGTTGGCCCCCACCGCCTCCGCGGCCGCCTCGGCCAGCGTGCCCACCATGACGCTGTGGTGGTAGGTGCCGGGGGCGGCCAGGGCGAGGTGCTTGAGCATCGGCTCGTTCAGGTTGGAGAGCTCGAGGAGGGTGAAGTCCGTCGTCCGGCCGAAGGAGTGCTCGAGCAGCGGCAGCAGCCCGTTGGCCAGCACCGCCACGATGCCGCCGTTGACCAGGCCGCCCACGATCTCGGGCAGGAGGGTGCTCGTGTCCGCCTCGAGGAGGGCATAGGCCAGCAGGACGTAGGCGTTGGCCAGTCCGATCGTGCCGCCCGCCCGGACAAAGGCCGTGCGGCCGCGATACCTCGCCAGGGTGAAGATGCCCACCAGGCTTCCCACGAAGCTGAAGAGGAAGTAATCAATCGGCGCCGCCAGCATGATTCCGGTGAGGATGGTGAGGACCAGCGAGCCGGCGAAGGCCAGGCGCGCATTGAACAGGATCGCGAGCAGGACGCCCCCCAGGGGGACGGGCAGGGCCGCCCGCAGGGCCGGGAGCGGGAGGTGGGGATAGGTCTGGGAGAGCGAGGTGACGATGACGATCCCGTAGCGATTGAGGAGCAGGACCAGGAGCAGCACCGTCCCGAGCAGGGCCAGATTGCGGGGGCGCCGGATCTCCTTGGGCTGCAGGGCCCACACGTAGGCCGCCAGGGCGCACAGGAGAAAGAGGGCCAGGAGGAACACGCCCAGGACGGACAGGCTGCCCAGGGGCAGGGGCAGGTTGGAGGCCAGGATCTGGACCGTGCACAGGAGGAAAAAGGCCGCCAGCGCCGGCAGGCACCAGCGCTGCTGCTCCAGGCGCGCGATGGCCCGGCGGACAGGGGCCAGCGGGTGCCATCCCTTCCGCAGGGGCGGCTGCAGCCGGTCGGCCGTCCCCGGCTGGGCCTCGGGGGTGAAGAAGCGCAGATCCATCACGCGAATGGCGAATCGCGGAATGCGGATTGCGGAATGAAACGCCAAAATCCGAAATCCGAAATCCGAAATGGGGTGGGAGGCCGCGGGTTCACGTTACGCCCCGGGATCGGCGGGGGCCCCCTGGTAGGCCTCGTACGCCCGGACGATCTGCTGGACCAGCTCGTGGCGGACGACGTCCTCTTCGGTGAAGTGGATGAACCGGATGCCGGGGATCTCCTTCAGGATCCCGCGCACCTCGATCAGCCCCGACACCCGGCCTGCGGGCAGGTCCACCTGCGTGATGTCCCCCGTGATCACCGCCTTGGAGCCGAACCCCAGCCGCGTGAGGAACATCTTCATCTGCTCCGAGGTGGTGTTCTGGGCCTCGTCCAGGATGATGAACGAATCGTTCAGCGTCCGGCCCCGCATGAAGGCCAGGGGCGCGATCTCGATGGTGCCCTGCTCGATGAGGCGGGCGGCCCGCTCGGTCTCCAGCATGTCGTAGAGGGCGTCGTACAGCGGCCGGAGGTAGGGGTTGATCTTCTCGTACAGCGTGCCCGGGAGGTAGCCCAGCTTCTCCCCCGCCTCCACGGCGGGCCGGGTGAGGATGATGCGGTGGACTTCCTTGTGGAGCAGCGCCGACACGGCCATGGCCATGGCCAGGTACGTCTTGCCCGTGCCGGCCGGACCGATGCCGAAGACGATGTCGTGCTTGCGGATGGCCTCGATGTAGCGCTTCTGCCCGAGGCTCTTGGGGCGGACGGGCCGCTTCTTGGCCGAGACCTCGACGGTCTCGGCCTGGAGCTCGCGGAAGCTGTCGCCCTCTTTCTGGCCGAAGTGGCGCAGGGCCAGCCGGACCTCCTGGGTGCCCACGGGGCGCCCCTGCCGAACCAGCGCGACCAGCTCGCTCACCACCTGCTCCGCAGTGGCCACGGCCCCTTCGGCCCCCAAGATCGTCAACAGGCCGTCGCGCACGACGAGCCGGACGCGTAGCCCCTCCTCGACCAGCCGGGCGTGCTCGTCCCCCCGGCCGAACAGTCCCTGGAGCTCGGGACCGGCAGCCAGGGATATCCGCTTCAACTCTCCGCTGTTCGTTTCGCCCATGCGAAGGCGGCGCGACCCTCCAACCGCTTGGATTGTTTGAGGTCAAGGCTAGGATAGACCCAGCCCCGGAGGCTGTCAAATGGAAAAGGGCCGAGGGCACACGCGGGAGGCCGGCAGGCCGAGGCTGGAGGTGTTCTGGCCCTCCGGACAATTGCCCGGGGGAGAGCGCGGGAGCGCACATTCGGCTTGACACGTTCGGGCCGCCTTGCTAGGTTCCTCGCGCCTGGGGGACGGCTGGGAGGGCCGTCGCACGCGCTGCCGAGCACCAGGCGCGAAATCTCCTGTCGAGCGGGTGGGATCGGCGGGAGGTTTGTGATCTCCTGCACGGGGTTGCTCGCCTTCCATTCTTTCTTGCCTGCCACGAGGTGATCAGCGAAGGAGGTTGCGATCGTGAGCGAAGCTGCCATTGTCCTTCCGACGTTCGGGCCGAGCGAGTGGACCATCCTCTGGTTCGTCCTGGGTTCCGCGTTTGTCGCCCTGGGCTATGGCCTGTTCCTGGTTATGCAGACGATCAAGGCGGATCCGGGCAGCAAGGAGATGCAGCAGGTGGCCGCGGCCATCGAGGAGGGGGCCTTTGCCTACCTGGCCCGCCAGGTCAAGACCATGATCTGGTTCGTCGTCGTCATCACCATCGGCCTGTTCTTCATGTACCGCGGGGTCTACGAGGGGATGGTGCTCCCCCTGGGGGTGGCCCTGGCCTTCTTCATGGGGGTGGCGGCCTCCTACGGCGCCGGCTACGTCGGCATGTGGCTGGCCGTCAAGGGCAACGTGCGCACGGCCGCCGCCGCCCTGAAAAGCTTCAAGACCTCGCTGGAGATCGCCTTCCGGGCCGGGACCGTCTCGGGCATGTTCACCGTCGGGCTGGGCCTCCTGGGCGCCACCATCATCTTCCTGCTCTTCAAAGAGAACGCCATGAAGATCCTGATCGGCTTCGGCTTCGGCGGGAGCCTGGCGGCCCTCTTCATGCGCATGGGGGGCGGGATCTACACCAAGGCAGCGGATGTGGGCGCCGACCTGGTGGGCAAAGTGGAGAAGGGCATCCCCGAGGACGATCCCCGCAACGCCGCCACGATTGCCGACAACGTCGGGGATAACGTCGGGGACTGCGCCGGGATGGCGGCCGACGTCTTCGAGTCCTACGAGGTCACCCTGGTGGCCGCCATCATCCTGGGAGCCGGGGCCATGCTGGACAAGGACTTCGTCCAGGCCTTCGGCGGCCAGGCCGCCGCCCTGAGGGTCACGTTGGCCCTGGTCATCTACCCCCTGCTGATCCGGGCCGTGGGCGTCTTTGGATCCATCATCGGCACCTGGGCCGTGCGGGGCAAAGACGACCCGGCCATGAACCCCATGAAGCCGATCAACGTGGGATACTGGGTGGCGGCCTTGGCCTCCATCGCCGGATTCTTCGCGGTGAGCAAGTGGTACCTCGGCGACATCACGGCCACGAAGTATCACTCCGAGGCCTTCCCCTTCTGGCTGCGGGTGGCTGTCGCCAACACCATGGGCATCGCCTTGGCCCTGGTGATCCAGTGGCTGACAGAGCTCTTCACCTCCACCGAGAAGAAGCCCGTCACCGAGATTGCCCACGCCAGCCGGACGGGTCCGGCCACGCTCCTGCTCACGGGGTTCGCCTCGGGCCTGGAATCCAGCGTCTGGGGCATCCTGGCCATCGCCGCGGCCATCTTCGGCTCCTACAGCATCTTCGGCGGGAGCTTTTCCCTCTCGGCCTACGGCATCGCCCTGGCCGGCCTGGGCCTCCTGGCCACGACCGGTTTCGTCCTGGCCGAGGATACCTTCGGCCCCATCTCGGATAACGCCAGCGGGATCTTCGAGATGTCCGGCGCCCTGAAGGGCAACCCCAAGACGCCGTCCGGGATCGAGGCGCACCGGATCGTGGCCAAGCTGGACGCCGTCGGCAACACCACCAAGGCTCTCACCAAGGGGCTGGCCATCGCCACGGCGGTCATCGCGGCCGTGTCGCTGTTCCGGTCCTTCATTGACGAGGCGCGTCTGTACGAGACCGGGATCCAGGTGAATCTGCCCGAGGTCTTCATCGGCTTCCTGATCGGGGGCGCGGTGCCGTTCCTGTTTTCCTCCTTCGCCATCCAGGCGGTCAGCCGCGCCGCCTACCTGCTGGTAGAGGAGGTCCGGCGGCAGTTCCGCGAGAAGCCGGGCATCATGGACTTCAAGGAGAAGCCGGATTACGGCCGCTGCGTGGCCATCGTCACGGCCGCGGCCCAGAAGGAGCTGCTGGGGCCGGGCATCCTCTCGATCTTCAGCCCGATCCTGGTGGCCTTTGCCTTCGGCGCCTCCGCCCTGGGCGGGTACCTGGCCGGGGCCATCCTGACCGGACAGCTCATGGCGGTCTTCCTGGCCAACACGGGCGGCGCCTGGGACAACGCCAAGAAGAAGATCGAGGAGGGTCTCTTCGGCGGCAAGGGCACCGACTTCCACAAGGCCGCCGTCATCGGGGACACGGTGGGCGACCCCTTCAAGGACACGGCGGGCCCGGCCATCAACCCGATGATCAAGGTCATGAACCTGGTGGGCATCCTGGTGGCCCCCCTGGCCATCCGGGACATCGGCGGCGGGACACGCTTCCTGATCTTCCTGCTCTGCCTCGTGATCCTGGGCGCCTCGGTGGCGTTCTCGAAGCGCGGCTCCATCGCCGAGGGCAAGACCGGGTAGCCGATCGCGCAGCCCCGACCCTCCCCACTCCCACCGCAGGGCAATCCTCCGGTGGGAGTTTGCGTTTCCCCCTCCTCGCGTATCCCATGCCTCCTCCCTGGCGCGGTTCCGTTTGGTCCAGGACGACGTCGGTGCGGCCCTCGGCCACGGACCGCTCGGTGTCGGCCGGGTCGTCCCGGCGGGGGGTCGGATGGATCACGAGCATCTCGACAACGCCGTGGTCGGGTGGGCCGGCCCCGTCGAGGACGGCGCTGGCGATATCCCCGGGCCGCAGCATCCTGGCCAGGTCTGCCTGGAGGGGGAGCCGCGGCCTCTTCCCGCCGGTCCGCGCGTCTCGCCAGCAGGCCGAGGGTCGCGCCCTGGCTCGCCATGGCCACCGCGACGGCCGGCCCCATCCCGGTGCTGGCGCCCGTGACGGGGGCGACCTTGCCTTGCAGGCGTCCCATCGGCGTCCTCCTTGGCGAATGTCCCGAACCGAGATCGCGGCCGCCCGCGGGGGACGGGACGACCTGGGCCGGGCCCGGGGGACGCGGGAGCATCAACCCTGTGAGGCTCGAGCGCAAGAGACTCCGGGCCGGCGAGTGGAGATCCACGGCCTTCGCCGGGAGAGGTCCGGTCGTTCGGACAGATGCGCCCGCAGCTCTGACTGGCCGCCCTCTCCGTTGACCGGACAGGCTCAATCCCCTATAGTGCTACCCCGGGCGTGGAATGGCTGAATAGAGTGCGCCCCTCATCGCTTGCATGCAATGGGAGTGCCGGGGATTCCGGGGAGGAGGGCATGGTCATGCAGGGAGAAGGGCCGGCGAAAGGGAAGCCGGCACGAACGGCGAGCCGGACGCCCGTGATCCTGGGGGCATTGCTCGTCGTGGCCGCCCTGGGGATCGGCGGCTACTGGTGGAGGAGCGGGGGGAGCGACGGTCCGGTTCGGGGGGCCAAGCCCGCCATCCCGCGCGTCCCCCGGCCGGCCACGCTGTCGCCGGCCCTGTTCACCGGGTATGCCGCCAGGGGCTACCGGGTGGCCAAGGAGATCCCCGACGTCCTGGAGCGCATCCGGTGCTACTGCGGCTGCGACGTGAACCCGGGCCACCAGAACAATCTGGATTGCTTTGCCGACGAGCACGGGGCCGGGTGAACCATGTGCGTGGATATTGCGCTGGAGGCGCAACGGCTCTCCCAGCAAGGCTACCCGGTGGCGGAGATCAAGAACCGGATTGACCGCGCCTTCGCCCGCTGAACCCCGCGGGCGGGCTCCCGCACGATCTATTGATTGCTCGCTCTTGGGCCCAACCGGACCTCTGTCCATTCCGCTCAACCATTGACTGTCTCTGCGAGGCCGGCCCGAGATGAAGATGCCATGGTCTTTTTGAGCGCTCCTCTTGCCGGGGTCGGTCTCCTCTTCGCCGTGCTCCTGGCGGGAGGCGCGAGGATGGAGCTCAAGAGTCAAGCCTTTCAGCCCGGGGGCACGATCCCGGCAAGGTACACCTGTGACGGACCGGACGTTTCGCCGCCGCTCACGTGGTCGGATCCCCCCGCGGGAACGAAGAGCTTCGCCCTCGTCTCGGATGATCCCGATGCGCCCGGTGGCACGTGGGTTCACTGGGTGATCTGGAACATTCCCGCCAGCGCCCGCTCCCTCGCAGAGAATCTGCCCAAGAAGGACTCGCTGCCGAACGGGGCGAGGCAGGGCACCACGGACTTCAGGCGCATCGGGTACGGCGGCCCCTGCCCCCCCTCCGGGACCCACCGCTACTTTTTCAGGCTCTACGCCCTGGATACGACACTGACTCTGCCCGCGACCACGACCAGGGAGGATCTGGAGAGGGCAATGCAGGGCCACGTCCTCGCCCCGGCGGAGCTGATGGGGAAATACCGCCGGCGGTAGACGGGGGCAAGCGCAATTCTGTGGCTGGAGAAAATGGCAAGGGCATGCGCTGGCATGGAGGAGATCATGGCGAAGCAGGTGATCGTGTACACGCAGCCCGGCTGAGGGGCGTGCGAGCAGGAGAAAGAGTTTCTTTCTCGCAAGGGCGTGTCATTCGTCGACAGGAATATCCGAACGGACCCGGCAGCGCTCCAGGAGCTCTTGAAACTCGGCTACCGGGCGACGCCGGTCACCCTCATTGACGGCGAGCCCGTGGTCGGCTTTGACCGGGGCAGGCTGGAGCGGTTGCTGGGACTGTCGTAGCGGGGGCGCGGGGCGCCGGCACGACTTCGGGTGGCGCCCGGGAGATCCGAGCCGCCCGATTCGTTTGAGGAGCCGAGGAGGCGCGGGATGAGGCCCGAGCTGGCGGGGGCGCTCCAGACGGCCAGGTACATGTACCTCACGACCTACAGTCGCGCGGGCAAGCCGGGCACGGTTCCCGTCTGGCTGTGGTACCACGACGGGCACGTGTACTTCACGACCCGGCGCGACAGCCTCAAGGCCCGGCGCATCCGGAATAACGGGCGGGTGACGGTACATGTGGGGAGGAAAGACGGTCCGCTCTTCGAGGGGCGCGCGGAGTGGGTAGAGGACCGGCCGGACCTGGAGCACGCACTGCTTGCAGCGTACCGAAGGAAGTACTGGCTCCTGGTTCCCCTCTGGATGGGCCGCTACATCCGGAAGGGTCTCGCCCGCAAGACCAGCGTCCTGATCCGCATCACGCCGCAGACCTGACGGGGATCCGCACCGATACATGCGTCCCCCAGCCGTCTGCCGGTCCTCACGAGTCGAGCCTTCGGCTCAGCGATCCGGAGTCGGGGAGGCGTTCCCCGGGGCAAACACGAGCTGCCCGGCCTGCATGATCCAGGTCACCCGGTCGAGGCTGGTGAGGGAGGCCAGGGGGTTTCCCTGGACGGCGATCAGGTCGGCGTACGCGCCGGGCTTCACGGACCCGAGATCGTCGGGGCATCCCAGGGCGACGCCGGCCTGGCTGGTGGCCGCCCGAAGGACCTCCACACGACTCGCCCCCAGTCGCTCCAGAGCCTGAAGCTCGAAGGCAAGCCGGCCGTGGACGGCGTCGGTGCCCAGGGCGTAACGCACGCCGCTCGACACGGCGTGGGCCATCGTCTCTCTGATCTCATCGAGGCGCCGGCGAACCGCGCCTGCCTCTGGCCCTGCGAGCCGGCGGGTCATGTCGCCCTGCGGGTGCCAGAGGACACCCAGGGTCACGCACAGCCGGGTTCCCTTCTCTGCCATGCGGGCGAGCTGCTCGCGCGTGAGGAGCCACCCGTGCTCCAGGATATCCACCCCAGCCCCGATGCAGGCGTCGGCCGCGGGGCCGCCATGGCAGTGCGCCACTATCATCCGTCCGGCCCGGTGCGCCTCCTCGGTCGCGGCCTGAATCTCGGCGGCCGAATAGGAGGGCTGCAGGACGTCCTCGCGAGCGCCCAGAATCGTTCCCGAGGCGAAGATCTTGATGAAATCCGCCCCGCCTTCCACATTCTCGCGCACCGCCTTCCGGATCGCCTGAGGACCGTCGCAGATGGCGGTGGCCACGACCCCGCCCGTGCAGCGCGAGGACTTGATTCCCTTGCCGGCCACGAACAGCCGGGGGCCTTGGGCCAGGCCGGACCGGATCGCATCGCGCATCTGCACGTCCAAGAACGCCCGGTCTCCGTTCAACTTCATGGTCGTGACGCCGGCGCGAAGATTCGTCTCCAGGTTGCGCAGGCCGCGCAGGACATATGGGACTTCCGGATCGCACATCTGGGCGGGGAGGTCGCCCTCGGCATGGTTGATGCGCAGGTGGTTGTGCATGTCGATGAGGCCGGGCAGAAGCGTGACATCCCCCAGGTCGAGGTGATCCTCTCCGGGCTCCGCCGGCGCCTCCGGGGCCGGCCCCATCCAATGGATGCGGTCGCCCCGGACGAGGAGAGCCGCATTCTCCAGCAGGGCCGGTCCCCATCCGTCGAAGAGCCGTTGCGCGGTGATGAGCACGCGGAAAAACCCCCCGCATTCAGCGGTCAGCCCTGGCCCCCGGTCCCGTAGACCGCCTTCAGGCAATCCGCCAGGACGTCCAGGACGAAGGCGACCTCGGCCTCCTGGATGATCAGCGGCGGCTTGATCTTGATCACGTTGGGCAGCGCCGAGGCGCGGGCCAGGATCACACCGCGATTCCAGGCCTCCTCCACGATCTGCTCGGCCTCCTCGGGCGCCGGCTCCTTCGTCTCCGGATCCTTCACCATCTCCACCCCGATGAACAGGCCGGGTCCCCTGACCTCCCCGATCTGCGGATACTTGGCCTGCAGGTCGCGTAGCCCCCGCGTGAACAGGGCGCCCATGCGGGCCGCGCGCTCGGGGATACGGTCCCGCTCCAGGATCTCGATGACCTTGAGGGCGGCGGCCTGGGCGACCGGGTTGCTGCCGAAGGTGTAGACATCCTCGCCCGTCGGCTCGAACTGCTTCAGGCGATCGTCCGCCACCACCGCGGCGATGGGCAAGCCCCCGCCCATGGACTTGGACAGCACCAGGAGGTCGGGTGTCACGCCCAAAAGCTCGGCCGCGAACATCCGCCCGGTCCGGCCGAAGCCGGTCTGGATCTCGTCGAAGATGAGCAGGATGCCAAACTCGTCACAGATCCTGCGGACCTCCTGGAGGAAGGGTGCCGGGAACGGGATCTGGCCGCCATTGCCCTGGACCGGCTCCAGCAGGACCGCGGCGACGGGGCCGTCCACGCCGCGGATAATCGTGTCGCGGAGCGGCGCGGCGCACGCGGCGGAGCAGCCCGGAAAGGTCTTCCCGAGCGGGCAGCGGTAGCAGTAGGGGTTCGGCACCCGGACGAAGTTCTGCATGAAGGGCAGGAACTTCACCCCCGGGCCGAAGCGGCCCGGCGATCTCCCCAGGCCCGATCCGGCCGTCTGGGTCGGCATCCATCCCGCCGCCATGGTGGCCAGCGTGCTGCCGTGGTAGGCGTGATAGAAGGTGATGAACCGGTGCGCCTCGGGCCGGTTGATCAGGGCCAGCTTCATCGCGGCCTCGACCGCCAGGGAGCCCGTGGGGGCGTTGATCACCCGGTTGAGCCGCCCCGGACAGAGATCCGCCAGCTTCTTCGCCAGGAGCAGCCGCGGGATGGTCGGGAAGCCGGCCCGGACGTGGGCCAGCGTCCGCATCTGGGCGACGGCGGCCTCGATCACCTCGGGCTGGTTGTAGCCCAGGGCCAAAGACCAGGCCTGCGAGGTGCAGTCCAGATAGGATTTCCCCTCGATATCCGTGACGCGGCAGCCTTCTCCTCCGACCAGCACCGGCCCCAGCCAGGCCGCCCCGTATCCGATATACCGCTGCAATTCCGCGATCTGCTCCGGTGTCAGCGCCATGTGTTCCATGCCCGCTCTCCGATCGGACCCGCACCCACCCGGCACTCGGTGCCGTGATTCAATCGCCCATCCTCAATCACCAATCTCCAGTCGGTTGCTCACCCCTTGAGCCCGGTGAGCGCGATCCCCCGGATCATGTACTTCTGCGAGAGGATATAGGCCAGGAGCATGGGGCCGGTCGAGATGACCGTGGCCGCCATCAGGGGCCCGTAGTTGATGCTCCCGTAGGGGTCCTTGAACAGGGCGATCCCCACCGGGATCGTCCGCAGGCTTTGCGAGTTGATAACGATCACCGGCCACAGGAAGTCGTTCCAGGACCCCAGGAAGAGGATCATGGCCACGGTGGCCAGGGTCGTCTTGATGAGCGGGGCGATGATGGTGAGGATGATCCGGGTCTCGCCCGCGCTGTCCATGCGGGCCGCCTCGATGAGGTCCAGCGGGATGGCCTTGATCCCCTGGCGGATCATGAAGACGCCGAAGGCGCTGGCGAAGTTGGGCGCCAGGATGCCCAGGTAGGTGTCCACCCAGCCGATCCGGGACAGCAGGACGTACAGCGCGACGGAGGTGACCTGCACCGGCACCATCAGGGTGGCCAGGATCAGGAGGAAGAAGAAGTTCTGCAGGGGGAAGCGATACACCGCGAAGGCGTAGCCGGCGAAGAGGCCGAACAGGAGCGAGCAGCCCACGGACACCACCGCGACCACGACGCTGTTCCAGTAGTACTGGAGCCAGGGGGCCTTGGCGAAGGCCTCGGCAAAGTGCTCCAGCGTGAGGCGGGTTGGGATCCACCTGGGCGGAAAGGCGATGATGTCCGGGGCCGGCACGAAGGCGGTCATCACCATCCAGTAGAACGGGAGGAACATGAGCAGCGCCAGCCCGCCGACAACCAGGTACAAGGCGATCTTCCCCAGCGCCACCAGGGTGGATCGCGACATACGATGTCCCCTCAGTACGTCACCTCGAACCGCTTGCTGTACACCCACTGGAGGACCGTGACCCCCAGGATGAAGATGAAGAGGATCATGGCCTCGGCGGCGGCGTAGCCGAAATTGTACCGCTCGAAGGCCTGCCGGTAGAGATCCAGCACCACGACGTTGGTGGAGTTGGCCGGGCCGCCCCCGGTGAGGACGAAGACCTGGTCGAAGACCTGGAACGCCAGGATGCCGTTATAGATGAGGATGAAGGTCGTCGTCGGGGCGAGCAGCGGCACCGAGATTCTCCAGAAGCGCCCGAAGGCGCTGGCCCCGTCGATGGTGGCGGCCTCGTAGAACTGCTGCGGGATGGCCTGGAGTCCGGCCAGGTAGATGATCATGTTGTAGCCGAGCGTCTTCCAGATGCTGAAGATGATGATGGCGGGGAGGGCCATGCGGCTGGACATGAGCCAGGGCTGCTCCGGGATACCGGCCAGCTTGAGCAGGACGTTGAAGATGCCGAACTGCGGGTTGTACATCCACCACCACACCATGGCGGCGGCCACGGTGCTGGTGACCATGGGGGAGAAGTACACCGCCTTGAAGAATTCCTTGAGGTGGAACTTCGCGTTGAAGAGGACGGCCAGGAGCAGGCCCAGGAAGGCCGAGATGGGCACGATAACGACGACGTAGGTCAGGGTGTTGACCGTCGCCCTGCGGAAGATCTCGTCCGTCAGCAGGGAGGAGAAATTCTCCAACCCGATGAAGGTGAAACGGCCCCGCAGCAGCTCGACCTTGTAAAAGCTGTAGAGCAGGGTCTGGAGGGCGGGGATCACCCGGAAGATCCCGAAAAGCACGATGACCGGCGCGATGAACAGGTAGGCGTGCAGGATGCGCCTGGCATGGAGCGTGGCCAGCATCTGCCGGGCCGATCGCCTCCCCTGGCCCCTCATGGCATTTCCCCGTCTCTCGGGTCCGATCACAACGAAACTGCCCCACGGGGCAGACCCCGTGGGGCAGCAACCGGGCAGCCAGTCCCCACGCTACTTGGCGGCGTCAGCGATGGCCTTGTCGGCCAGGCGCTGCGCCTCGGCCAGGGCGTCATCGATGGATGCCTCGTGATGCCAGACCTTCTGGATGGCGCCGCCCATGGCATCCATGATCCCGTTCAGCCCCAGGTTGATGGGGAGCTTCCTCCCATAGGGGTAGAGCTGCTTCAGGCCCTGGTTGTACGGATCGGACTTGAACGGCTCCTTGTCCCAGTTGACCTTGTACCTGGGGGAGGCGCCGTACTTCTTGCAGAGCTCGAAGTCCTTCTCCTGACTGTTGATCCACTCGATCGCCTTCCACGCCAGGGCCTTGTTCTTGGCCTGCTTCGGCACCGAGTAGAGCCATGCGCCGAGGAGCGTCACCGGCTTGTCCCCAGCCTTGGGCACCGGCGGCAGCGCCATGCCCCACTTGAGGTCGGGCGCTTCTTTCGGCTGCCGGCCGCGGATGCTCACGGTCTCGCTGATCTGCATGGAGGCGATGCCCTTCAGGAAGGCGGCACGGGGATCCGGGAAGTTCAGGCTGGTGGACTTGTCCACATCCAGCATGTCGAGGACGAGCTTGAGGGCGGCCTTGGTGCCCGGAGTGTTGATCAGCGCCTTGCCGCCCCGCAGCCGGTTCGGATCGTCAATCAGGGCCCCGCCGGCGCCATAGATGGCCCAAAGTGCTTGTGGACCACCCCGTGGGGATGCCCCACATGCCGGATGGCATACCCGACCCGGGTGATGTTTCCCTGGGCGTCGCGCCTGGTGAGCTTCTTGGCGTACTCGCGGAACTCCGCCCAGGTCCTGGGCGGCTTCTCGGGATCCAAGCCGGCTTCCTTGAACTGGTCCTTGTTCCAGGTCAGGCCGTAGACGTCAATCCCGTACTGGGGGTAGCCCCACATCCGGCCCTTCCCGTAGTCAGACAGCTCCCGGATCTCGGGCGAGACCGCATCCAGCCACGCCTTGGCCTTGGCATCCGCCACCGGCTCCAGCATCTCCTCCTTCAGGAATCCGGGGAGTCAGGAGGTGTCAATGAACAGGATATCGGCGATGTTCCTGCCGGCCGCGGCGGCGAAGATCTTCTGCTGCATGGTGTCGTAATCGAGGGCCACCGCCTCGACCTTCACGTTGTTCCTGGCTTCGAAATCGGCGAACAGGCTCTTGTCGGCAAAGTGGGCGGCGCCGGCCGTGATGTCCCCAGCCGGATACCACAGCGTGATGGTGGTCTGGGCGGTCCCGGCCAGGGCCAGGGCGGGAGTCAGGAGCAGGACTGCGAGGGCTATCCCGAGCGCCTGTGAACCTTTCCTCATGGGACGATCCCTCCTTTCGGCACGACGATCGAAGCGTGATGACGGCTTGCACCGTGCGACCCCTTATGCGCGATCCCTCCTTTCGGGGGCCGTTCCATCCGGATCAAGTTGAGACCCTTTCGGCTTCTCGTGTCAAGCGAAAACTTGGTCTGCCGGCGCGCTCTAGCGCACCAGAGCCGCGAGGTATTCCTCCACGACGCCCAGGTACTTCTCCACCTCCGCCTCGCCCATGGCGGTGGAGAGGCAGCAGCGGCCGCCGCTGGACAGGTACAGGCCGCGGTTCAGGCCGAACAGGAAGAGGGCCTCGTGGATGACGTGGCTCGCCCGCTGGCCCGAGCGGTAGTCCACGACGGGCTCGGCGCTGAAGTGGATCTTGAACATGGAGCCGGCACCGGTGACCTGCATCGGGACGCCGTGTTTTTCCCCGAGGTCCCGCAGCCGTCGGCGCACGCGATCCCCGGTGCCGTTCAGCCAGGCGAAGGCGGACTCGGTGAGCTGCTCCAGCGTGGCGATCCCGGCCGCCATGGTAATGGGATTGCCGTTGAATGTGCCGGCGTGGGGAATCCGGGCTGCGCCCGAGGAGGCGTCGAAGAGGGCCAGGATGTCCCGGCGCCCGCCGAAGGCGCCCACGGGGAAGCCGCCGCCGATGATCTTGCCGAAGGTGGTGAGGTCCGGCCGGATGCCGAACAGGGCCTGGGCGCCGCCGCGGCTCAGCCGGAAGCTCTGGACCTCGTCCAGGATGAAGACGATGCCGTGCCGGTCCGCCTCGGCCCGGAGGCCGGCGAGAAACTCCCGTTCGGCTGGGATGAAGCCCACGCTGCCCAGGATCGGCTCGACGATGAGGCCGGCGATCTGGGAGGCCTCCCGGGCGAGGATGGCCTTGGCCGCCTCGAGGTTGTTGTAGGGAAGGAGGACGATGTCCTCCAGCACCCCGGGTGTGATCCCGGCCGAGCCCGGCACCACGCGGGGCGACTCGACCGGGCCCGCCACGGCGGGGTCGAGGGGCGGTCGGACGCTCACCTCGACCGCATCGTGAGAGCCGTGGTAGCCCCCCTCGATCTTGGCGATCTTGCGCCGGCCGGTGAAGGCGCGGGCCGCCCGGATGGCCATGAGGGTCCCCTCGCTCCCGCTGTTGGTGAAGCGGATCTGCTCCACCGAGCCGACGCGCTCCGCGAGCATCTCGGCCAGGCGCGTCTCCAGGCCCGTGTTGGTCTGGAAGGCGGTGCCCCGGGCGAGCTGCTCCCGCACCGCCTTCATCACGGCCGGGGGCCGATGGCCGAGGATCAAGGACGTGGCGTTGTTGAACAGATCCAGCCGTCGGTTGCCATCCAGGTCCACGAAGGCGCAGCCCTCGCCGTAGTCCGCATAGCAGGGAAAGGGCCGGAAGAAGCAGAGGGCGCGGGTGACGCCCCCCGGCAGGACGCGGAGGGATTGCCGGAACGCCTCCCGCGATCTGGGGTTGGCGGCCTCGTACGCCTTCTGTTCGCGCCCCAGAATTTCCCGGGCACGCGGCTCGAGATCTGCCAGGTTTCCCATCGTCAGCTCCTCCTCTTCGGTGGGCGGCCCCGCGGGCATCCAGTCGGACTTGGACGGCGGGATGCTAACCCGCGCCGGTTCACGGGGTCAAGCCCGATCCCGGCGCAGCAGGGAAGTCGTCGCTCTGCCTTTTGGCTTGACTCGCCCGCGAGGAGGGAATAGCGTCCCTGGAGCAGCGCGGATGCTCCCGCCATCGCCGATGGCGCGGCCTGCGCATTTGACCGATCAGCCGCCGTGCCGCGACAGCCGAAATCCTTCCGACGGCGCCGGATGCTCTGGCGAGCCGTCCTGGCCGTGATCGGCCTCACGCTGATCCCCGTGGTGTGCCTGCGCTGGATTCCTCCCCCCACCAGCGCCTTCATGCTGGAGAGGCGGATCGCCGGCTTCCTCCGCGGGGAC
>JBBIQE010000077.1:0-16128 GCA_037442485.1 Methylomirabilis sp. (SeqCode)
CTGGAACTCTCCCGCCTCTCCAAGGTCCCCGTCCAGAAGATGGCCCGGACCTCGCCCGGCTCGGCCATCAGCCAGATGCAGCTCGACCGCGCGCTCACCGACGGCATCCTGGTCCCCTGGAAGAAGGGCGAGCCCGAGCGGTGGAAGACGGCCTGGGACCTGCTGGTGGCGGACAAGGGGGGCCTCGTCTACCAGCCCATCGCCGGCCTGTACGAGAACGTGGCCGAGATTGACTTCGCCTCCATGTATCCGGCCATGATGGTCCACCACAACATCTCGCCCGAGACGGTGGACTGCACCTGCTGCCCCGAGGCGGCCGCGCCCGAGATCGGCTACGCGACGTGTCGCCGGCGCGAGGGCCTGGTCACGCGAACGCTGCGCCCGATCCTGGAGCGTCGGCAGGCGCTGAAGCGGCTGCGCCATGGCGCCTCGGGCGCGACCCGCGCGCGCTACGACCAGCGCCAGAATGCCCTGAAGTGGATCCTGGTGACCTGCTTCGGCTACCTCGGCTACAAGAACGCCCGGTTCGGGCGCATCGAGGCGCACGAGACGGTGACCGCCTACGCCCGGGAGAAGCTGCTCACCGCCCGCACGTTAGCCGAGGAGCGCGGCTTCCGCGTCCTGCACGCCATCGTGGACTCGATGTGGATCGTCAAGCCGGGGATGACTGAGGCCGAGGTCCTGGACCTCTGCCGGGCCATCCGCGAGGCCGTGGGGATCGAGATCAACCTGGAGGGGATCTACAAGTGGGTGAGCTTCCTGCCCTCGCGAGTGGACTCGAACGTCTCCGTGGCCAACCGGTACCTGGGGGCCTTCCGCTCCGGCGAGCTGAAGCTGCGGGGGATTGACCTGCGGCGGTCCGACACGCCGCCGCTGCTCGCCGAGGCGCAGCAACGCATGGTGGAGGTCCTGGCGCAGGCGGATGACCTCACGGAATTCGCCGCGCGCATCCCCGCGGTGCTGGAGATCTTCGCGGAGTACGCCTGGCGGCTACGCGAGGGGCAGGTGCGCCTCGCGGATCTCGCCATCAAGCGGACCGTGTCGAAAGAGGCGGGCGAGTACAAGGGCAACAGCCCGATCGGCCTGGCCAGCCGCCAGATGGCCGACCGGGGCGTGGCCGTCCACCCGGGGGAGCGGGTGCGCTACATCCTCAGCGACGTCGACGCGAGAAACGCCGAGGCGCGGGTACGGGCCATGCCCTTCGTGGCACCCGAGACACCCTACGATACCGGGAAATACCTGGAGCTGCTCTGCCGGGCCGTCGAGACCCTGCTCTGGCACCATGGCTACGACTGCCGCCGGCTGCGCCGGATCCTCGCCGAGCGGGGGATCGCTCCGGAGCAAGGGCATTCGGCCGTTCGACCGTTCCGAAACCCCCGAACCGCCGAACGTTCCTGATCGAACCCGAACGCCGGACCCCCAGGAACACCAAGGGGGGAGGCCTGCATCAGCCTTCCCCCCTCGATCCCGCCGCAAAAAAAGGCCGCCGGCTACTGGATCGGCTGCACCTGAACCACCTCGCCCCACCACTTGCAGGTCTGATTGGGCAAACACTGGTCGTTCTGCGACCGCTCGATGTCGCCCTTGGTCGTCGTCTCGGCCGTGCCGCGGAACAGGGAATAGCCCATGTGCCTCCAGGTGGCAAAGTGCGCCCCGTTCCGCTGCTCCTCTTCCAGGAGCATCTGCGTCCGCGCCGAGCAGGCCGAGAATGCCACGAGCATTGCGCCTGCCAGGAATCCCAACCGCAGCCCTCGTCCCATAGCGCTCTCCTCCTTTCCCTCTCCGTGGCGCAAGGATATCC
The DNA here is from genome assembly GCA_037442485.1 of Methylomirabilis sp. (SeqCode). GTDB lineage: Bacteria > Methylomirabilota > Methylomirabilia > Methylomirabilales > 2-02-FULL-66-22 > 2-02-FULL-66-22. The sequence continues at coordinate 1,802 of JBBIQE010000077.1, forward strand.
CGTCGCTTCAGCCACTGTCAAGCACGGCCTGGTCCCGCCGGTCGAACCCGACCAGCCGGTCGGTCAGGCGCGAGGCGCGGCGAAGCGTCGCATCGTTTCTCACCGCGATCGCCAGGGCCTTTTTCATGCCCACCAGGACCAGCAGCCGCCTGGCCCGGGTGAGCGCCGTGTAGAGCAGGTTGCGTTGCAGCATGGGATAGTGCGTGGTGTGCAGGGGCAGGATGACGGCCGGATACTCGCTCCCCTGGCTCTTGTGGACGGTCGCCGCATAGGCCAGCGTCAGCTCGTCCAGCTCGCTGAAATCGTAGGTCACGGGCCGGCCGTCCACGCGCACGACGACCTCCTGCTCCTCCAGGTCCACCCGCGCGATCCGGCCGATGTCGCCGTTGTACACCTCCTTGTCGTAGTTGTTCCGGATCTGCATCACCCGGTCGCCCACCCGGAAGACGCGGCCGCCCCGCACGACCTCGGCCGCGCCCGCCCGGGCCGGATTGAGCGCCGCCTGCAGCACGGCATTGAGCTGGGCCGCCCCGATCACCCCGCGGTGCATGGGGGTGAGAACCTGGATGTCCTCGACGGGGTCGAGCCGGTAGCGCGCCGGCAGGCGCCGGGAGGCCAGATCCACGATGAGCCGCTGCAGCCGCTCCGGCTCCTCCTCGGGCAGGAAGTGGAAGTCGCTCTCCCCGCCTCTCGGGAGGGCTCCGTCCCGCTCTGCGGGATGCGGACCGACCGGCGGCGGCGAGAGATCGGGGAACTCGCCCCGGTTCACCCGGTGGGCGTTCAGCACGATGCGGCTCTGCTCGGCCTGGCGGAAGATCTCGGTGAGGCGCACGGCCGGCACCCGGCCGGACTCCAGGATGTCCTTGAGGACGGTGCCGGGACCCACCGAGGGCAGTTGGTCCGCGTCCCCCACCAGGACCAGGGTGGCCGTGAGGGGGATCGCCCGCAGCAGGCTGTTCATCAGGACGATGTCCACCATGGAGACCTCGTCCACGATGACCAGGTCGGTCTCGAGCGGCCGGGTCGCGGCCCGCTGGAATCCCGCCGCGGCGGGGCTCCACTCCAGGAGGCGATGGATCGTGAGCGCCTCGCGGCCCGTGGCCTCGGCCATCCGCTTGGCGGCCCGGCCTGTGGGCGAGGCCAGGTGAATGCGCAGGCCCTTCTTCTCCAGGATCTGGATGATGCAGCGCAGGATGGTGGTCTTGCCGGTGCCGGGTCCGCCCGTGATGACGAGGGCCTTGTGGGCCAGGGCCATCCGGATCGCCTCCCGCTGCTGGGGGGCGAGGCGGAGCCGCGTGACCCCCTCGACCCACTGCAGGGCCTTCTCCAGGTCAATCCGCACGGGGAGGCGCGGCGCCCGCAGCAGATCGGTGAGCCGCCGCGCCACCTGCTCCTCGGCCACGTGCAGGGGCTTGAGGTAGATGGCGCGGCCACCCTCGGGCAGCTCCTCCGCGACCACCCGCTCCTCGCGGGCGAGGTCGGCGATGGCGCTCTCGAGCAGGGTGCGGGGGATCTGGAGTGCCGTCTCCGCCTCGCGCAGCAGGTCGCCCTCCGGCGCATACACGTGGCCCTCGTCCGCCAGCGCCTGAAGCACGTGGACGATCCCCGCCTGGGCGCGGAGCGGCGAGTCGGTGGGCACGCCCAGGCTCTGGGCGATGCGGTCGGCGGTCTTGAACCCGATCCCGTAGATGTCCTGGGCCAACCGGTAGGGGTTGGCCTTCACCGTGGCGATGGCCGCCTGGCCGTAGGCCCTGAAGATCTTCACCGCGTAGGCCGACGAGACCCCGTGGCCCTGGAGGAACAGCATGACCTCCCGAATCTCCCGCTGCTCCGCCCAGGCCGAGGTGATGCGTCGCAAGCGCAGGGGGCCGATCCCCGCCACCGTGCGGAGGCGGTCCGGCTCCTCCTCGATCACCCGCAGCGTGTCGAGGCCGAACGCCTCCACCAGCCGCCGGGCGAAGACGGGGCCGATACCCTTGATCAGGCCGGAGCCGAGGTAGCGCTGGATCCCGGTGAGGGTGGCGGGGGTGACCGTCTCGTACCGGTGGACGACGAACTGGTCCCCGTACCTCTTGTGGTGTGTCCAGGCACCCTGAAGGCGGAGGGTCTCTCCCGGGGTGAGCGAGGGGAGGTTTCCGACGATGGTGGCCAGGTCCCGCGATCCCGGGACGTCGAGACGCGCCACCACGTACTGGGTCTCTTCGTTGACGTAGGTGATGCGCTCCACCGTTCCCTGCAGGATCGTGTAGGGCCGAGTCATCGTTGGCGTGCCGCCCGGACAATATCGCCGCGCTTTCGCGCCGAGGTCTCCAGGCCTACTCGGCAGCCGTGCGCGCCGCCCGGTGAAGCCGCAGGCGGTGGCGGAGGCCTTTCCGCACTTCGCCCCCCTCCCTGCCCCCCAGGGCCGGGTGCCCGCGGGCATGCTTCCGGAGGTAGTACTCGGGATTGCCCAGGAAGGTCTCGAAATCCACGCCCGCGTCCCGGATCGCGCAGCGGACGTACAGGTCGCCGTAATACTCCAGCTCTTCATCGGAAAGCCGTAGCGACGGCCGCAGATCCCTCGGGCTGGCCATACCCCTCCTTTCGCACCCGCGCGGCGCGGCGAGGGCAAACCGGGCATACTATAGCATCCCGGCCGGAGGGCCACAATCGCAATTCCCTCGACTCGCCCCGGCCGTGCCCCCGCAACCTCCGAACCGTCGAATCCGCCGAGGGCGGAGGCGCGCGCACGGCCCGATCCCCCAGCGCAGTTGCCCCTCCACCTCCTGGGAGAGTATACTCCCCGCACCCGCACATCGAGGGAGCGCCCATGCCCCGACTCGTCGTCGCAGATTCCCGGGGCCAGATCCTGGACCATCCCTCTCTGGGGATGGCCGGCCGTTCGGGCCTCGATGTCGTCGAGGTGCCGGACGAGGATCTGCTCCGCATTCCCGAAGGCACCAGGCTGTTCAGCATGCCCGGAAGCCGCCCGGTGGCCTGGGACTCCCGGCGGCGGGCCTTCCGGCCGCTCGCCCGCGCCCAGATTGGCGGGCGCAGCCTCTCCTGCACCACCGTCGCGGCCTTCCTTCCTCCGGGCTATACGCGCACACTGCTTCCCGCGGCCTCCTACCCCGCCCCCCAGCCGCCCCTGCCGCTCTGGCCCTACACGGCCGTGGGGTGGGATGGCGAGGCCTTCGTGGCCGCCGCGATCCGGACCGATCCCATGGACCACTCTGCGCCCCGCCACTACGACGATCGCGCGCTGCTACCGCTGATCGAGGCCCGCTTGCGCCAGGCGCCCGGAAACCCCATCCTGCGGCAGCTCGTGCGCTGCGCCACCGTGTATCACTGCCTGGCGGCCAAGAATCTCTTCTTCGGCCGGTGGGAGGCGCCGCTGCCCGTGGCCCATGCCTGCAACTCCGCCTGCGTGGGGTGCATCTCGTGGCAGCCATCCACGGCCGCGCCAGCCTCGCACGAGCGGATCCGCTATGCCCCCACGGCCCAGGAGATCGTGGAGGTGGCCCTGCCGTTTCTCTCCGCCGTCCCCGAGGCCATCGCCAGCTTCGGCCAGGGCTGCGAGGGCGAGCCGCTGCTCCAATCGGACGTCATCGCCGAGGCCATCCGCCGGATCCGGGCGGCGACCGATCGCGGCACCCTGAACTGCAACACCAACGGGAGCCTCCCCGCGCGCGTCGAGCAGATCGCGCGCGCCGGGCTGGATAGCATCCGCATCAGCCTCAACAGCGCCCGCGGCCCGGCCTACACCGCCTACTACCAGCCCCGCTACTACCGCTGGGAGGAGGTGCGGGAATCCATCCGGCGGTCGAAGGATCTGGGCCTGTACACCACGGTCAACTACCTGGTCTTCCCCGGCGTGACCGACCGCGAGGAGGAGCTGGAGGCGCTGCTCGACCTTCTCCGCGAGACCGGGCTGGACATGATCCAGATGCGCAACCTGAGCATCGATCCCGAGCTGTACCTGAAGACCGTGCCGCCCGCACGGGGGAAGTGCCTGGGCATCCGGACCGTCCTCCGGACGATCCGTCGCGAATTCCCCCGGGTGGAGATCGGCTACTTCAACCGGCCCAAGGAGCTGTTCGGCACCCGCCTGTGCGAGACCCTGATCTTCTGACGGACCTCGGGGAAGGATCCATCTATCCGCAGATTCCGCAGATCCGCACCCCCCTCGCCCGCACCCCGCCAGAGGCGGGGTACCCGGAGGGAGGGCACAGGGAGCGGTGAAATCTGCGCAGGGTGCGCGAGTGGCGGATGATTGGCAGTTGGTTCTTGACCACATCGCGTAGCCCCGGTACACTCCGCTGCGGTGCTGACGCTTGGACCCGTGTTGATGGCGCCGCGAGGACCGGAAATCCCTTGCGGCGTTTTGCTTTGTCTCGCCCGCCGTGCCCGGGAACGGACCCCGGCGGAAGGATCGGCATCCATGTCGCTGGCAGTGAGAAACGACGTCCGCAATCTGGCCATCGTCGCCCACGTGGACCACGGCAAGACGACGCTGGTGGACGCCATGTTGTGGCAGAGCGGCATCTTCCGGGAGAACGAGCACGTGATGGAGCGGGTCATGGACTCCATTGATCTCGAGCGCGAGAAGGGCATCACCATCATGGCCAAGAACACCGCCATTGCCTACCGCGGGACCCGCATCAACATCGTGGACACGCCGGGGCACGCGGATTTCGGCGGCGAGGTGGAGCGGACCCTCAAGATGGTGGACGGGGTCCTGCTGCTGGTGGATGCCAGCGAAGGCCCCTTGCCCCAGACCCGCTTCGTCCTGCGCAAGGCCCTGGAGCAGGGCCTTCCGCCCATCGTGGTCATCAACAAGATTGACCGGTCGGACGCGCGGCCCCAGGAGGTCCTGGACGAAGTCTACGACCTGTTCATTGACCTGGACGCCACCGAGGAGCAGCTCGACTTCCCGGTCTTCTACTGCGACGCCCGCAGGGGGCTCTGCCGCAGGACGCCGGACGGCCCGGAGGAGCCCCTCATTCCCCTGTTCGAGGAAATCCTGCGGACGGTCCCGCCGCCGACCTATGTGCCGTCCCATCCCCTCCAGCTTCTGGTGACCACCCTCGACTACGACGACTATGTGGGCCGGCTGCTGATCGGACGGATCGTCAACGGCCAACTGCACAAGGGTCAGACCGTGGTCCTCTGCCGCCTGGACGGCAGCCAGATCGCCGCCAGGGTCACCGGGCTGTACGGGTACCAGGGGTTGCGCCGGGTCGAGATCGAGCAGGCCGGCCCGGGCGACATCGTCGCCGTGGCCGGCCTGGAGGCGGGAAGCATCGGCGAGACCCTGTCCGATCCGGTGGATCCCCGGCCGCTGCCGCCGATCCGCGTGGACGAGCCGACCATCGCCATGATGTTCTCCGTCAACAATTCCCCCATGTCCGGGCGCGAGGGGCGGCACGTCACCTCGTCGAAGCTCAAGCAGCGTCTTTTCAAGGAGACCCTCACCAATGTCTCCATCCGGGTGGAGGAGACCGATTCGCCGGACACCTTCAAGGTCTCGGGGCGGGGGGAGCTGCAACTGGCCATCCTGATCGAGATGATGCGGCGCGAGGGCTATGAACTCTCCGTCGGCAAGCCCGAGGTCCTGATCCGCCAGCGTGACGGGCAGCGCCACGAGCCCATGGAGGTCCTGGTGGTAGACTGCCCCGAGGAGTTCATCGGGGTCGTGACACAGAAGGTGGGGATGCGGCGGGGGCGGATGACCAGGATGGTCAACCACGGGACCGGGCGGGTGCGGCTGGAGTTCCGCCTGCCCTCCCGCGGCCTGATCGGGTTCCGCACCGAGTTTCTGACCGACACCCGCGGGACGGGCGTCATGAATCACCTCTTCGATGGCTATGATGTGTGGCAGGGCGACCTCCCCCATCGCGCCACGGGCGCCCTGGTGGCGGACCGGCCGGGACGGGCCACGGCCTACGCCATCGGGCACCTGCAGCCCCGGGGCGCGCTGTTCGTGTCGCCCGGGGACGAGGTGTACGAGGGGATGATCGTCGGCGAGAACTCCCGCGACAGCGACATTGACGTCAACATCACCAAGGAGAAGAAGCTCACCAACATGCGGGCCTCCACCGACGAGGCCACGGTCCAGCTCATCCCGCCGCGCACCATGAGCCTGGAGCAGGCCCTGGAGTTCCTGCGGGAGGACGAACTGCTGGAAGTCACCCCCAAAGCCTTCCGCCTGCGCAAGAAGATCCTCCCCGCCCTCACGCGCAAGACCGTCCGCTTCGACTGATTCCCGCTGCTGCTCCCCCCGGCTCCTGGGCCCCGCCGCGGTCCCCTCCGGGCGCCCCCTGGGTGCAGGGGAGAGAAGGGTGGAGGTCGTACTGATGTTGACACTGTGGACACACTCCGCTCCTCTGCTTTAGAGGAGGGATCGAACATGGCGAAAGCGAGCGTGCTCGGGATGCGGGAAGCGCGGGCGCGATTCTCGGGGCTGCTGGAGAGCGCCAAGCTTCGCGGCCAGGAGTTCCTGATCGAGCGGGCCGGCACGCCGTTCGCGGTCATCATCGGCGCAGAGCAGTACGCCGAGACGCAAAGCGGGCTGGCCACCCTGCAGGAAGAGCGGAGCGCGGAGGGGCGGAAGCGCCTCCGCCGGCCCACGACGGACATCGAGGCCGGCCGACTCATCCCCCACGACGAGATCTTCCAGCGACTGGCGACGAAGAAGAAGTAGATGGCGCGGATCCACTGGACCTCGGAGGCCTCCGGCCAGCTTGCGGAGCTTGACGAGCGCAGCCAGCAGGCCATCCGGCGCCGCGCGGACATTCTGGCCGACTTTCCCTATGCCGACGTCGCCTTGAAGCGGGACTGGGAGGGATTCCGAAAGCTCTCGGCGGCTCCACTCCCCTGGATCGTCATCTACACGGTGCCTGACCCGGACACGGTGATCATCGGCTATCTTCGCCACGCCCACATCCGGTGGGAGTCTCGCTGAGGACGTGTCTTCCCCGGTTTCAGATGGTTGGGTGGCCTTCTTGTTTGGATCGTGTCTACGCATCAATCCGGAAGGCCAAAGCGTTCTGCTCGTTCGCCGCTCGCCTCCGCGCTTGCGATCCGGCTGGTCGCCTCCCTCCGGCGTCCTCGGCCCTCCCTGGTCCCCCGGTCGGTCGGGCTCGCTCGCCCGGCTCCGCTCGCCCTTGCCGGGGAGCCGGACGGGACTCGAACCTGACTGCCCCCAAAGACCGAGGCCGGGCCGGGGGACCGCTTGACGCGGGCTTCCCGCTCGGCTACCTTCTGCGGGAACAAGAAGGGCAAACTGGAACGGGAGGTCCCGATGAGCGAGCTGTCCCCCACCCCACGCACTCGGGTGAATCGCCTTCCCGAGCGCGGCCGCTACGACTTCAAGACGATCGCCTCGATCCTGGACGCGGGTTTCCTCTGCTACATTGGATACGTCATTGACGGGCAACCCTACGTGACGCCGACCGCATACTGGCGAACTGGCGAGCACGTGTACTGGCACGGCTCCAGTGCCAGCCGGATGCTTCGAACCCTGGCAACAGGCGTGGACGTCTGCCTGACCGTCGCCCACGTGGACGGGCTCGTGCTGGCCCGCTCGGCCTTTCATCACTCGATCAACTACCGCTCGGTGATGCTGTTCGGCAAGGCGCAAAAGCTCGAAGACGACAGCGCCAAGGTGAAGGCGCTGGAGGACTTCGTGGAGCGCCTGTTCCCGGGCCGCTGGGCAAAGTTGCGGCCGGTCACCGGGCAGGAGCTGAAGGCGACGACCGTGCTGCGCATGCCGATCGTGGAAGGCTCTGCAAAGATCAGGACCGGGCCCCCGAAGGACGACCAGGAAGATTACCCCTGGCCGGTCTGGGCCGGGATCCTCCCCGTCCGGTCAGTCCTTGGCCCACCCCTCCCCGACACCAGGCTGGCCGCCCCGACCCCGGAGCCGGAATACCTCGTGAACCTGACGCACTTGGGCTTGCACCACCCGAAGTAACGGCGCGAAGTCGACTGGGAGGAGCATCGCCGCAACCGTAAACGTTCAGACTCGGGCGGCATCCCACGTTCTCACCCCGGCGAACCCCGGATCGGAGTCCGGGGCAGGCGCCGGGGTCCGGAAATTCCGGCGCCCTGGATTCCGGCTTCCGCCGGAATGACGACGCAGGAAGAGGCCAACTCGGCACAATGGACGGGCCGAACGTTTGCCAACGACCTTCGCCCGGAGGAGACCGATGCGACGGTGGGATGACTTTGACGTGCTGACCTTCGACTGCTACGGCACGTTGATTGACTGGGAGACCGGAATCCTGGAGACCCTGCGGCCGATTTTCGCCGCGCATCGGATCGACGCCGCCCCCGACAGGGTGCTGGAACTGTACGGGGAGCTGGAATCCGAGGTCGAACGCGGGGAGTATCGCGAATACAAGACCGTTCTCCGACTGGTCCTGGAGGGGCTGGGCGCACGGTTCGGGTTTGTGCCGACGCCGGAGGAGCTCCACCGGTTCTCGACGTCGGTGAAGGACTGGCCGCCGTTCCCGGATTCCTCCCCGGCGCTCCAGGCGCTGCACCGGAAATACCGCCTCGCCATCATCTCCAACATTGACGACGACCTGTTCGCCTTTTCGGCCGAGCGGCTTCAGGTCCCGTTCGACTGGATCATCACGGCGCAGCAGGCGAAATCCTACAAGCCCTCCCTGAACAACTTCCGGCTGGCCTTCGAGCGCATCGGCGTGCCGCAGAATCGGATCCTGCATGTGGCCCAAAGCCTGTTTCACGACATTGCGCCGGCGAATAAGCTGGGCGTGTCAACCGTGTGGGTGAACAGGCGCCATGACAAGGAGGGATTTGGGGCGACGCCCCTCGCCCGGGCCCACCCGGATTTCGAGGTGCCAGACTTGCGCACCCTGGCTGTCAAGATGGGGTTGATGTGAACGGCGGGCCGCCGCGGACGTTTCCCCGGCGCGATCGGCGCGCCGCCTGCTGTCGGGGAGTGCAATGACGCATGACCTCCGATCCTTCCTCGCTGCTGTCGAAGAGAAGGCGCCGGACCTCCTCCTGCGCATCCCGAGAGCGGTGAGCCCCAGGTGGGAGCTGTCGGCCGTGCAGAAGCGCCTCCAGGCCGACGGGAAGCTTCCCGTCCTCCTCTTCGAACGGATCCAGGGCCATGCCATGCCCATCGTCACCAACCTCTTCGCCTCCAAGCGGCATCTGGCCCTGGCCCTGGACACCACGCCCGAACGCGTCGCGGCCAGATTCGCCGAGGCCCAGAGGAGCCGCATCCCGCCCAGGACGGTGGCGTCCGGCCCGGTCAAGGATGTCGTCCTCACGGGCGACAAGGCGGACCTGCGGACGCTGCCCCTGGTGACCCACTGCGAGAAGGACGCCGGCCCCTATCTCACCTCCGGGGTCACGATCATCCGGGATCCCGTGTCCGGGTGCCTGAATGCAGGCCTCTACCGGAACCGGTACCTTTCCCCCACGACGCTCACGATGAACATGGCCCCGCTGTGCCACGCGGCCGAGGTCGCGGCGCAGGCCGAGGCACGCCATCGGCACGTGGAGGCGGCCATCGTCATCGGGCACCACCCGGCCCTGGGGATGGCCTCGCAGCAGCGCGGGCGCCTGGGCGAGTTCGAGCTGGAGACCATGGGCGGCCTGCTGGGCGCGCCGGTGGATGTGATCCGCGGCGAGACGGTGGACGTCCTCGTCCCGGCCGAGGCCGAGATCGTGATCGAGGGCAGGATCCGGACGGATGTGTGGGAGGACGACGGCCCCTTCGGCGACTACTGGCTGTACTACGCCCCGCCCAAGAAGGCGCGCGTCTTCGAGGTGACGGCCATCACGCACCGGCGCGACGCCATCTTCCACGATGTCTTCAACGTGGGCCCGGAGCACCTGGTGCTCTTCTCCCTGGGCATGGAGGGGGTCGTCCTCGCCCAGCTCCAGCAGCTTCTCCCCCAGGTCACGGCCATCAACGTCCCCGTCTCCGGCTCGGGCAACCTGGTGTACGTCCAGATCCGGAAGGACATGGAGGGGCTAGGGGTCAACGCCGCCCTGGCGGCCCTGGGCGCCTACCGCTTCAAGTGCGCCATCGTGGTGGACGAGGACATTGACATCGGCGACGATCAGCAGGTCATCTGGGCGGTGATGACCCGGACCCAGGCAGACCGCTCCTTCTTCACGGTCCCCGGCTCGTATATTTCCCGGGTGGACCCCACCGGGTATCCCCCGTGGCACTCGGGGGACAAAGGGGAGCGGCTGCTCAGCACGCGCCTCGGGGTGGATGCCACCAAGCCGCTGGACCCGTCCTTCCCCGAGGTCGCCGAGCCGCCCAGGCACCTGTGGAGCCGGCTTGAGCTGAGCTGCTACCTCGCGGAGGGCCGCGCGAACGCCCCGCCCGCTCGCCAGGACCGCGGCTGAAGGCTCGCAGCGCGATCGCAATGCACTGGAGGGAGGTACAGTCACATGAAAAAGATCTCGACCATCTGCGCGGTGGCCGTCCTGGCGCTCGCCAGCGGCCTGGGGGCAGCGCCCGCGGGCGCGGGCGAGAAACCCCTGAAGAAGGTCACCTTCCTCACCAACTATGTCTTCCACGGCCGGCACTCGCCCTTCTTCGTCGGCCTGGAGAAGGGCTTCTACAAAGAGGCCGGCTTCGACATCCAGATCTCCCCCTCGACGGGCAGCGGCTTCGTCGTGACGGCCGTCGAGGGCGGGAAGGCCGACTACGGCATGGCGGAGTCCACCTCCGTGGTGCAGGCAGTCGCCAAGGGGGCCAAGGTCAAGGGCTTCGAGGTCTTCATGGACATCACCACCAGCGGGCTGGCCTCGCTCACCCCCTACCCGACGCCCCAGTCCCTGGCCGGGAAGACCATTGCGGCCTCCCTCACCGACAGCGCCCGGGTGATCCTGCCGATCATCTACAGCCTCAAGGGCCTGGACCCCTCCACGATCAAATGGCAGGCCGCCGATCCGGGCGTGTACTTTCCCCTGCTGCTGGACGGGAAGGTGGACCTGTTCACCGCCTCTATTGACGGGGACGTGCCGGCCCTCGTGCGGGTGGCCACGCCCCAGGGCAAGACCGTCTACTTCTCCTCGTTCGCGGATTGGGGCTACGACGTGTTCGGCTACTTCCTGGTCGCCCGGGCGGACCGGATCGCCAGCCACCCCGACGAGGTCAGGGCCTTCGCCCAGGCCACGGCCAGGGCGGTGAAATATTCCATGGAGAATCCGGAGGAGACCGCCCGGATCATGGTGAAGCATAACCCCACCCTGAACTACGATACCACCCTGGCCCAATGGCGGCAGTCCATCAAGGCGCTCGACACCGACTACGTGAAGCGGCACGGGTACGGGGTCGCGACGGAGGACAGACTCCAGCGGACGATCCATCTCGTGAAGCAGGCCTTCAAACTGGAGCTCAGCTTGAAGCCGAGCGACGTCTACGCCACCGGGCTGGTCGCGCGCTGAGATCGGGGCAGGCATTCTGGGGGGCCGGCCGAGGCTGCCCCCGCGCGGGGCCGTCGGCCTGCTTATCGCTTCCGCCGGGAGGGGCGCCAGGCGAGCAGGATCCGCTCCAGCAGCACCACCGCGCCGATCACCACCGTCGTGAACAGCGTGATGGACAAGAGCGTGGCGAACACCAGCGGGGTATCCAGGTTGAACTGGCCGGACAGGATCAGGTAGCCCACCCCGCTGTTTCCCCCGATGAACTCCCCCACGATGGAGCCGACCAGCGCCAGCGGAAAGGCGACCTTCAGGGCGTCGGTGATGTAGGGCACGGCGTTCATCAGGCGGACCTTGCGGAAGATCCTGAGCTCCGTGCCCCCCACCAGCTTCGCCAGATCCAGAATGTCCGGCTCGATCTCGCCCAGCCCCGTCACCGAATTCACGAACACCGGGAAGAGCGCCAGCAGAAAGGCCAGCAGCACCTTGGGCTCGACCCCCAGGCCGAACCAGATCACGAACAGGGGGGCGATGGCGATCTTGGGGATGCTGTTGAAGGCCGCCAGGACGGGCAGGACGATGCCCTTGAGCGGCCGCACGTAGATCACGGCCAGCGCCAGCAGGACCCCCACGACCAGGGCCAGCCCCAGCCCGGCGAGCGTGGTGGCTGCCGTCACCCCAAGATGGTGCGCCTGGATCCGGAGCGTCTGCCAGAACTTGACGACGATGACGGAGGGGACGGGCAGGATGTATTCGGGCATGCGGGCCAGGGGCGCCCCGAACTGCCAGATGGCGAGCAGTGCCGCAATGCCGACGGTGGTCTCGGCCGCCCGCCTCACCGGCGCCAGAGTCGCCCGCATCGCCCTGGGCTCGGCCATCACTCCACCCACTGGGCCTCGATGTGGTCCCGCACGGTCCCGGACAGCTCCACGAAGCGGGGATCCCTGAGCGTCTTCACGTCCCGGGGGCGCGGCAAATCCACCCGGATCACCGCCTTGGCCCTCCCCGGCCTGGCCGTCATGACCACGATCGTATCCGAGAGCAGCACCGCCTCGGTGATGCTGTGGGTGACGAAGAGCACCGTGGTCTTGCTGGCGCTCCAGATCTTCAAGAGCTCGAAGCCCATCTTCTCGCGCGTCAGGATGTCCAGGGCCCCGAACGGCTCGTCCATAAGGAGGATGGAGGGGTTGAGGAGCAGCGCGCGGCAGATGGCCACGCGCTGCTGCATCCCGCCGGAGAGTTCGTGCGGATAGCTTCCTTCGAACCCTCCTAGGCTGGCCAGCTCGATCAATGCCAGGGCCCGCTGCCGGTACTGGCTGGCGCGCTTGCCGCGCATCTCGGCCGGGAACAGGACGTTGTCGAGGGTCCTTCGCCACGGCAGGAGCACCGGGGACTGAAACACCATTCCCGCATCCCCGATCGGCCCCCGCACCTCCCGGCCGCGGATGGAAACCTTCCCGCCCGTGGGTGGCACGAGGCCTGCGATGATCCGCAGGGTGGTGGACTTGCCGCACCCGCTCGGCCCGACCAGCGTGAGGAACTCGTTCTCCCGCACCTCGAAGGTGAGCCCCTCCACGGCCGTCCCCGTGTCGAAGGCCTTGGTCAGGCCCTCCACCTTGACCGCCACGCTGTTGCCCGTCATGCCCAGGGTATGGCTCCGCCACAAGCGCGCGCGCACGACCGCCCAGGAACGTGGAGGGACATCTAGTATGCGAAAAGCCCCGAGGCGTCAAGCGAAAAGCTCCGCCTGGCCGACTTTGGGGTTGACACCCACCCGGGTGGTGATACCATGCCTCGGCTTTGAGACCTCCCGGCCCCGGGCGGGGGCGCCGGAGCCTGCGCGCACAGCGCGGCCTCCCGACCGGCATGGCGGCCCTCGGGGGAAGCCGGGGACGGCTCACGGTCTGGGCGCATTCACAGACAGAAGGAGGGGGGACATGCAGCGAATCTTGTTCGTCGTGGGCCTGATGGTCCTGGGGCTGATGGTCGCCGGCTCCGCCCTGGCGGGCGAGCCCATCAAGCTGGGGATGTCCACCTGGCTGGGCTACGCGCCGCTCTACCTGGCGAAGGAGAAGGGGCTCTTCCAGAAGCGCGGCATCGAGGTGGAGATCGTCGTCATCGAGAGCCCCGCGGATCGCCGGGCGGCCTTTGCGGCCGACAAGATCCAGGGCATGGCCACGACGGTGGACACCCACGTGATGACAGCCGCGGCCGAGAACCCGATCCCCGTCAAGCAGGTCCTGGCCCTGGATGATTCCTACGGCGGCGACGGGATCGTGGCCAAGAAGGAGATCAAGACGATCCAGGACCTCAAGGGCAAGACGGTCGCCGCCCAGCTCGGGGCCGGGGCCAGCTACTTCTGGCTGAACTACGTCCTGGCCCAGAACGGCATGAAGCTCTCCGACATCAAGGCCGTGGACATGAAGGCGGGCGATGCCGGCGCCGCCTTCGTGGCGGGGAAGGTGGACGCCGCCGTGACGTGGGAGCCCTGGCTCTCCCGGGCCAAGCAGACCCCCTTCGGCGGTGTCCTGCTCAGCAGCGACAAGACCCCGGGGATCATCGTGGATTCCCTGGCCTTCAAGCCGGCCTTCCTGCAGGCGCGCGGCGCCGACGTCAAAAAGATCGTGGCCGCCTGGAACGAGGCGGTGACGTTCGCTGCCGCCAACCCGAAAGAGGCCGACGCTGTCATGGCGAAGTTCACAAACCAGAAGCCCGAGGAGTTCACCAAAGAGAAGGCCGGCGTGCGCTTCTACGGGGAAAAGGAGAACAAGGAATACTTCGGCACGCCGCAGAAGCCGGGCCTGCTCTACCGCGTGACCCAGCGGGCGGCCGACCTCTGGTTCGATCTCAAGTTCATCAAGAGCAAGCCCAAGGCGGCCGACCTGATTGACGGGTCGTTCCTGTAGGCCGCCGTCGCCCGGGCGCCG
>JBBIQE010000078.1:0-16067 GCA_037442485.1 Methylomirabilis sp. (SeqCode)
CCCCGGTCCGAGGGTTCAGGCCGTTGCGGGCGGCCCGCCGGCCGACCGCGAAGGTGCCGAATCCCACCAGGCCCACCCGCCTGCCTTTCCGCAAGGAGTCCCGCACGCTCGCCATGAAGCTGTCCAGCGCCGCCTCGGCCTGTTTCTTGTTGATCCCGGCCTCTTTGGCCATCCGGTCCACCAGTTCCGCCTTCGTCATGGGACCCCTCCTCTCCTGCCTGCCGCAACCCGCAAGTCGGAATGAAGACGAGCGGACGGTGACGCCCGTGCCTCTTACCAGAGCCGGCCGACCTCTGTCAAGGCAAAACCGGGGTCGGGGGTGGGGAGTCACGGGGGTCGCGACCGGACGGGAGGGGTGCCGAGGCGGCCGAGGAAGACGGGCGCGGGGATCAGGAGGCGCGGCGGCGCCAGGCGGCCAGGCGCTTCCCGATCTCCGCCTCGAGGCCGCGGTCGGTGGGGCGGTAGTACACGCGACCCTTGAGACTGTCGGGCAGGTAATCCTGCTCGACGTGGGCGCCCTCGTAGTCGTGGGCGTACTTGTAGCCCTCGCCGTAGCCGAGCGCCTTCATCAGGGGCGTGGGGGCGTTCCGGATGTGCAGCGGCACCGGTTCGGCCGGGGCAGAGGCCACGTCCCTCTGGGCCTCGCCGAAGGCGACATAGACGGCGTTGCTCTTGGGCGCGGTGGCCAGGTAGGTCACGCACTGGGCCAGGGCCAGCTCGCCCTCCGGCGTGCCGAGGAAATGGTAGGCGTCCTTGGCCGCCAGGGCCAGCGAGAGCGCCTGGGGGTCGGCGTTGCCGATGTCCTCGGAGGCGAAGCGGATCAGCCGGCGCGCGATGTAGAGCGGGTCCTCGCCCGAGGCCAGCATCCGCGCCAGCCAGTACAGGGCCGCGTCGGGGTCGCTCCCCCGCAGGCTCTTGTGCAGGGCCGAGATGAGATTGTAGTGCTCCTCGCCCGCCTTGTCGTAGAGGAGGCTTCGCTTCTGCGCCGCCTCCTGGACGATGGCCAGGCCGATCGTGCCGGGCCGGTCGGACCCCATGGCGAGTTTGGCCGACAGCTCCAGCAGATTCAGGGCCGCGCGGGCGTCCCCGTTGGCCCAGGCGGTGATGGCGGCCAGGGCGTCCTCGGTCGCTTCGAGGTGACTCGCCCCGAGTCCCCGCTCCGGGTCTTTCAGGGCGCGGTCCAGGATCGTCCGGATCTCGGCCTCGGAGAGGGGATTCAGGACCAGGACCTTGGCCCGGGAGAGCAGGGGCGCGATCACCTCGAAGGACGGATTCTCGGTGGTGGCGCCGATCAGGGTGATGGTGCCGCGCTCGACGTGGGGGAGGAAGGCGTCCTGCTGGGCCTTGTTGAAGCGGTGGATCTCGTCCACGAACAGGACGGTGCGCTGGCCCGCCCCCCGCAGCCTCCGATCCGCCTCGGCGATCACCTCCTTGATCTCCTTGATGCCCGAGGTGACCGCGGAGAAGGGGGTGAAGGCGGCCTTCACGTGATCGGCGATGAGGATCGCCAGGGAGGTCTTGCCCGTGCCCGGCGGCCCCCAGAGGATGAGCGAGGGGATATCCCCCTGCCCCAGGGCCACCCGCAAGACCTTGCCCTCTCCCAACAGGTGGGTCTGGCCGACGAACTCCTCCAGCGTGCGCGGCCGCATCCGGTCGGCCAGCGGCGCGGCCTGGCGGCGGGGCCGCGGCGATTCACGCGGGAAGAGTTCCTGGTTCACGGCCATCGTCGGATCTCCGGGCTGCGGTTCGAGGCGCCCCGGCGGCTCCCGCCACGGCGGGAAACCGGGAATCGGCAGATTGCGGCGGCGCTAGAAGCGCACCGTGGCGATGAAATCCAGACAGCGCCGGAACTGGTCGGGTGCCAGGCGACCGGCATCCTGCAGGTACGCCAGGACGTCGGAGATGCGCCAGACGCTGTGGAGCGTGTAGCCCCTCTCCTTCAGCCTGTCCGATCCCCCCTGTTCCCGGTCCAGGAAGATGACGAAGTCCCGCACTAGGAGTCCCGCCTCCAAAAGCGGCGCGGTCGCCTCGAACTTGCTGGCCCCGTCGGTGATCACGTCGTCAATCGGGACGACGACCTCGCCCGGGGCGAACGCGCCCTCGATGGCCCGGCGGGTGCCATGCTCCTTCCGCTCTTTGCGGGCGTACAGCATGGGGAGGTTTCCGAGAAGCGACACGGCCGTGGCGAGGGGCAGGCCGGCGTACGGGATGCCGGCGATGCGGTCGAAGCGGAGAGGCCGCAGGACCTCCAGGAGGCGGCGGGCGATGGCCTGGAGGATGGGCGGATGGGCAACGATGCCCCTGAGGTCAACGTAGAACGGCGAGAGGACGCCGGACTTCAGGCGGAACTCGCCGAACTTCAGGGCCTGGATGGCGGTGAGGTCATCCACCAGCGTCTTGTCGGCATCACTCAGCATGGTTCGTCCCTCGTCAGGGTTCTCGGCGCTCGGCGCTCGGCTCTCGGCACTCGTCCGCGATCCGTTGCGCCGCCTCGGCGGGATCCGGGGCCGCCAGGATCGGCCGGCCCACGACGACATAGTCCGCGCCCGCCCGGACGGCTTCCCCTGGGGTCATCACCCGCCGCTGATCCCCCCGGTCCGCCTCGGCCGGCCGGACCCCGGGCGTCACGATGAGGAACCCGGACCCGCAAACCTCCCGGATGTCGGCGATCTCGTGGGGCGAGGCCACGACCCCGTCCAAACCGGCGGCCTGGGCCTGGCGCGCCAGATGCTGCGCCTGCTCGCGCAGCGTCCGGGCGGTCCCGAGCGTGGCCTGGAGCTCCGCCTCGTCCAGGCTGGTCAGGACGGTGACCCCCAGGACGAGAGGACGCTTCCCCGGGGGGCCGGCCGATGCGGCCTTGGCCGCCTCGGCCATCATGGCGCGCCCGCCGCTACAGTGGACGTTCAGCATCCAGACGCCCAGCCTCCGGGCCGAGCCCACGGCCCCCGCGACGGTGTTGGGGATGTCGTGGAATTTGAGGTCCAGGAAGACCCGCATGCCCAGGTCGTGGAGGGCGTGGACGGCGCGCGGCCCCTCGGCCGTAAAAAGCTGGCTGCCGATCTTGACCGCGGTCACGTGGGGGGCGAGCCGCCGCGCCAGGTCTGTGGCCGCGGCCAGGCTGTCGACATCCAGGGCGACGATCAGGCGGCTGTCCGGTTCGGCCATGCGGGACTCCGTCGGCGGGGAGTTCGGTCGTCCGACCCGAGCTTAAGCCTATCACGGGGCCGGAAGGAGCGTCAATGAACCCCGCGGGCGTTGACAGGGGGGCGGGCCTCGGCATACAGTGACGGCATGTCGCGCAAGGGATGGATCCTCCTGCTCGCCGTTTCCTTCTGCCTCGCGGCATCGCCAGCCGCGGCCTTCCACCACGCGCCGGAGGTCCGGGCCGGGATCCTCCGGGCGACCGACCTGATGCTGAACCTCGACACGGACGCGGCCGAGGGGGAGTGCCAGCGGCTCCTCGCCCTTCCGCAGGGCGAGGCGGTCGGCCGGTTCTGTCTGGGCCTGGTGACGCTGACCCGGGCAGACGACATGGACGATCCGGTCCCCGCGCTGGATCGCTTCCTGGGGCAGGTGGGGGAGGCCATCAGCTCGGCCGAGGCCCTGGAGCGGGCCCAGCCGGCCGATGCCGAGGTGAAGCTCTTGCTGGGCCTGGCCCACGGGAGCAAGGCGCTGGTGGACGGCGCCCGCAAGAACTACCTGGGGGCCTGGACGTCCCTTCGCGAGGCGCACCGGCGCTTCGAGGAGGCGCTCGGGCTCGACCCAGGCCTCACGGACGCCTACTACGGCATCGGACTGTACCACTACAGCCTGGGGCGGCTCCCCGCCTTGTTGAAGCCGCTGGTCGGGATCGCCCTGCCGGCCGGGGATCCCGCCCACGGTCTGCAGGAGCTGGAGCGGGTGGCGGAGCAGGGCCGCTACCTCCGGATGACGGCGCGGGTGGCCCTGCTGCACCTGTTCGCGGGGAGCGAGGAGCAATATGCCGAGGCCCTGCGGTTGGGCCGCGATCTGCTCTCCCGGTATCCCGGGAATGCGGACCTGTACTTCGTCACCGCGCACGCGGCATCGGAGTTGGGCCGCACGGCCGAGGCCCTGGAGATTGCGCGACGCGTCGCGCGCCGGATGGCTGAGGGCCGTCCGCATTTCACCGCCGATCTCGCGGCGCGGTACCACCAGCTTCTGGGGAAGATCTACATGGACGGCGGCGAATACGCCACGGCCCTGGCCTTCTTCCGGCGCGCCGTCGAGGCCCCGACCCCGCCCCGGTACCGCTGGGTCACCGCCTGGGCCTGGACCCGCTCGGGGATGATCTACGACCTCCAGGGCGATCGCGAGGAGGCCGTGCGACGGTACCGCAAGGCGCTGGCCGTGGAGGGGGAAGGGATGGCCAAGGATCTGGCTCGCCGCTACCTGGAGGAGCCGTACCGGGGCCGTCCGCGTCCCCCGTCCTGAGCAGGGAACCACCCCATCACGAAAGGACGCCGAGGGAATGGCCAGACGAGCGACTCATCGCCGCGACCATCTCGCCGACAAGCCGGCCCCGCTCCGAGGCGGGGCGCACCCCTGGCTGCTCCACGCCGTGGTCTTCGTCTGCGGCGCCGTCCTCATGGGGCTCGAGATCGTGGGGAGCCGGATCCTGGCACCCTACTTCGGCAACTCCATCTTCGTCTGGGGGAGCCTGATCAGCGTGGTCCTGGCGGCGCTGAGCCTGGGGTACTGGCTGGGCGGGATCGCCGCGGACCGCTGGCCGCGGCTGACCGTCTTGGGGATCCTCATCGCCGTCCCGGGGGTGATGATCGCGCTGCTGCCCTTCGCCTACCCCGGGTTGAACCGCGCCATCGCGGCAAGCGGGCTGGGGACACGGATGAGCCCCCTCGTCTCCAGCCTCGTCCTCTTCCTCGTCCCCGGCGTGTTCCTGGGAACGATCTCGCCCTTCGCCGTGCGGCTCCAGGCCCGGGCGGTGGCCTCGGTGGGGACGACGGCGGGGGGGCTGTACGCCGTCTCGACGACCGGCAGCATCGCCGGCACCCTGGCCACGGCGTTCTACCTCATCGTGGCGATCGGGGTGGCGAACATCGTGCACGGCCTGGGCCTGACGCTGCTCCTCACCGCGGCGGCGGTGTTCGCGGGGGACCGCCGGACCGGGCGGGCGGGCGCGATGCTGGTGTGCGCCGGCCTGGTGATCCTGGCCGTGGCCTGGGAGGCGCGCACGCGGGCGGCCGCGCCCGGGCTGGTCCTGGACATGGATTCCTTCTACAATCACATCCGGGTGGCGGACGAGGCCGGGATGCGCTACATGGACTTTGACAACCTGCGGCAGAGCGCCATGCTGCTGGAGGAGCCGTGGGAGCTTCGGCTGCGCTACACCCGGTTCCTGGCGCTGGCGCTGGCGTTTCAGCCGGAACCCAAGCGGGTCCTGGTCCTGGGCCTGGGCGGAGGCTCCTTTCCCAAGCGGCTCTATCGGGACTATCCGCAGGTGGTGGTGGACGCGGTGGATATTGACCCCGAGGTGCTGCGGATTGCGAAGGAATATTTCCAGGTGCCCGAGGATTCGCGGCTGCGGCTTTACCGCCAGGACGGCCGCCGCTTCCTCCAGGAGACGACCGGGAAGTACGACCTGATCCTTCTGGACGCCTATAACTCCGACACGATTCCCTTCCACCTCACGACGCGGGAGTTCTACCAGGAGCTGGCCGCCCACCTCGCGCCCGGCGGGGTCGTGGTCTCGAACATCATCGGGGCGCTGCGGGGGCCGCAGAGCGGATTCTTCCGGGCCATGTACCGGACGCTGGCCGAGACCTTTCCGACCGTCCACGTGGTCCCGACGTACGACGGGGGAGGGGCCTTCGCGCAGAGCGAGATCAACATCCTGCTCTTCGCCGGGCGGGACGGCCCGCGCCTCAGTCGGGCGGAGTTGATGGCGCGCGCGGGACGGGTGGGCGGGCGGCTGGTCCCCGCCTCGGATCTGGTGGAGTACGCATCCAATCTTCTGGAGCTGCCGATCCCGGTCTCGGATGTTCCTGTCCTCACGGATGACTACGCGCCGGTGGAGATCCTGCGGGCCTCCTGATCCGGGCCGGGTCCTCTCGGAGTCCGGTCGTCGGCCTGTGTCGAGCCCCCCGGCCCGAGCCGGGGCGAGGGCAGGCGAGGCCTGGTCCGTTTTTCACTGACTGGAGGGCTGTCCGCCTGACCGGCCGCCCCCCGCGGAGCCGCGAATTTTTGCCTTGACGGGATTCGGGAATCCTGCTATAGAGCAGGCTGCCTTTTAAGCGGGCTCTGTGAAGCCCGCAAAGGAGCGGCTGGTCGTGCTGGCGACAACGCGTGGGTATCCCGAAAACCTCCTCACCCGCGAGGGTGAGGAGGTTTTTTTGTGCCCGGAGGTCCCATGAGCGAGCGACGCGAGAAGGCCCAGATCCTGGATGCGGCGGGGATCGCCCGCGCCATCACCCGGATCGCGCACGAGGTGGTGGAGCGCAACAAGGGCGTGCAGGACGTGGTTCTGGTCGGCCTGCGAAGTCGCGGGGTGGGCCTGGCCCACCGGATCGCCGGCAAGCTGGGCGAGATCGAGGGGGCCAAGGTGCCCGTGGGGGCCCTGGACATCACCCTGTACCGGGACGACCTGGGCCGGGCGGTGACCCAGCCGGTCGTCCGCCGGACCGAGATCCCGTTCCCCATCAACGACCGGATCGTGGTCCTGGTGGACGACGTCCTGTACACGGGCCGCTCGTGCCGGGCGGCCATGGACGCCCTGATGGATCTGGGGCGGCCGCGGCTGATCCAGCTCGCCGTCCTGGTGGACCGGGGGCACCGGGAGCTGCCCATCCGGGCCGACTACGTGGGGAAGAACGTGCCCACCTCGCACCAGGAAGAGGTCCAGGTGCTCCTCGCCGAAGAGGACGGCGTGGACCGGGTGGTGATCCTGGATCGGGTCGGGGGGTGAGCCGTGCCCGGGTGTTGGCTGCGAAGGGGGGGCGGGTCTCGGATGATGAGGCGGGGCTGAAAGGGGCGATCCGGAGAAGCGGGGGGCGGGGTCCGGGCCTCGGGCCATCGAGGCCGGCATCCCGCTGGCCTCCCTGCACGCGCTGGCGAAGGTCGAGAGCTACAACAAGCATCTCTACCGGCCGAGCGCCTACCTGCACAAATGGTGGGCGCGCCGGCTCGGTTCGGTCTTCCGCACCATCCTGCTGGGGACCTTCTGCCCGGCGGGCGAGGACCTGTGGCGCCGCTATTACGAGGGGGCGCGCTTCCCGGACCGGATTGTCCTGGACCCGTTCATGGGCGGGGGGACGACCGTCCACGAGGCCTTGCGGTTGGGGTGCAAGGTCGTCGGCGTGGACTACAACCCCGTCGCCTGGTGGACGGTCCGATCGTCGGTGACGCTGCCTGATCTCCCGCAACTCGATCGTGGTTTCCAGACGCTGCAGAAGAAGGTTTCCGCCTCCCTGCTGTCCCATTACACCACGCACTGTCCGAGGTGCGCCGAGCAGGGCTACGCCGCCTTCGTCCTCTGGGTCCGCACGGCCAGGTGCGAGCGGTGCAGCCACCGTGTCAGGTTGCACGAGTCGTTCGTCCTCAGGATCGAGGGCGAACGCAAGACCGTCGTCTGCCCGCACTGCGGGAGCGTGTTCGAGACGACGGCGCGGGAGGCGGCCAAGTGTTCAGGGTGTGGCCACCGCGTGGATCTCAAGGGAGGGGTAGCCGATAACGGGCAGTATGCCTGCCCCGCGTGTGGGCGCCTCCAGCGCGTCCCGCGAGGCGCGGCCGGCCCGGATGCGCCGGATCAATATGAAATGTTCGCGGTGCGCTACGTCTGCCCGAGACACGGCGAGGGCTTCAAGAACGCCGACGCGGCCGACATCCATACGTACCAGAGGGCCAGGGATCAGTTCCTGGAGGTAGAGGACTCACTGCCGATTCCGGATCAAGCGATCCCCGACGGTTGGAAGACAGGCGACCTGCTGGCCCACGACTACGTGAGATGGCGGGATCTGTTCAATCCTCGCCAGCTTCTGTGCGCGGGCACCCTCTTGAGGGAGATCTTGCAGCTCCCGGATCGGGCCGTTCGGGAGGCGTTCGTCACGCTGCTCTCTGCCAGTCTGGAGTTCAACAACAGGCTGTGCACCTACAAAGGCGGGAACGCCAGGCGACCGGGCGCTGTTCGCCACATCTTCTCTCACCACGCCTTCGTCTTCCCGTACGAGATGCTGGAGAACAACTTCTGGGGGGTGGGGACTCATTCCGGGACATTCACTCATCTCTACACGTCCCGGATGCGCCGGGCGAAGGCGTACTCGCTCCTGCCCAGGGAGCGGGAGGTGAAGGCAGGGCGAACGGTCCGGACGGTCTCGCTGCCGGGCGAGCGGATTCAGGCGGATCTGGCGGCGGAATTCGGCGAGTTGGCCGCCGGCACGAAGAATGCCCTGCTGCTCTGCGGGAACAGCGAGCGGCTGCCCATCCCCGACCGCTCGGTGGATGCGGTGGTCACCGATCCCCCCTATTCCGACAACGTCCAGTACGGCGAGCTGTCGGACTTCTTCTACGTGTGGCAGCGGCAGGCGCTGAGGGAGGCGTATCCCGAGTTCGAGCCCGCCTTGGCCCCCAAAGATCGAGAGATCGTCAAGAATCCGAAACACGGCAAGGACGGATCCTTCTACGAGGAGGGCCTGCGGCGGGTGTATGCCGAATGCCGTCGCGTCCTGAAGGATGACGGACTGCTGGTCTTCACCTTCCACCACAGGGCGCTGGAGGCCTGGGCCAATGTGCTCCGGGCCGTCCTGGAGGCGGGCTTCTTTGTGAGGGCGGCCTACCCGGTCCATTCGGAGCTGCCGCTGTCGGTACACATCCACACGCGCCGGGCCATTTCCTGCGACGCCGTCCTGGCGTGCCGGAAACGGCCGGGCGACGTTCCGGCGGCCTGGGCGAGGGTGGAAGAGGAGATCCTGGGGCAGGCGCACGCGGCCCTGGAGGCGCTATCGGATGGCGGACGGGACCTCTCTCCTGGGGATCGCTACGTCGTTCTGCTGGGGAAGTGCCTGGAGCGCTACTCCACCCACTTCCCCGCGGTGCTGGACGGGGATGGATCGGTGGTCCCGGTCGAGGAGGCCCTGGCACGGATCGCGCGGCTCGCCGAGGTGACGCTGCGCGACCGGACAGCGGAGAGGGACAGGAGGCTTGAAGCATCAGGACCCTGGGCGGAGCGAGCGGCTCGTGCCGGAGGTGTGTCATGGCAGTAGAGTGGAAGCGGAAGGACCTGTTGGGGGTCCAGGATCTGACGCCGGAGGAGATCACCCTGATCCTGGACACGGCGGCCTCGATGAAAGAGATCGCCTCCCGCGACATCAAGAAGGTGCCCACGCTGCGCGGCAAGACCATCATCAACCTCTTCTACGAGCCGAGCACCCGGACGCGCACGTCGTTCGAGATTGCGGGCAAGTGGATGAGCGCGGACGTCGTCAACATCTCCACGTCGAGCAGCAGCGTGGTGAAGGGCGAGAGCCTGAAGGACACGGGACTCACCCTGCAGGCCATGCACCCGGACGTGGTGGTGATCCGGCACTCGGCCGTGGGCGCACCCCACCTGCTGGCCAGGATCCTCCAGCGGACCTGCGTCATCAACGCGGGCGACGGCGCCCACGAGCATCCGACGCAGGCGCTCCTGGACCTGTTCACTATTCGCGAGCGGCGGCCCACCCTGGCGGGACTCAAGGTGGCCATCGTGGGCGACATCCTGCACAGCCGCGTGGCCCGCTCCGACATCTTCGCCATGCAGAAGATGGGAATGCAGGTGCGGGTCTCCGGCCCGCCCACCATGCTGCCGCGCTACCTGGACCGGCTGGGGGTCGAGGTCTTCGGCCGGATCGAGCCGGCCATCGCCGACGCCGACATCATCATGATGCTGCGGGTGCAGCTCGAGCGGCAGGGGGCGGGCCTGTTCCCCACGCTGCGGGAATACTCGAAGCTGTTCGGACTGAACCTGGACCGGCTCAAGGTGGCCAAGCGGGATGCGCTGATCATGCACCCGGGCCCCATCAACCGCGGGGTCGAGATCGCGCCCGAGGTGGCCGACGGCCCCTACTCCCTGATCCTGAACCAGGTGGAGAACGGCCTGGCGATCCGCATGGCGCTCCTGTACCTGCTGGCCGGCGGCCAGGCGGCGAACCACAACTGACGTAATTCACGGTGCTGCGGCCCGGCCTGAAGGGGGCCGGGAACCTCGGCACCCCACGGAGTGCGTATGCGCATCCTGATTGAAGGCGGGCGGGTCATCGATCCGGCGAACAGCGTGGATGCGGTGCTGGATGTTCTCATCGAGGACGGACGGATCGCCGCGGTGGGGCAGGAGCGGCCGGGCCGGGGCGGTACGCCGCCCGATCGCGTCCTGGATGCGCGCGGAAAGGTGGTGTGCCCGGGCTTCGTGGACCTGCACGTCCACCTGCGCGAGCCGGGGCGCGAGGACCAGGAGACCATCGCCACCGGGACGCGCGCCGCGGCCCGCGGCGGCTTCACCTCGGTGTGCGCCATGGCCAACACCAACCCGGTCAACGACAACCAGTCGGTGACGGAGTTCGTCCTGGACCGGGCGAAGCGGGAGGGGGCGGTCAACGTCTTCCCCGTGGGGGCCATCAGCAAGGGACAGAAGGGCGAGGAGCTGGCCGAGATCGGTGAGCTGGTGGGCGCCGGATGCGTGGCCATCTCTGACGATGGCCGGCCGGTGATGAACGCCGAGATCATGCGACGGGCGCTGGAGTACGCCGGCATGTTCGGCATCCCGGTGATCCAGCACGCCGAGGACCTCAACATGACGGGCAAGGGATGCATGCACGAGGGCCTGGTGAGCACGGAGCTGGGCCTCCGGGGAATCCCGGCCGCCTCCGAGGCCATCATCGTGGCCCGCGACATCCTGCTGGCGGAACTCACGGGCAGCCACTACCATGTGGCCCACGTCAGCACGGCCGAGTCCATCCGCCTGATCCGCGAGGCCAGGGCGAAGGGGCTGCGCGTGACCTGCGAGGTGACGCCGCACCATTTTGCCCTGACCGACGAGGCGGTGCGCAGCTTCAGCACCAACACCAAGATGGCCCCGCCGCTTCGGTCGGCCCGCCACGTCGAGGCGGTCAGGGCGGCCATCCGGGACGGGGCCATCGATGCCATCGCCACGGATCACGCGCCCCACACGGTCCAGGAAAAGGAGGTCGAGTTCGACTACGCCGCCAACGGCGTCGTCGGGCTGGAGACGGCCTTCGGCCTGGGGGTGACGGTGCTGGTGGAGGGGGGGGTGCTCACGCTGAACCAGCTCATCGCCCGGCTCACCTGCGGTCCGGCCCGGATCTTCCACCTGCCCAAGGGGACCCTGTCGGTGGGCGCGGACGCCGACGTGACGATCGTGGACCCGGCCCGGGAATGGGTCGTGGACGCGCGCCGGTTCGCCTCCAAGAGCCGGAACACGCCCTTCGACGGGTGGAAGCTGCGGGGGGAGGTGCTGGCCACCCTCGTGGGGGGCAAGGTCGTGTACGAGCTGGAGGGGTAGCGCCACGCTTTCGCCTGGCGCTAAGGCAAAATCTCGAACCGACAACGAACAACCGGCAACGGGCTGCATTTTCAATTGTCGGTTGTGGGTTTTGCCTTTTCCGTTGAAGGCTCCCGGTGATCTCAATGCCTGTGCGCTGAGGGTTCGGGGATGAAGAAGGCGATGCTGGCCCTGGCCGACGGCACGGTCTTCGAAGGGACCTCCTTCGGGGCCGAGGGGGAAACCGTCGGCGAGGTCGTGTTCAATACGAGCATGAGCGGCTACCAGGAGATCCTGACGGATCCGTCCTATAAGGGGCAGATCGTCACCATGACCTATCCGCTCATCGGCAACTACGGGGTGAACCCCGAGGACGTGGAGTCCCATCGCCCCTTCGTCGAGGGCTTCATCATCAAGGAGGGGAGTGTGCTGCCCAGCAACTGGCGGGCACGCAAGTCGCTGGAGGAGTACCTGAAAGAGTACGGCATCGTGGGCATCCAGGGGATTGATACCCGGGCGCTTACCCGGCACATCCGGGATCACGGGGCGCAGGAGGGGGTCATCTCGACGGTGGACGAGGATCCGAAGAGCCTGGTGGCGAAAGCCAAGGCCTCGCCCGGACTGATCGGCCGCGACCTGGTGAAGGAGGTCTGCTGCGCCGAGCCGTTCACCTGGAGCCAGGGGATCTGGGAGTGGCCGGCCGGCTACCAAGACCCACGAGCCGCGAGCCACGAGCCACGAGTCGAGAAGGAAAAGGCGCAATTGAGCCTTTTCGGTTCGCAGCTCGCCCATCGCGGCTCGCGGCTCTTCAGGGTGGTGGCGTATGACTGCGGGATCAAGTGGAACATCCTGCGGCAACTGGTGAGCGCCGGCTGCGCGGTGAGGGCGGTCCCGGCCTCGACGACGGCGGAACGGGTCCTGGCGATGGATCCCGACGGCATCTTCCTGTCCAACGGCCCGGGCGACCCCGAGGGGGTGCCGTATCTGATCGAGGCCGTTCGCGCGCTGATCGGGAAGAAGCCGATCTTCGGCATCTGCCTGGGGCACCAGATTATCGGGCTGGCCCTGGGGGGCCGGACCTACAAGCTGAAGTTCGGCCACCACGGGAGCAACCACCCGGTGAAGGACCTGACCACCGGCAAGGTGGAGATCACCTCGCAGAACCACGGGTTCGCCGTGGACATGGCCTCGTTCACGGCCGACCCCAAGGGTCAGGTCGTCGGCGACCCCGAGGAGATCGTCCTGACCCACGTGAACCTCTACGACCACACCTGCGAGGGGTTGATGCACCGGCGGCTCCCCCTGTTCTCGGTGCAGTACCACCCCGAGGCCTCTCCCGGCCCCCACGACGCCAACTACCTGTTCCGGCGGTTCGTGGAGATGATGGAGCAGGGGCAGCGGGCGGCGGCAAGTTCCCCGTCCGTGCGGTTGGCATAGGAGCCGTAGGGCGTGGATGCACAAGCGCCACGGATGACCGAGGAACAGCTTCAGAGAGCGGCGGACGTGTGCGTCAAGGCTGGCGCTGAGCTGGTGTATCTCTTTGGCTCGCAGGCGAGCGGAAAGGTCTGGGGTGAAAGCGACGTGGACCTCGCCGTGCTCCTGAGCCCGGGGGTGAGCAGAGACCGATACGGGGCAATCCGCGTTGAACTCATCAGTGAGCTGATGAGCGTGTTCGAGTCGAATAAGGTTGACGTGGTCATTTTGAATGACGCTCCACCGCTTCTCACGTACGAGGGAATCATCCGGGGCGGCCGGCTGCTCTTCGAGAAGGACAGGCTTGCCCGAATCCGATTCGAAGTCCGTGCCTTCCAAGAGTACGTGGACACGGCGCCGCTTCGCGAGGTGCAGAACCGATACCTGAAGGAAGCGATCCGCAAGCGCGCAACCACGCTGCCTGCGGGCGAGGGCACCCAGGGCCATACATGGTAAGCCAGGCAATCATTCTCGATCTGTTAGCCAGGCTGCGGGACTACGTCGAGAAGCTCCGTCCCCTCCAGGCGAAGTCGGAGCAGGAGATCGCTGCAGACTACGTGACTCTCTGGGCGGTGGAGCATGGTCTGCAGATGGCGGCCCAATGCGTTCTCGACATCTGCAACCACGTGGTCTCCGACGTTTCTACAGAGCATCCAGGGAACTATCGCGAGCTGATTCTGGCCGCGGGCCGACACGGGCTCATGCCGGAAGACTTCGCCCGGCGATTCAGCGGCCTGGCGGGGTTCCGCAACGTCCTGATCCACGAATACGCCAAGGTGGACGTCTCGGAGGTGTATCGGAGCCTCCGCGAGGGACTGGCAGACTTCGACCGCTTTGCCGAATACGTTTGTCTCTATCTCGAAAGGACCACCTGAATGTGGTGATGCCGGAATGGGCGAGGAAGGAAGAGGGGGAGGAAACTGTCAGCGACTCAGGGGTCGACCTGACGCTCATTCGTCAGTACCTGGCGATGAGTCCGACGGAGCGGCTGCGGGCGTGGTATAGCGCGGCCCGGCTTGCGCAGGAGTTGCAGAAGCATGCTCCCGGACCTCCAGGCCATTGTTGAAGCCCTGGTCGGCCAGCCGCGCGGGATGAAATCAGCGTGAATAGCGAGCAAGAGGTCGAAAGGATTGTCAAGCGCATCGCCGAGGGGTATCAGCCCCTCAAGGTGATCCTGTTCGGCTCCCATGCGTGGGGGCAACCAACGGAGGACAGTGATATTGATCTCTTGATTGTGAAGGAGACCTCCGATCGGTTCATAGATCGCTGGGTCAAAGTGAGAGCGCTCATCGCGGACCCTAACCCGCATTATTCGTGAATGAGCGAGCCATGATCGTTTGGCGCCTGATCTCGGGTGCTCCGAGCCGTCCGGTCCTCGCAGAGGCCCCGCCATCGCGCTCGTCGCCAGCGAGGAGGGAACTGGAAAGGGTCAGACGCCTCTTGGCGGCCTGCGCCAGAGACACGTGTCCCTGGGATCGCGCTACAGGGGATACAGAAGACGGCGACGGAGGCTACCCGCCCCGCGCTCCCAGGGCGAGCGCGACGGCCTGCCAGAGGGCGAGCCAGGGGAAGGCGCTCGGGAGGTGGAGGACAATCCGGCGGGCGGAGACCTGCACCCGCGCCCCGAGCTTGAACAGCCGCTCCCGCAGCGTGCCGACCTGGAGCGTCCGGGCTTCTGTCGCGGCGAGCCGCTGCCGGAGCGTCTGGAGCAGCACGTAGGCCGCGGCGGTGAGGAGAACCCGGAACGCATTGGTCCAGAACCCGGAGCAGCTCGTCCGGTCGAAGCCGAGGCCGTCGTGGAGCTCCTTGATCCGGTTCTCGATATCCCCGCGCTCGCGGTAGATCGCGTAGACGCGGCGCGGGGACTGGGGGAGATTGGTCACGACGAAGCGCGGGTTGTCCCGGGGGTCCCGGCCGGGGAGCCGGACGACCTCGGCCTTCATGATGACCCGCCGCTTCCGCTTCCAGGACTTGGTGGCGTAGCGGGTCTCGCCGAAGACCTGGGCGCTCTCGCCCGTGGCCTTGCTCCGCATCCGGGCCTTGCCGAGGAGCCGGCGGATGCGCTTCTCCAATTTCGCATTGCTGGCCATGGCGACTAGGTACTCGACGCCCTCCGCTTCCAAGAAGGTGAAGACCGCCGGCGTGGCGAAGCCCCCGTCCAGGCGGACGCGGAGCCGGGCGTGCGGGAAGGCCGCACGGAGTGTGCGGAACAGCCGGCGCAGGATCCCGATGACCCCCCGGGTGGCGTGGGCGTTGCCCGGGCGGAGGATCGCCGTGACCAAGTGCTGCTCGGTCTCGTCGTTGAAGGTGAGGAACCCGAGGACCGGGAGGTAGCACCAGGTATCGTAGTGGCCGTTGAAGAAGGCGAGCTCCTGCTGCCCATGGGTCGGGTCGTCCGTGGGGTCGAGGTCGATGGTGATCCGCCGGACACGCTCCCCGGCCAGCCGGGCCTGGTGGTGGGCGATGACCACGTCGGCGAGGGTCTGGGTGAGCCAGTACAGGTCCCGCGGCGTGATGACGTTCTCGAAGCGGGAGAGGGTGGGTTGCGAGGCCAGGGCCGGCCCGGTGATCGGGTCGCGCCCCACGAGGAGCTTGTGGATCGGATCGGCCTTGAGGGCCGCCGCGTCGTTCGCATCGGCATAGCCGCAGGCCAGGCCGTAGCAGCGCTGCCGGATGAGCGTGGGCAGATCGTGCTCGATCTTCCCTTCCTGGCGCCGCTCGGGGAGGCAGGCCGCCAGCCGGCTCGTCAAGCCGAGCGCATCGTCGATCGCCTTGAGCAGGATCGCCCCGCCGTCGGAGCTCTGGTGGGGGGTATCGAAGGTCGCAACCAGGGGCTTGTCGAAGAGCGTGGGGAACAGCAGCGTCTGTACAGCCTGTTCGGCCACCCGCGTCCCTCCTCTGTGAGTGTAACCCCGTGTGCTCACAGAGGGTAACGATGCTCGCGACCGTTCGGTTCCGCATGTTCATGAATTATCCGGGTTAGCGGCCCGGCCCGGAACGGCGGTAGAGCTGCTCGCCGTGAGCCCGGGGGATCTGGGAGAGGGCGGAAGGAGGGAAGCCATCATGTCCAAGGGTGCGGCCGCCAATG
>JBBIQE010000079.1:0-15935 GCA_037442485.1 Methylomirabilis sp. (SeqCode)
AGCTCGTCCTACGAGACCCGCATCAAGATGGCCGGCACGGCGGCCCAGAACTGCATCGCCGGCCTCAGCGGACAGCGGCCGCCCAATCTCCTGAATCCGGAGGTTCTGGGCCGCTGACCGCACCGGCTCATCCTCGCACGGCCGGGGGCGGGACCCTCGGTTCCGCCCCCATTTTTTCGCTCGGGTCCCACGCGGTCCGGGCGGGGAGGTTCCTCCCCCATGAAGGAGACAAAGATGAAGGAGAAGATCGGCTTCATCGGCACCGGCATCATGGGCAAGCCCATGGTGAAGAACCTGCTCAAGGCAGGCTATCCCGTCCTCTGCTACGACATCCTGCCCGAGCCCCTCGAGGAGCTGGCCGCGGCCGGGGCGGGCGTGGCCGCCTCCAGCAAAGAGGCGGCGGAGCAATCCGAGGTCGTCATCACCATGCTCCCCAATTCGCCCCATGTCGAGCAGGCGGTCCTGGGGCCGAACGGCGTGCTGGAGGGGGCGCGGCCCGGCCTGCTCCTCCTCGACATGAGCACCATCTCCCCCATCGTCTCCCAGAAGGTGGCCGCCGAGGTGGCCAAGAAGGGCGTGAAGATGCTGGATGCCCCGGTCTCGGGCGGCGAGAAGGGGGCCATCGAGGGCACCCTGTCCATCATGGTCGGGGGCGAGCGGGCCGTGTTCGACCGGGTCCTGCCCATCTTCCAGGCCATGGGCAAGACCATCACCTACATGGGCCCCATCGGCTCGGGCGGCTTCGTCAAGCTGGCCAACCAGATCATCGTGGCCATCAACCTGACGGCCATCGCCGAGGCCCTGGTCCTGGGGACCAAAGCGGGCATTGACCTGGAGCGGATGATCAACGCCCTCGCCGGGGGCCTGGCCGGCAGCAAGTGTCTGGAGCAGAAGCGCACCAACTATCTCCAGCACGCGTACCAGCCGGGGTTCAAGATTGACCTGCACTACAAGGACCTGAACCTGATCATGGAGGCGGGGCAGAGCCTGGGCGTTCCCCTCCCGACCACGGCCCTGGTCCGGGAGCTGTTCGCGGCCCTGCGGGTCAAAGGGCGCGGCCAGCTCGATCATTCGGCCGTGGTGACGCTCCTGGAGGAGCTGGCCAACGTCACCGTCGGAAAGGCCTAGCCCCGCGCGTGGCGGGGCGGATGGGGCACGATTCGGGAACCGAGCGGGGAGGCCGCCGGGCCTCCTTCCGCAGGGTGAGGAGAGGCACGCCACGATGGATTACCCGACACAGGAACGCATCGCCGGACGCTACCGGGAGCTCTCGGGGCACTTCGACCAGTGGGAGAAGGTGAAGGACCTGATTGACCAGTGCATTGATATCATCCTCAACTACCGCCAGAGCGGCCACCCGGGCGGCTCCCGCTCCAAGGTCCACGCCCTCCTGGTGACCCTCCTCGGGGGCGTCATGCGCTGGGACATCCGGCACCCCGAGAAGCGGTTCGGGGACCGGTTCGTCCTGGTGGGCGGCCACACCGTGCCGCTCGTCTACTGCACGCTCGCGGTCCTGAACGAGGCGCTGCGGGTCAAGTACCGGCAGACCGGGGACAGCCGCTATGCCATCCCCCACGAGGCGGAGCGCGCGCTGTACTGGGAAGACCTCCTCACCTTCCGGCGCAACAAGGGGCTGGCGGGCCACGCCGAGTTCGAGGGTAAGACGCTGTTCCTCAAGTTCAACACCGGCCCCTCCGGCCACGGCTCTCCGGCCGCGGCGGGGCTGGCCCTGGCCCTCAAGCGGGCCGGCGCCGAGGGCGTGAAGGTCTTCGCCTTCGAGGGCGAGGGGGGGCTGACCCCCGGCGCCGTCCACGAGACCATGAACAACGCCTGGGGGCTGGCCCTGGACAACCTGTACTACGTGGTGGACTGGAACGATTACGGGATTGACGACACACCCGTCAGCCGCGTCGTCTACGGCACGCCCGCAGACTGGTTCGGCTCGCACGGCTGGCGCGTCTACGGGACCGAGCTGGGCAGCGAGTGGGGGCCGGTGACGCAGGCCCTGCTCACCGCGGTCCTGGACGCCAATCCCCACCGCGCGCCGACCGTCACCTGGCTCAAGACCCGCAAGGGCCGGGGCTACCTGAAGTATGACAACCACTCCCACGGCGCGCCGCACCCCATGAACTCCGAGCTGTTCTGGAACACCAAGCGGCCCTTTGCCGAAAAGTATGGCGCGACCTTCACGAACTTCGGGGGCAAGGCGCCCGAGGATCCGGCGGCGCTCCGGGCCGAGTTCGCGGCCAACCTCAGGGCGGTGATCGAGGTCCTGCACCGCGACCAGGCCCTCGTGGACTATCTGGCCGAGACCCTGGTCGCCCTGGGTGAGAGCGTGCCGCAGCAGATTCCGCGCTTCCGCCTCGGGGCGCGGGGGAACCCGTTCAAGGATCCCCGCCTGTTCGACTACCGGAGCTACCCGGCCGACCTCTTTGCCCAGCCCGGCAGCTCCGCCCCCAACCGGGCCGCGCTGGCCAAGTGGGCGGCCTGGGTCAACGCCTTCGGCGCCAAGGAGTACGGGCGCCCGCTCTTCCTCGCTGCCTCGGCCGATCTCGCCGAATCCACCAACCTCAGCGGCTTCGGCAAGGGCTACGGCGATTTCCCCGGCTTCGGCTGGTACGAGCGGGCCGGAGGCCCCGAGGGGACCCTCCTGCCCACGGAGATCACGGAGTTCACCAACGCGGGGATGATGGCCGGTCTGGTCACGGTGAACATGGCCCCGGACCCCGAAAAGGAGTTCGACGGTTTCTGGGGGGCCTGCTCCACGTACGGATCGTTCTCGTACCTCAAGTACGGCATGTTCCGCCTCCTGAGCCAGCTTCACCAGGACTGCCAGCTCAAGGTCGGGAAGGTGATCTGGATCGCCGGCCACTCCGGGCCGGAGACCGCCGACGACAGCCGGACCCACTTCGGGATCTTCGCGCCGGGGGTGACCCAGTTGTTCCCCGAGGGCAAGGTCATCAACCTCTACCCGTGGGAGCACAACGAGGTCCCCGTCCTGCTGGGCGCCGCCCTCCGGCAGGACGTGCCCATCGTCGCCCTCCACCTCACCCGGCCGGCCATCCCCATCCCGGACCGGGAGAAGCTGGGGCTGCCCTCGCACTTCGAGGCCGCGCGGGGCGCCTACATCGCCCGCGACTATCGCCCGGGTCAGGAGAAGGGCGGGGTCGTGATCGTGCAGGGGACGAGCGCCATGGCGAGCGCCGTTACGCTCCTGCCCGAGCTGGACCGGCGGAACCTGAACGTCAAGATCGTCTACGCCGCCAGCCCCCAGCTCTTCGCGCTCCAGCCCCGGGAGTACCGGGACAGGGTCCTGGCGCCGGGGGATCGCGCCAACTCGACCGTCATCACGACCATGGGCCGCTGGCTGATGCACGACTGGCTCTTCAGCAAGGTGGCGGAGGAATATGCCATGTCCCCCGACTGGGACAATCGCTGGCGGACCGGCGGCAATGTGGACGAGGTGATCGAGGAGGCGCATCTGTCCCCCCGGTGGATCCTGGAGGGGATCGAGCGGTTCGTCCGCGAGAAGGACTCCCGGCTCGCCCGGCTGCGCGCGGAGGTCGAGGCCGCGAAGTAAGTCGCGGCCCCCACTTTCCCCGCGACCGATCCGGGCCTCCCGGATGCCGTCAGCCCCATGACCGGCCGGCCGCCCTCGCCGCCGGCAGCCGAGCGGGATCGCGACCTGCCCCACCCGGAGACGCCACCCGCACGGTGCCGGGACGGCCGGCCGTCCTCGGTACCCGCCCCAGTGTTCCAATCTCCGATCCAGCCCTTCGCGCTCGCGGGGTCCGTGAAGACAGCGGCGCCCTGAGACCAGGAGTCCCAGGGCTTCGGCAGAATCCTCTCCGGCGGTTGGTGCTGGCGTATCTGGCTCTCCTCCCTCCTGCCGACACCCCTGCCCCCGCACGAAGTCCGCGCGTCGTCGCCGTGAAGCATTCAGAACGGGCACGGGCAGGAAATGCTTCCGCATTCCAGGGTTGCGCGGCAAGAGGCCCCCTCCCTTCCCCTCGTCAGTATGAGAATGCGAGGAACTGTTGACTCTGGCCTGGCCTGTGATATATTGCGACGTGTAATTGATTACATTCGCCTCTGAAAAGCATTACAGAAGGCTCGAGGGCTGTCCATCGCTTCCGGTGATTTCACGCGTGACACTCTCCATGTCCCGCCAAGCTCCTCGGGTCAGCCGGCTGAAGGACGTCGCCCGCCTGGCGGGCGTGTCCACTGCCACCGTTTCCCGCCTGCTCAACGGGAATGGTCCGGTGAGCCAGGAGGCCCGCAGCCGGGTTCTCCGCGCCGTGCAAGAGCTCGACTACCGCCCGAACTGGCTGGCCCGAAGCCTCAGGGGCCAGCGCACCAATACCATCGGCCTGATCCTGCCGGACATCGAGAATCCCTTCTTCACCTCGGTCGTCAAAGGCGTAGAACACGCCGCCACTTCGCGGGGCTGGAACGTCATCTTCTGCAACACCGACGAGGACCTCGGGCGGGAGGAGGCGCTGGTCCGGACCCTGGTGGAACGGAGGATTGACGGCCTGATCCTCTGCCCGGCCGCCGGGGCGCACGAGTACCTGGTGCGCTACCTCGAGCAGAGATTGCCGATCGTGACGGTGAACCGCGTGATCCGGGATCTTCCGCTCCGGGCGGTGACGTCCGACAACTCCGGCGGGGCGTACGAGGGCGCGTGCCACCTTCTGGCCAAGGGCCTGCGGCGCCTGGCCCTTATCCTGGGGACTCCCCACCTCAGCACGACCCAGGATCGCCTGGCCGGCTGCCGGCGCGCCGCGGAGCAATTCGGCCTGGGGCCGGAGGAGCTGCTCCTCAAGACCGGATACGGCCGAACCGCCCAGGGTTTCGAGGCCGCCCTGGAGTGTCTGGACGCGACCCCGAGGCCCCAGGCGATCTTCGCGTTCAACAACCTGATGGCCGAGGCGGCGCTCGTCGCGATTCACCAGCGACAGGTGCACTGCCCCGACGAGGTTGCCTTGATGGGGTTCGACGACTTCCGCTCCGCCGCCGCCCTCTCCCCGCCCCTGTCCGTGGTGGAGCAAGACCCGGTGGGGATGGGCGCCCGAGCCGTGGAGGAATTGGCCCGGGTCATGGAGACGGGCGACCTCGGCCCGGCCCTCATCTCCATCCCGACGCGGCTGATCCTCCGTGCGTCCTGCGGCTGCACCACGACCCGGGATTTGGGTCTCGGCAAGCCCGAGAACCTTCGGGAACCCGCGCACCGACCCGGTGCGTACTGAGCTGCCGATGCGAAGTCACCTCGGCATCCGGGCTCCACCGGACAGGGGCAAGGCACCCGGGAGCAGCATCCCATGGGAACCCGTTCGCGGGGGAGAGGAGAGGATCATGCAAGAGGATCATGCAGAAGAAGCCACGGACGCAGCATGGGACGAATCGAGCGATCAGCCGGCGCAGGTTCCTGGGCGTGACCGCCGGGGCCACGGCCGCCCTGTCCTTCGGGACGTTTCTCCGCAGCGGGCTGGGCGCCGCCCGCCTCAACGTCCTGACCTGGTCCAACACCCTCAAGGCGATGGACGACGTCCTGCGGGAACAGGCCGCCGCCTACACCAAAGAGAAGGGCGTCGAGATTTCCCTGGAGTTCATCAACCAGCAGGACCTGCCCGCCAAGACCGCGGCCATCGTGGAGAGCGGCGCGGGGCCCGACATCATCAACCTGTGGGCCAACGGGGCGCACCTGTTCGCCAAGGCCCTGGTGGATGTGGACGACGTGGCCAATGACCTCGGGAAGCGCTTGAAGGGCTGGACCAATATCGGCAAGGACATCGGCATGGTCGGCAAGAACTGGAAAGCGGTTCCCTGGGGGATCATCCCCATCGCCCTCACCTACCGCGAGGACTGGCTCAAGGAGGTGGGGTACTCCACCTTCCCCGACACGTGGGAGGACCTCCTGGCGGCGGCCAAGAAGCTCAAGGACAAGGGGCATCCCGTGGGCTTCTCCCTCGGTCGCGCCATCGGGGACGCCAACCAGTTCCATTATCCGCTGCTCTGGAGCTTCGGTGGGAAAGAGGTGCAGAAAGACGGCAAGACGGTGGCCATCAATTCGCCCGAGACGGCAAAGGCCGTGGACTACCGGCGCAAGCTGTTCCAGGACGGGGAGACGGACGACGTCTTCGCCTGGGACGATGCCGCCAACAACCGGGCCTTTTTGGCCGGCGCCGTTTCCATCACGGTCAACGCCGCCAGCATCTACTGGGCCGCCAAGAAGGATGCCCCGCAGCTTCGGGGGGTGACGAACCACGCCCTCTTTCCCAAGGGGCCGGCGGGGCGGTTCGGCTATTCCAGCCCCATCCTCCTGGGGGTCTTCAAGTTCTCCAAGGCCCAGAAGGAGGCCAAGGAGTTCATCAAGTGGCTGATGGAGCCGAAGCAGTACTCGGCCTGGATCGGCGAGGGGGAGGGGATGATGGCCGGGCTCCTCAACTACTACGAGGATGACCCCGTCTGGAAGAAGGATCCCAAGCTGGAGACCATCCGGCAGATCCCCAAGTACGTCCGGATGCCCGGCTATCCCGGGCCGCCCTCGCGCCAGGCGCAGGAGGCGCTGGTCAAGTTCGTCATCGTCAACATGTTCGCCCGGGCAGCCAAGGGGATGGCCACGGCCGAGACGATCAAGCAGGCCGAGGACGAACTCAAGGCCCTGTACGCCAAGGCCTGAGCGCCTCCCGGCCCCAGGTCATGCGATGCGGGTAATGGCAGAGACGGCCGCGCGCTACGCGCACGCCAGACCCCGGGCGAGCCGGTTCCTTCGCCACGAGGCATTGACCGGCTACGCGATGATCTCGCCGGCGCTGTTCCTCCTGGCCGTCCTGCTGGCCTACCCCTTCGTCCTGGCCGTCTACATCAGCCTCACGGATCGGGTCCTGGGGGAGCCGGGCTCCTTCGTCTGGATCCGGAACTTCGTCAAGCTCCTCCAGGACCCTCTCTTTCGCCAGACGGTGTGGAACTCCTTCGTCTACACCGTCTCCACGGTCTTCCTCAAGCTCAGCCTGGGGCTCATCCTGGCGCTCCTCCTGAACCAGGAGTTTCCCTGCCGCAACCTGGTCCGGGGGGCGCTGCTGCTGCCCTGGATCGTCCCGACGTCCCTCAGCGTCCTTACCTGGCTCTGGATGTTCGACTCCCTGTTCAGCGTGGTGAACTACCTCCTGCTCGCCCTGGGGCTCATCTCCAGGAAGATCCCGTGGCTGGGCGATCCGTTCTGGGCCATGATCTCGGTGATCATCGTCAACACCTGGCGGGGCCTGCCCTTCTTTGCCGCCTCCCTCCTCGCCGGACTCATGACAATCCCGCGCGAGCTGTACGAGGCCGCCCAGAGCGACGGGGCGAAGCCCTTGGCCTGCTTCTGGTTCGTCACGCTGCCGCTGCTCCGCCCGGTCATCGCCGTGGTGGTGCTGTTCTCGACGATCTGGACGTTCGCCGATTTCCAGATCGTCTACATCCTGACCCATGGAGGCCCGGTGAACGCCACCCAGATCTTCGCCACCATGGCCTACGACGTTGCGCTGGTGGCCGGCCGGATCGGCGAGGGCTCGGCCATCTCGCTGTTTCTCTTCCCGGCCCTCCTGGTGGTGATCATCGGCCTGCTGCACTACCTGCGGCGAGAATAGGAGGAGCAGATGCGACGCCGGGTCCACCGCGGGCTCAAACGAATCCTGGGACTCTACCTGCCTCTGGCCGCGTTCCTGTTCTTCGCCCTGTTCCCCTTCTACTGGATGACCATCAGCGCCTTCAAGGCCAACCGGGAGCTGTACAACCTGCAGGCCAAGCGGCTGTGGATCGAGCAGCCGACCCTGGAACAGTTCCGCGAGCTGTTTCGGAAGACGGCGGCCCTGCGCTGGCTCTGGAACAGCTTTGTCGTCTCCGCCCTCGCCGCCTTCATCTCCCTCACCCTGGGCGTGATGGCCGGATACGCCCTGGCCCGCCTGAGGTTCCCGGGCGCCGAGGCCTTCGGCCTGGCGACCTTCATCACCTATCTGGTGCCGACCACCCTGCTCTTCATTCCCCTGGCCAGCGTCGTCCAGCGGCTGGGGCTGTCCAACACGATCTGGTCCATGGTGGCCACCTACCCCACGTTCCTCGTCCCCTTCTGCACCTGGATGCTCATCGCCTACTTCAAGTCCATCCCCCGGGACATGGAGGAGTGCGCCATGATCGACGGCTGCAGCCGTGCCGGCGCCCTGGTGCGGATCGTCCTGCCCGTGGCCATTCCCGGGATCGTCTTTTCCGGGATGTTCAGCTTCACCCTGTCCTGGAACGAGTTCGTGTATGCCCTGACCTTCGTCTCCGCCACGACCCAGAAGACCATGTCGGTGGCCGTGCCCACGGAACTCATCCGGGGGGATGCCTACTTCTGGGGCGAGCTGATGGCGGCCTCGCTGGTGGGCTCCGTCCCCGTGGCCCTGCTCTACTCCTTCTTCATGGACTACTTCGTCTCCGGCCTGACCGCCGGGGCGTTGAAAGGCTGACACCCGGTGCTTGCGCTGACGCGCAAGAACCAAATCGGAAAACCGTCAGGAAGGCAAGGAGGGTCACCATGCAGTACTTCGTGTCCAAAGCGACTCCCCGCACGATCCTGGTGATGTTCGATCGGGACGATCGGCTGCTCGAAGGTCTGCAGGAGGTGGTGAAGAAGGAGCAGATTGACACCGCCGCCATCACGGGCGGGATCGGCTCCTTTCAGCGCGTGCACCTGCATACCATCACCACCACGGGCTTCCCCCCTCAGGACAAGTACTGGAACTTCACCGGCCCGATCGAGCTGGCGAGCGTCCAGGGCTCCGTCATCGGCGGCGACGTCCACGCCCATATCACGGTCTTCGACTGGGACAGCAAGCAGACCTACATCGGCCACCTGGAGCCCGGCAGCATCGTGGCCTACCGGGCCGAGGTGAGCCTCACCGTCCTGGAGGGGGTGCAGACCGAGCGCTACAACGACGCCGAGGGCAACTTCCGCATCCGCCAGCGCTGACGCGCACTGAAAAATCTGGGACCAGACGACCGACAACCGAGGGCCGATAGACTCGAGCGCCCGGTTCGCCGTTGTCGGTGGGCGGTCTGGCCTGTCCAATGGAAAGGGAGTCCACCATGGATGTCCGTCACGTCGCGGTGGCCGGGACCGGCATGATGGGCCCTGGCATCGCTGCCACCTTTGCCCTGGCGGGGCGCCAGGCCACCCTCGTCAGCCGCACGGCCGAGGGTGCGGCCAACGGGGTGGCCACGGCCAGGTCCCTCATCGACGTGCTGGCGAAAAATGGCCTCGCCGATCCCGCCCAGGCCAGGGACGCCGCGACCCGGTTGTCCCCTTCGACCGATCCCGAGGCCGCCGCTGCGACCGCCCAGCTTTTCGTCGAATCCATCCCCGAGGACCTGGCCCTCAAGCAGGCGTTCTTCGCGCGGCTGGACCGGGCGGCCCCTGAGGCCATCCTCTGCTCCAACACCTCGGGGATCAGCATCACCGCCATCGCCGAGAAGTCCACGCGCCGCGAGCGGATCCTCACCACCCACTTCTGGAACCCCCCGCACCTGATGCCGCTGGTCGAGGTGTCGGTCTCCAGGTGGACGAGTCCCCGAATCGCGGAAGAGGTCATGGCCCTGCTGCACGCCTGCGGCAAGGTCCCCGTGATGGTCCACCACGACCGGCCGGGGCAGCTCGGCAACCGGATCCAGCATGCCATGATCCGCGAGTGCGTGAACATCGTCCAGGAGGGCATCGCCACGGCCGAAGACGTGGACCTGGCGGTGAAGACGGGCGTGGGCCTGCGGCTGCCGGTCTACGGGGTCTTCGAGCACGCCGACATGGTGGGGCTGGATCTGGTGAAGGCCGTGCAGGACTACGTTCTCCCCGACCTCAGCACCGTCAAGGAGGCGGGCCGCCTCCACCAGGAGAAAGTCGCGAAAGGCGAGCTGGGGGTGAAAAGCGGCCGGGGCTTCCTCGCCTGGACGCCGGAGAAGGCGCAGCAGGTCCGGGCGCGCCGCGACGCCTTCCTCATCCAGTTCCTGCGCTGGCAGAAAGAGGGCCGCTTCCCCTGACCCGCCGACCCCCTATTCGACCGCCTTCGCCCTGTCCCGCAGGACGTACTTCTGGATCTTGCCGGTTGCGGTCTTGGGCAGGGGGCCGAAGACGAAGTGCTTCGGCACCTTGAAGCGGGCCAGGTGTTCGCGGCACCACCGGATCAGCTCCTCGGCGGAAACGGCCTCGGCGTCGGGTTTGAGCGTCACGAAGGCGCACGGGG
Organism: Methylomirabilis sp. (SeqCode); assembly: GCA_037442485.1. Taxonomy (GTDB): domain Bacteria; phylum Methylomirabilota; class Methylomirabilia; order Methylomirabilales; family 2-02-FULL-66-22; genus 2-02-FULL-66-22. Next base: position 10,257 of record JBBIQE010000079.1, read on the forward strand.
TCTCGCCCCATTTCTCGTCGGGGCGGGCGACCACCGCCGCCTCCATCACGGCCGGGTGCCGGTACAGCACCTCCTCGACCTCGATGGAGGAGATGTTCTCCCCGCCGGAGATGATGATGTCTTTGGAGCGGTCCTTCACCTCCATGTAGCCGTCCGGGTGCCAGACGGCGAGATCCCCGGTGTGAAACCAGCCCCCGCGGAACGCCTCCGCCGTCGCGGCCCGGTTCTTGAGATAGCCCCGCATCACGGTGTTGCCGCGAAACATGACCTCGCCCATGCTCCGGCCGTCTTGCGGCACCGGCGCCAGGGTCAGCGGGTCCGCGACCATCATGTCCTGCATGGTCGGATACCGGACACCCTGCCGGGCCATGCGGGCCGCTCGCTCCTGCGCCCCCAGCCCGTCCCACTCCGCCTGCCAGGCGCAGACCGTGGAGGGGCCGTACGTCTCCGTCAGGCCGTACAGGTGCGTCACCCGGAATCCCATAGACTCCATGGCCGCCACGACCGTCGAGGGGGGTGCCGCCCCGCCCGTCGCCACCTCCACGATGTGGTCGAAGGGCACGCGCGCCTCGGCCGGTGCGTGGATGAGCATCGAGAGGACGATGGGCGCCCCGCACATGTGGGTGACCCCGTGCCGCTTGATGGCCGGGAAGATCAGGGCCGGGTCCACCCGTCGCAGGCACACGTGGGTGCCGCCCACGGCCGTCACCGCCCAGGTATACGACCAGCCGCTGCAGTGAAACATGGGAAGCGTCCACAGGTAGACGGAGCGCGGTGTGAGGCCAAAGGTGAGCGCGTTGCCCAGGGCGTTCAGGTAGGCGCCCCGGTGGCTGTACACCACCCCCTTGGGATTGCCGGTTGTCCCCGAGGTGTAGAGCAGGCAGATCGCCTGCCACTCGTCCGCGGGCCGCGGCCAGTCGAAATCCGGGTCGCCCTCCTCGAGGAAGGCCTCGTACTCTTTCTCGCCCGGAGGCTTTCCGCCCCGCTCCCCCGCATACGATGGATCATCAACGGCGATCACCGGGATGCTGCGGCCGATGTGGCGCAGCGCCTGGGCGACGGTCTCGCCATACTCCGCGTCGGCGATGAGGAGCTTGGCCTCGCCGTGCTCCAGGATGAAGGCGATGGACTTGGGATCCAGCCGGTAATTGAGGGCGTTCAGGACGGCGCCCGCCATGGGGATGCCGTAGTGAGCCTCCAGCATGGCCGGGACATTGGGCGCCAGGATGGCCACCGTGTCGCCGACGCCGATCCCGCGGCGGGCCAGGGCCGAGGCCAGCCGCCGGCAGCGCGCGTAGAACTCCGCATAGGTAAAGGCGCGCTCCCCGTGGATGACCGCAGGCTTCGTCGCATAGACCGCCGCAGACCGCGCCAGGAAGGACAGCGGGGTCAGCGGAACATAATTCGCCGGCCCCCGATCCAGGTCCACCTCGTACGGATTCATCGCTCCCCACCCTCGCTCGCCACAGACCGCGCCAGGAAGGACAGCGGGGTCAGCGGAACATAATTCGCCGGCCCCCGATCCAGGTCCACCTCGTACGGATTCATCGCTCCCCACCCTCGCTCGCCACAGACCGGGCACCAGGATCGGCCCTCGGGAGCCGATCCCACCCTCACAGCCCGCTCACCAGGTGGCCGCCGTCCACCGTGATGACCGCCCCCGTCATGTACCGCGAGGCCTCGGAGGCCAGGAGCAGCAGCGCGCCGTCCAGGTCGCTCGGCTCTCCCACGCGCCGCTGCGGGATCCGCCGGATCAGGGCCTGCCCGGCCTCGGTCTGGAAGAACTCCCGATTCAGGTCCGTCCGGATGTAGCCGGGCGCGATGGCGTTCACCCGGATCCGGTGTCGCGCCAGCTCCAGCGCCATCGCCCGGGTGAGCTGGATCAGCCCCGCCTTGGAGGCGCAGTACTCGGGGAGGCCCCCGACGACGCGGAAGCCGAGAATGGAGGCGATGTTGATGATGTTGCCGCCCTCGCCTCTGGCGACCATGCGACCGGCCACTTCCTTTGCGACCAGCCAGGCCCCCTTCAGGTTCGTGTCCATCACCCGGTCCCAATCGCTCTCGTCGTGCTCGAGCAGGGGCTTGCTCACCACGACGCCGGCATTGTTGAGGAGCGTCGTGATGGGGCCGAGTTCTGCCTCCGCCCTCGCCACCGCGTCGCGGACGCTGGATGCATCCGTGACGTCGAGGATGACGGGCACGGCCTTGCCCCCCCAGGCCCGGATCTCCTCGACCGCCTCGGCCAGCCGCTCGGCCGACCGGGCCGCCAGGGTGACCGCGGCGCCCGCCCTGGCCAGCGTGGTGGCGAAGTGCCGCCCCAGGCCGCTGGAGGCGCCCGTCACCAGCACCCGCTGCCCGTCCAGCCGGAACAGATCGTTCACGCTAATGACCAATTACCAATTCCCAAATCCCCATGGGTTCCCGATCCCGATCCGGAACACCACTCGTTGCCGCAGGAGGCGGAGTGCTGTTTGCTCATTGGTCATTGGGGTGTGGTCATTCCTCGTCCTGGATCCCCGCCACCCACTTCGCGTACTCGTAGGCACCCCGGGAGTCGTAGGAACGGAAGATCGCCAGCTTCTCCGCCTCGATGGACCCTTCGGCGTGAACCGCCAGCACCTCCTGGTACCCCCCGAAGTCGGACGCGGTGAGGTCGCGGACCATCTTGAAGGCCCGCAGGCGCTTGTCTCCGGCGATCCCCTTCCTGCCCGCCAGGTACTTCTTCACCAGCGGACCGATCTCCGGACTCTGGAGGTCCCGGCCCGAGGGCCCGGTGACGGTGAGGCCACCGCTCACGTCCTGGACCCACTGGACCGCCTGGTGGTAGTGGCTGGCGAAATGATGCTTGGCGATGTTGACCAGCATCGGGTTGGGGACGGCGATGCCCGGCGCCGCCATGCGGCACTCCCGCGCCGCGTGGTGGGTGAGGGCCCGCAGCGTCTCGGCGTAGCTGATCAGGTGGATCAGCTTTTCCCGAACATGGGAGACCTTCTCCAGCCCGTTGTACTCGGCCATGAGCCGCGCGCACCCCACCAGCAGGTCTACCAGGGGCAGCTTGTACGAGATGGCCGTGAACCGGTGGAACTCGACGAAGGTGAGGGCCAGCGGCCCCGCGAACTGCCATTCGCCCTTCAGGAACACCCGGTCCCACGGCACCAGGACATCGTCGAAGACGGTGAGGGTCTCCATCATCCGGTGCCGGCCGCTGATGGGATGGTCGAAGGCATCCATCCGGGCGGCCCCGTAGGGGGCGGCGATGAGGGTCAGGCCCTTGGCATTCGCCGGGACGGCAAAGCTCACGGCGTAGTCCCGGTCTTTTTCGGCGAGGGCCCGGGTGGGCAGGACGATGATCTCGTTGGCGTTGGTGGAGACGGAGGTATGCACCTTGGCGCCCCGAACACGGATGCCCTCGGCGCTCTCCCCCACGATGCGGACGTACAGGTCGGGGTCGGCCTGTTCGGAGGGCGGGAGGCTCCGGTCGCCCTTCACGTCGGTCTGGGCCACGGCCAGCGCCAGATCGTTGTCCCGGCAGTACGCGTGGTACCGCCGCACCCGCTCCAGGTACTTCGTCCCGAGCTTGTCGTCCATCTGCTTGGCCAGGATGTGCAGGGCGAAGAGGGCGTCGCTCCCGATCTCCTTGATCAGGACGACCAGGGTCCGGCCCAGGCGGGTGGCCTGCTCGATCAGGGCGCTCCGTTTGAGCAGGTCCTCGCTGGTCCTGGGGAGACGGTAGTAGCGGCTGATGAGCTGACCCGTCTCTTCGTCCTGGACGGTGGCCAGATCCTTCCAGTTCGGGTCCTCGGCCATGCGGTAATCAATGCTGGCGTGATCAATGGCCACCTGGATGACCGGGTGCGCCGTGACGTCGGGAACCCGCTCGCCTTTGTAGAAGACCGTCCGGCCATCCCGCAGCGAGGCGACATACTGCTCAGGCGTCCTCAGCCCCATGGGATCCGCCTCCCTTCCCTCTGGCGGCGCCGCTTGGCACCCGATGCTTTTTGCGCGCCCAGCGCCCAAAAACCAAGACCGAAAGCCACCCGGGAATCCCTACTTATCCCAGGTGGCGCGTCCGGTCAAGAGAGATAGTGGGCGTTCAGTCTCGGGAGCCATCCCAGGTTATCACCCCGGCGAAAACCGGGGTCCAGAATCCTGGCGCACCGGATTTCGCCTTCCGCCGGAATGAGGACGGAGGAGAGGACGTGCCCGGCCCAATGGGCCGGGCGGACAGCTTACCAGATGAAAGCACGGGTTGCAGAGGCGCCGGTTTTTGATAAAGTCACGGTGGCCCCTGGCCCAGGGTGGCGAAGAATGGCAGGCACGTACCTCGAGGTGAGTGTCGCTGCGACGGCCGAGACCGAGGAGGCGCTGAGCGACTTCCTCTTCTCGGAAGGCGCGCTCGGCCTCGTCACCGAGGATCTCCCGGGCCAGCCGCCCGGGATCCTGATCCGGGCCAGCTTTCCCGGCTCGCTCCGCGTGGATCCGCTGCGAGAGAAGCTCAGGCGCTACCAGGCATCGCTCCTGGCGCTGGGGCTGCCGGGGGCGGATGGTGCGATCAGCGTTCGCGAGCTCCCGCTCGAGGATTGGGGCCGGAAATGGAAGGAGGGCTTCAAGCCCCTTGCCGTGGGCCGCCGCCTGCTGATCGTCCCCCCGTGGGAAGAAGGCCCGTTCCACCTCGACCGCCTCGTCATCCGGATTGACCCGGCCATGACCTTCGGGACCGGCCACCATGCCACGACGCGGATGTGCCTGGAGGCGGTCGAGGCCTTCCTGGCCGGCTGGCAGGGACGGAAAGGGCCGGTCGCCCTCGACGTGGGCACCGGAACCGGGATCCTCGCCATCGCTGCCGCCGTCCTGGGGGCCTCGTGGGTCCTGGCGATTGACACCGACCTCGAGGCCTGCGAGGCCGCCCGGCGCAATCTCGGGCGTCACAGCGTCGCTCCCCATGTCGAGATCCGCTGCGGGGGGATCGAGGTGATCGAGGCCGGCTCCCGCTTCGACCTGATCTTGGCCAACCTTGATACGCGAACGGTCTGCCCCCTCTTCGCCCCCCTGGCACGTCTGCTCGCGCCGGGCGGTGCCCTTGTCGTCACGGGGATCACTCCGGAGGACGAAGGCCGCGTGACCCACGCGATCCATGCGGCTGGCCTGCACCTTCGGGCACGCCGGATCGAGGACGGATGGCTCTGCCTGACCGTGGCGTCCGGCTAGGGGCCCTGCGTTCCCCTTCAGTCACTGAACCCCGTGCATCCGATGTCCAACACGCCACTCCCCGGCCTCGGGCACCGCCGGGAATGTGGATCAAACCCCCAGAGCCTTCACTGGACGCCGCAATACTACTCACAAAGCCAACAAGTACCAGTGGGCTGGCAAGGCCCAATGGGCCCACGGCTCTGAGGCCGCGCAGAACAGGATCGCAGCAACTTCGTGATTGGATGCGCCGCTTCAATGGGGTCGCGGTTCTCGCTTGTTCTGACCAAATCAAGAGTGGACTGTAACGCTTTCACTCCCCTACTCGTCGGGGCACGCGCTGCGACATTGGTTCATCGGCTTTGAAAAAAAATCCTGAATAACGGCTATGGAGAGCCTATTTTACGAGGGCGAAACGGGCTTTTCACAAAGCTACCTTTTAGGTCATTGCCGCTAAGATAATTATGTTTCTGCTACAACTACTGGGATTTG
>JBBIQE010000080.1:0-15359 GCA_037442485.1 Methylomirabilis sp. (SeqCode)
GGAGCAACCAGCACTCCTCCCCGGCCATCCCTGCGGGCACCCGGTGGCGGTCAAGGTGCCCTCCGGCCCCGTCGTGCTCTTCCCATCCCAGCGACCTCCTGGGCAGTACTCGTGAGTTCGCAGCGTGCAAAGGCGCATCCGCGCCCCGAGATGTCAGGAACCGGTCCGGGCCGAGCCCGCCTCCAGGCCCTCTGTGGCCATCAGGATCTCGGTCAGCCGACGCGCTGCCGCTTCCGCGGCCGCCTGGACATCCTCGCCGCGAATGGCGGCGGTGATGGCCTTGCCCACGGCCTCCCTGGCCGCCGTCACGGCCACCAGCGGCGGCGCCCACTCCGGGGTGCCGATCTGGCCCGCCTGGAGGAACGACTGGGCCAGGTCCTCGGGGATCTCGCCGTCGTACAGGGACCGATCCTTCCACGGGGATTCCCTCGCGACCAGCACGCCCCTGACGAGGGCCCGCTGGACCATCTTCGGGCTGACGGCCCACTGGAGAAACAGCCAGGCGGCCTTGGGGTTCGCGCTCTGGCGGCCGATGGCGAGTCCCCGGACGGCCAGGGTGGTCCCCGGGCCGGCGGGACCGGCGGGGAAGACGGCGTACCCCACCTTGCCCGCCACACGGGATGCCCCGGACCGCTCGATGATCGGATAGATCGAGCTGCCCTCGATGTACATGGCCGCCTTCCCCTCGAGGAAGAGGGCCGAGGCCTCCTGCCACCCGAACTCCGTCACGTCGGGCGGACCGTACCGCCCCAGCAGATGCCCGAGTAGCCGGAGCGCAGCCACGCTCTCCGGCCGGCTGACCGTCGGCCTGCGACCCTGGTCCAGCCAGGTCCCCCCCATGGCGTGCAGGATCCCGGCGTAGATCGAGGTTGCGAACGCCCCGTTGCCACGACCCACGATCCCCACGCCGCGAGCCCCGCCTTCCGCCATGGGCGCTTTGTGGAGGAAGTGGGCGGCCGCCTCCAGCGCATCCAGGTTCCGGGGGACGGACAGCTTGTACTCCTTGAACAGGTCCTTCCGGTACAAGAGCGCCAGGTGCTCCCCCATCACCGGGGGGCCCAGGACGGCGCCATCGGCCTCCATGGCGGCGCGGGCGCGAGGCAGGAAGTCCTCCCACTGGAAATCCGGAGCCGTGAGGCCCCGGTCCCGCAGGTAGGCGTTCACCGGCTGGACGCCCCCGGCGCGAAGGTACCGCCGGCCGTCGAGCGCGGGAACCGTCATGAACACGTCCACCCGCCCGCGTTCCTTGAGGCCGGTCTCGAGGAGGTCCCAGAGCCGGCTCTGGGGGTGCACCTCGACGGCCAGCCGCATCCCCGTGAGCTGTTCGAACTCGGGAAAATAAGACGCGCTCACCTGCTGCCAGTGGCTCTGGCTCAAGAGGACGCGGAGCGTGGTGCCCTCGAACTGCCGCCAGGGAAAGGCGGCGGCCGAGGCGCCGCGCACAAACCACGGCGCGACAAGAATCCAGCAGAGCGCCACGGCCGCGACGGCCCCCCTGCGGCACAGACAGTTCCGGTCATCCCCCGCGGGTTGCATGGCTCCTCCTCCAACGAGATGGTGGCCCGCTGCCCCGGTCCACCAAGACCCGGTTAGGCCTCCTGCGAAACAGGGGGGCGGGGCAGCCGGCGTGACTCCCGGGACGAAAACGGATGCGACCCACGTACCCGACGGGTCGACGAATTTCGTCAGGCTGGGCGCGGCGAGCCTCGAGCCGCCGCGGGCCACGGGATTCGAGCCGTTACGCTCCGCTCGCACGGGGGATGGAATGCGTGTGTCGCGGCACGTCAGTGCGGGTAGCGGTCGGGCCGGGAAATGCTGGGCCGAACGTGCACACCGCGGGGGCCGACGGCCCGGTGAGGCTGCGTCCATCCGGCACACCCTCCCCGCTTCCCGGAGTCTTCAGGATTCTTTACGATCGAGGAGGTGAGGTCGGCCGAACCCCGGCGAGGCATGGGAGCGCGGCGCGGGGAACTTCGACGGGGACGGCCGCAGGAGGGCGGGGCGCACGGACCGTGTATCCATCCGCGGACGGGTGATTATCTTTCCTGGGTGGAATGGACCCCCCACGATCGGGCGAGGCCCAATCGCCTCAGGCGGCTGTATCGTTGCATCCGGGCAACCTCGAGCGGGGGAGCATGCATCGCTCTCCAGCTCAAGCCTTCGCCTTCCAGCGCGCCAGCTTCTCCCCGATGCGCTGCTCGTGCGTCTCCCGGTCCACGATGAAGCGCTCGTTCGCCCCCTCCCCCACCTTCTCCAGCTCGTCGTGGACCTCGGCCCGAAAGACCAGCCGGCGCCGGTCGATCTCCACCAGGGTGCAGCGGGCCCTCACCCGCATGCCCACCGGCGTGGCGGCCAGGTGGCGCATCTCCACCCGGATCCCCACGGTGTTCTGATTCGGCTGCAGGTATGGCAAGACGCCCTCCAGGGCGCACTCTTCCATCAACCGGACCATCTCGGGCGTGGAGAACACCCGGATCCCCTTGCCGGCGAGATGCCTCGCGGTGTGACTTTCCTCGACGGTGATCGTCTTCTCGAAGGTCAGCCCGACTTTCAGCTCGTCGGCCATTGCACCCCTCCCTGCACCCGGGTCCGCCGGACGCCACCCCGCCGTGACGCCCCCTTCCCTACCACAAAACCGCGCCCCTGGGAAGGGTCCGCGTGCCTTTCCCTACCCTGCACCGATCTTGCGAGCCGGTCGCGAGCACTCCATGGCGTAGCGGACGAGCGCCGCAAATCGGTAGATGGCGTGGACGAACTTCCCATACGGGATCGTCAGGAACAGCCCCAGCACGAAGGCGAGGTGCAGGATGAGCAAGACGCCCATGGCGGAACTCTCCCGCAGGGCCAGCAGGACCAGGCCCGTGAGGCTGGTGAGAAACAGCATGAGGAGGAAGGCGACATCCAGGCCGAACCGATCGCGAGCGTTTGGCACGGGATCGCTCCGCCCCTTCAACCAGAGCAGTCCGACCGGCCCGATGAGCAGGCCGATGCCGCCGACGGTCCCGAGGATGACCGGCAGGCTCAGGAGCGCGTACGGCGCCACCCAGTGGAACACGGATTCATAGAGGGCCGCCACGCTGGTCGAGGCGAAGCAGAGGAGGAAGCCGTAAAAGGTCAGATGGTGGAACCATCGTCGGGCGAACGAGGGGGCCTCCTGCGGGTAGGTGCAGCCGCCCCCGCCGCCATCGAGGTAGCGGAGCCGCAGCGTGTCCCAGAGGGCGCGCGCGAGGATCCGGACCCGCAGACCCTCTCGCGCTCGCTCCCCCATCTCCCGCCAGAAGCGGGCGGCCCCCACCGCCAGCACCCCCAGGCCGTACAGCGAGACGGCCCCGAACAGGGCAACGATCAGGTGGTGGGGGACGACCGCATAGAAGGCGCCGGGCCCCACGTGGCTCCTCCACAGCGTGGCGGCCGGCACGCCCGCCAGGGTGAGCAGCAAGAGCAGCCCGGACCCGAGCAGCGTGAGGAGGGCGGTCGCCGCGCCACTCCGCTCGAACAGGACTGCCAGGGGCCCCGGCCAGGCGTAGCGCCGGTAGCTCTGCTCCCGAAGCTCCGCGAATGTCTTCGGGATGTTGATGGAAAATTCGTGCGGCGGGGCATACTGGCAATGGTGGTAGCAGGCCCCGCAGCTATGGCACAGGTTCGCCAGATAGATGAGATCGTTGCGGGGGAACGCCGTTCGCAGTTCCATGGCGGGAAAGACCGCACAGTGTCCCTCGCAGTAGCGGCAGGCGTTGCAGATGACCAGCAACCGCTCGGCCTCCTTGACGGGATCAGCGAACGGCATGGGCAGCCGCCTCCCGTCCGGCGATCCGACCGAACACGCTCCCGATCGTCATGCCGAACCCCGCCAGATATCCCCGGCCGAGGACGTTTCCCGCCATGATCTCTCCGGCCGCATACAGGTTGGCCGCCGGCCCCCCATCCGCCATGAGGACTCGGGCCCGCGCGTCCACGCCGACCCCGAGATAGGTGAAGGTGATCCCTGGCCGCAGCGCGTGCGCGTGAAACGGCGGCCGATCCAGGGGAAGCGCCCAATGGCTCTTGGGGGGATCGAGACCCTGCGTGCCGCAACTGTCCAGGGTCGCCGGGTCGAACGCCCCCGCCCGCACGGCGCGGTTATACCGGGTGACCGTGGCTTCCAGCGCCTCGGGGGGGAGCCCGATCGCCCCGGCCAACTCGCGAATGGAGTCGGCCACCACCGGCGGAAACACCGGCGGCATGAACTGGCCCAGGACCTTCGAGTCGAAGATGACGTACGCGATCTGGTCGGGCTGCTGGGCCACCAGCCGTCCCCAGACCGCGTAGCGCTTGGGCCAGAAATCCTCGCCCTCGTCGTAGAAGCGCTCCGCGTGCGTATTGACCACGATGCCGAAGGGGATGCAGTCCAGCCGGGTCACGATGCCCCCGTCGAATTTGGGCGCCCGGGCATCCACCGCCACCGCATGGCACTGACGCGCGTCTCCGACCGCTTTCACCCCTCTGTCCAGGAGGAGCCGCAGGACGCGGCCCGTGTTGTAGGGGCTGCCCCGAATGATGAAGTTGTCCGCGGCCGCCCCCCAGCACTCCTTGAGCCACGGGATATTGGCCTCGAACCCGCCGGCGGCCGCCACGAACGTCTTCGCCCGCACCTCGCGCGGCTGACCCGCTTGCAGGACGACGGCCGAAACAAATACCCCCTCGCGAATGTTCAGCTCGTGCACCTCCGTCTCATAAGCGATCTGCACGCCGAGCCTCTCCGCCGCGCGGTAGTAGGCGTTGACGAGGGCCTTGCCGCCGCCCAGGAAGAAGGCGTTGGTCCGCCCCAGATGGAGCGTGCTGCCGATGGCTGGCTGGAAGAGAACCCCGTGGGCCTTCATCCAGGCCCCGAGATCGGCCGACTGCCGGATGGTGAGAAGCGCCAGGGCCTCGTCCGTGTTCCCCTGGGTCACGCGCCAGAGGTCTTCCCAGAACTCCTCCTCCGGATACGCCCCCGTCATGATCCCATCGCCCTGCAGGTGCATGTACCGCAAATTGCGGGTGTGCCGGCTGTTGCCCCCGCGAAAGACCCGGGGGGCGCATTCGAGCACCAGGACACTTGCCCCCCGCTCCCGCGCGGTGATGGCCGCGCACAGGGCGGCGTTTCCACCCCCCCCGATCAGGACATCATAGACGCGGGTCAGATCTGCCATGGGAGCCTCACCCGCTCGGGCCTCGGTCCGGCCAAATCCCCGGGACCTCATGGCTCGGCGGTGGCTGCGGCGTGCCGCGCCGCCAGATACCCGAAGGTCATGGCGAGCCCCAGTTGCGCACCAGCTCCAGGGTACTCCCCGCCGAAAACGGAATGCTGGTCATTGCCGCACGCGTACAGCCCCGGGATCGGCTGGCCCGAGCCGTCGAGCACCTGGGCCTGCCCGTTGGTCCGCAGCCCCAGGCTCGTCCCCAGCGGCGTGGGGAGGACCGCCACGGCGCAGAAGGGCGGCCTCTGGATGGGCCCGAGGCACGGGTTGGGCGCGTGGCGGGGATCGCCCGTGGCCCGATCGTAGGCGTTGCCACCCTTGCCGAACTCGGCATCCACGCCGGTCCGGGCGAACTCGTTGTGGGCCCGAATCGTCTCGACCAGGCCGGCGGCGTCCACGCCAATCCTGTGCGCGAGGGCTTCCACCGAGTCCGCGGCGTGAAGGTAGCCGCTGGCGATCCACCCCGTCAAGACGGGTGTCAGGGGCCTGATCATCCCCAGACCGTACTTCCAGAGGAACCGCCGGTCGCAGACCAGCCAGGCAGGGATGCTCGGGACGTACCGGTGGGCGCGATACATGGCCCGGACGAACTCGTGGTACGCCACGGCCTCGTTGGTAAAGCGTCGTCCCGCCGCGTTGACGGCCACCAGCCCCGGCTTCCCCCGGTCCAGGACGATGTGGGGGTAGACCGCGGTCGAGCCATCCTTGCGCCTCGCGATCGAGGCAGGGAACCACAAGGCGTTATCCTCCCCCGCGCAGCCCAGCGAGCCGCCGATCTCCTGGGCCAGGCGCAGCGTCTCCCCGACGCATCCCGCGTAGGCCGAGGTGTGCTGTGCCACCGGCCTGGGAAGGTAGCGCTCGCGCAGTTCCGGGCTCGCGGGGAAGCCTCCGCCCGCCAGGACGATTCCGCAGCGCGCGCGCACCCGCACCTCCGAGCCCTCCCGCCGGACGATGAGACCGCAGGCCCGCCCGTCCTCCCGGAGGAGCCGCCCGGTCCTGGCGTTGAACCAGATCGGGACCCCCCGATCCAGCAGATTCTTGAAGAGCCTCGCCGCCAGGGCATTGCCCAGGACGAGTCGCGTCCCGCGCTTGAAGCGCAGGCGATCGGCGGCATAGCGCGCGCAGAGCCGCGCGCCCAGCAGGAAGGAGTCCAGGTTTCTCCCGATGCGGAGCAGCCGCGCCACCTCGCCGCGGGTGACCATCATCCCGCCGAAGAGCATGAGCTCGGGGATGGGCCAGCGCACCCGGTCGAAGTCCCTTCCCAGCCTACGCCCATCGAAGGGCAGCGGCTCCAGCGATCGCCCTCCCTGGCCCGCCCCGGGCAGCTCCTGGCGGTAATCCGGCTGGCTCATGTAGGGCTGGAAGCGGATGTCGGTGTGGCGCTCGAGGTACTGCAGCATCTCGGATCCCGCCGCCAGAAAGGCCTCCCGAAGGGCGCGCTCCGCCCGCGCGCCCACCAGGGCGTCCAGGTAGACCCGCGCCGCCTCGGCGTCGCCGGTCATGCCGAGACGCCGCTGCTCGGGATTGTCGGGGATCCAGACGGTCCCGGAAGAATAGGCCGTGGTCCCGCCGACCTGATCGCTCTTTTCGATCAAGAGGGGCCGCAGGCCCTCGATCGCCGCGACCAGCGCCGCGGTCATGCCGCCCGCCCCCGCACCCAGGACCACCAGGTCGTATTCCTGGTCCCACCCGGCCCCGCCCTCACCCGCGCGCATCGGTTCCGATCCCCCGCTGCCGAAGCGGCCCGCTGCCCCTGCCTTCCGGCCCGCCTCAGGCCTCCCGCAAGAGCCGCCCGGCCCCCCGGATCTCCCGGGAATCCCCCAAACGGCGAAGCATCTTCCACATGGAGGCCGAGGTGCTGGTGACCACCGGCTTCCCCAGTTTCTGCTCCAGCGGCTCGATGATCTCCAGGGTGCGAAAGTTGGTGCAACTGATGAAGACGGCCTGCGCCTCGGCCCGGTCAACCTCGGCCACCAGGGCGGCATTCTGCTCCGGGGTGAAGCTGGCATGGGCCTGGGTGCCGAATCCTTTGATGGCCCGCACCTCGAACCCGCATTCCTTCAGATAGCTCTGCAGCCGCTGGTTCAGCCAGGGCTCGTACGGCGAGGCCACGCTCACCCGTTCCGCCGCCAGGGCGCGGAGGGCATCCACCACGGCCGCGGCCGTGGCCACCCCGGGAATGCCGGTCTCGGCCTCGATGGCCCCGATGATGTCGCGGTCGTAGCCCGGCCCCTTGAGGAACCCCCCGGCCGTGCACCCGTAGCAGATCACGCCCACCCTGGCGTGGGCCAGGAGCTTGGCGGCGGCCGGCACCTGGGTCCCCATCCAGGTGAGGTTCTCCTCCGTATCGGCCGTGTGGGGGATCCGCATCGTGTGCACGGACATGCGAGGGACCGCCATGCGCTCGAACTCGTACTCCATGACCGTGTTCCACGAGGGAACGATCAGCCCCAATTTGCGCTCCCAACTCGCCATGACGTGCCGCCTCCTCGCCCGGATCTCTTCCCCGGAGCCTCTGGCCTCCGCCCGGTCCGGCCGCCGCCTTGCACCCGCATCGCGACGGGAAGAGGCTCACGTCGCGCGACCGCCCGTTGGCCGGACCTCGGGCATGTCGGATGGCGGAGAGGCCACCACGAGAAAGACGAGGTCCTCCAGCCCGGTGTTGAAGATTCCGTGCCGCACCCCTGGGGGGATGTGGATGACCATGTGGGGCTCCACCAGGTGCCTCTCACCGTCCAGTTCCACGATCCCCTTACCCCGAAGGATATAGTAGATGTTCTCGGCCACCTCGTGGACGTGGACCTCGGCGTAGCCCTTGGGCTGGTAGCTGGAGATCCGAAAGTCGAAGTACTTCGTGGCCGCGTTGCTCGGGTGCACCAGCATCTTGGAAAAGGCCTCGTAGTGCCCCGGCGGCTGCTCCCAGAAGGCCTCCTCCACTCGCATGATCTTCGCCTTGGGTTTCGCGGGCTCTGCCATGGACCCCTCCCTCGCTCAGATCGCCGTCGCCGGCTGGCCCCGACGGAACCACGCGATGTACTCCGCCAGGCCCGCCCTGAGGTCATACTTCGGCTGGTACCCCAAGACCTCGCGGGCCCGCCTGATGTCCAGGGCGCCCTTCTTCGGCGCCATCATGGTCTCCGTGAACCAGTGCGGCCCCGGCCCCACCCCGAGATCGGCGCCCGGGATGAGTTCCCGGATCATGGCCACCATCTCGGCCGTGCTCCAGCTCTGGCCGCTGCCGATGTTGTAGACATCAAAAGGGTGCGAAGGATGGTCCAGGGCCAGCAGAATCCCATCCACGCAGTCATCCAGGTATGTGTGATCAATCCGGGCATCCCCGCCCCGGGGCAGGTGGAGCGGCCGGCCCTCCAGCGCGGCCTCGATCAGCGTGCGCGGGATGCGCAGGCGGGGAAGGCCCGGGCCGTACACCCACGAGGTCCGGACATTGATGAAATCGGTCCGGTGCTGTGCGCGATAGAACCGTCCCAACTCCTCCGAGGCGACCTTGCTGATGCCGTAGGGGGCGGTGGGGGCCAGGGGGTGCTCCTCGTCAACCGGCTCGTAGCGAAAGTCCCCGTAGGTCTCCTCGGACGAGATGTGGACCGTGCGCTCCACCTCGAAGAGTCGCATGGCCTCCAGGACGTTCAGCGTCCCCCCGATGTTCACCCGCGTCACGTGGGCGGGAGCCCCCAGGGAGGAGACCACGCTGACGATGGCCGCGGCATGGACGATCCGCTGGATCCGGTGCTCCTTGATGAGCAGCAGCAGCCCGGCGAGATCGGTGATGTCGCCCGCGACTAGACGCACGTTGGGGCCGAGGCCTTCCAGGTTCGCTGGAGTGCCCGCTTGGAAGTTGTCCAGGACGACCACCCGGTCGCCCCGCGCGGCGAGCCGCCGCACCACCGCGGCGCCGAGCCACCCCGCGCCCCCCGTCACAAGGATAGAGCCCATGGTCGCTTCTCCGGTCAGCCGCACTCCTTCCTCGCCGGTCCGGGCAAAAGCGCGCGGAGACGCTCAGGTCGTCCAGCCCAGGGCCCGGAGGCGCTCCAGGCTGACCCGGTTGCTCTCGTCGGGCGCCCGCCGGTCCACGATCTCCAGGATGGTCGGGCCGGCGTAGCCGAGCTGCTTCACCTTCCCCGTCACCGCGGCGAAGTCAACGACCCCCGTCCCGATCCGGTCGTGCCCCCAGACCTTGGCATCCGTGTCCGATACATGCAGCAGGGCCAGGTCCTTGGCGACGGTCTCCAGACCGTCCAGCGGCGATTCCACCATGGTCCCGTTGGCCACGTCATAGACAAGCCGCAATTTCGGGTGCGCGACTTCCTTGCACATCCGCACCATGAGCTCAGCGGTGTGAATCACGGTGTACCCGTTCTCCAGGCCGAAGGTCACCCCCAGCCGCTCGCAGTCCGGGAGCAGCGACTCCAATGCCCCCTTGACGAGGCCCCAGAGGTAGGACGGATCGGGGGCGATCAGCGCGTGCTTCCTGCCGGCCGGTGCGACCACGATTCCGGCCCCGATGTCGTGGGCGAGCTGGACGGTCTCCCGGAGCTGCAGGATGCTCTCCTTCCGGATCCCCGGGTTCGGGCTCGCCATGTTGAGGTCCAGGAAGGTCGGGTTCACCGACGTGACCCGCAGGCCCCGGGACTCGCACAGCCGGCGGAAGGCGGCCCGGTCCGCGGCCGACCACTCCCGCGGCCAGCAATGGGGCGGCGTGCTCATCAACTCGAAATACGTGAACCCCATGTCCGCGATCCGGTGCACCGCGTCCTGCAGTGGCAGATCCCACAACCACGAGTAGGTGCAAGCACCCAGAGTCAACGACACCGCCAGCCCTCCTCGGGGCAACGAGCTGGCCAGGTGGGGAATCGCCCGGGGGTCACAGGCCCAGGCTGGCCCCGTCGGCGCCCAGGCCTAACGCCTCGAGTTTCGCTCGCGTGGGAATTCCCTCGTGCGTCCAGCCCCGGTAGGCGTAGTACTCGTCCAGCATGGCCTCCAGGTCCGGCAGATAGTCGGCCGCGCCGCCGTCCGCAAGGGGCTCGTGCTGGATCCGGTGGGGCAGGGTATCCTCCTTTCGGCTCATCCCCAGGCGGACGTTGTAGAGCCGCTTCAGGTTGGAGGCCCGCTCGCCCGCCCGCATGAACTCGGCGAGGTCCATGTCCCACCCGGTGACATAGTTCAGGCAGTCCACCACCTCTTGCACCCTCACCCCCCGCATGATGAACTGGCACAGCTTGAGCGAGTTGTACAGGCCCCCGTAGTCCTGCATCACGGCGGCGGCGACGCCCTTCCGTTCCGTGGCGTGCCGGTCCAGGGGCTTCTCGAAGCCCAGCTCGGGGAGCGCATTCCGCTCG
This sequence comes from Methylomirabilis sp. (SeqCode), assembly GCA_037442485.1. Taxonomy (GTDB): domain Bacteria; phylum Methylomirabilota; class Methylomirabilia; order Methylomirabilales; family 2-02-FULL-66-22; genus 2-02-FULL-66-22. Next base: position 10,574 of record JBBIQE010000080.1, read on the forward strand.
AGGTAATGGCTGTAGCTCCGGTGACAGGCGCCCCGGCTGTAGGTGGCGTAGGCGGCCGCCAGGCTGGACAGGGCCCGGGGATCGTGGTACGCCAGCTCCAGGCCCTTCACCTCCACGGCGAACTTCCATGCCTCGCCGCCCAGCCTTTGGGCCATGAAGCGCACGCCGTTGGACAAGAGATCGCCGATGCCCTCCCGCCTCCCGATCTTCTCCACCAGTGCGATCACCGCTTCCGCGTTGCCCCACGAGAGGTCAAGGCCGTCGGTGTCGCTTCCACGGAGAAGCCCCCGCTCGAACGCCTCCATGGCGAAAGCGATGCTGGCGCCGGTGGAGATGGTGTCGATCCCATAGCGGTTGCAGAGTTCGTTGGCTTTGGCCACCGCCTGCAGATCATCCACCAGGCACATGGCGCCGAGGCCGCCCAGCGTCTCGTATTCCGGACCGGCCCCCTTCACGCCGGCGTAGGGTCCTTCCGCGATCTCGATCTCGCGGCCGCAGCCGATGGTGCAGGCCTTGCAAAAGTAGTGGCCCCTCAGGATCGTTTCGGCCATCCGCTCGCCCGAGAGCTTCTCGGCCCCCGCGCGCCACGCCCCCCGCCGCCAGTTCTGGATGGCGAGATCGCCGATGGCCTCGGAGGCGAGGACCCCTCCGGCCGTCCCGTAGTCCCGCAGGGAGGCGGTCCGCTCCTTGATGCGGAGGGTCATGTGCTTGACGAGGGGGCGCAGCTTGTCGTCGTGAACCACCACCGGCCGCTTCGTCCCTGTGACGGCGATGGCCTTCAGTCGCTTGGATCCCATCACGGCGCCCAGGCCGCCACGCGCGGCGGGGCGGCCATTCCGGCCCTCATGCATGATCGCGGCGATGGGTGCCAGCCGCTCGCCGGCCGGCCCGATGCACGTCACCATGAGCCGGTCCCCGTGGCGCGCGCGGATACTGTCCTGGGTCTCGAAGGTGTCCCGGCCCCACAGTTCCCGGGCATCCTCCAGCGAGGCCTTCCCGTCGGCGATCAAGAGATACAGGGGCTGCTCGGCGTGTCCCTGGAAGATGATCCCGTCAATCCCCGCGCGCTTCAGCTCGTGCCCGAAGGTCCCGCCGCAATCCGCCTCCCCCCAGATCCCCAGGGGGGACTTGGCGATCACGGCATGGCGCCCCGAGGTGGGAATGGTCACGCCCGTGAGGGGACCGGTCAGGAACAGGAGGCGGTTCTCCGGTCCGAGGGGGTCGGTGGTCCGGGTCGTCTCGTCGAAGAGCAGGCGGGCGCCCAGGCCGCTGCCGCCGATGTAGGCGCGCAGCGTCGCCTCGGGGATGGTCTCGTCCGCGATCCGGCGCTCCGTCAGGTTGACGCGCAAGAGCCTGCCCATGTAGCCGCCAAGCATGCCTCACTCCCTGGCAGAGCAGCGGTCAGAGGTCGGAGATCGGAGGTCGGTGGCCGCGGCCCGAATCCCTCTGGCCTCTGCCCCTCAGCGGACCACCCTCGGCTTGCCGAAGACCGGCTCGCCGTGCGGAAGGGGCGGAAGCTCGTGGGTCCCGATCCCCGGGGGCCGGATGTCCCGGTTCACATGAACGTCCAGGACGAAGGGCGCGTTGGCCTTGATCGCGGTCTCGATCGCCCCCGGCAGGTCGGTCGGCCGCTCCACCCGGATCCCCTCGACACCGCAGGCGCGGGCCAGGGCCACGAAATCCGGATTGTAGAACTCGCCGGTGGACTGCCGGAGGAAACTGGTGGCGATCTCCCGCTTGTCCAGCAAGCCGGTCTGGAGGTCCCGGATGGCCCCATAGGCGAAGTTGTTCCAGATGAGCCAGACCGCCGGGATGTCGTACTCCACGGCCGTGCACAGGACATCCGGCCGCATCATGAAGCCGCCGTCCCCGCAGACCGCCACGCACGGCCGATCCGGCGCCGCCAGCTTCGCGCCCAGAACGCCACACACCCCGAAGCCCATGGCCGCGAACCCCCAGGTGTTCAGAACCGTCCGGGGTCGCCGCGCCGTCCAGAACTGGACGATCCAGTTGTGGTGGATGCCCGAGTCCGGCAGGATGATGCCATCGTCGGGCATGACCCTCCGGAGCGCCTCCACGACCCGCTGGGGGTGCATGGGGAGGACCTCGCTGGACCACCCCGGACGGATGAACTCCTCCCACTCCCTCCGCCACTTGGCCGTGTCCGCTAACCAGGCCCTGCGGTCCTCCCCCGGCCCGCCGAACCGCCGGGCATCCAGCGCTGCCAGCATCTGCTGGAGGACGGCCCGGGCGTCGGCCACGATCCCGATGTGGACCGGGTAGTTCCGGCCGATCTCCTGCACGTCGATGTCCACGTGGATCAGCTGCGTGGGCGGGATGGCGTAGGAGTAGCCGGGGATCCACGAGCTGCTCGACCGGTCGTCGAATCGCACCCCCAGGGCCAGGAGGACGTCGCAGCGACGCGCCGCCTCGTTCGCCGGGTAGGTCCCGTTGCGCCCGACGAAGCCGAGCGCCAGGGGATCCGTCATGTCCAGCGTCCCGAAGGCATTGGGGAGGAAGATGACGGGGATCTGCGTCCGGCGGGCAAAGGCGCTCAGCTCCTCGCCCGCCTCCGCGAGGGCCACACCGTGCCCCGCCAGGATCAGCGGCCGCTTCGCCCCGAGCAGCAGGTCCAGGGCCCGCGCCACGTCCTCGGGGTTCCCCTGGCTGCGCGAGCTGATCCCCTGCCGCCACTGCCCCGGGTCCGGAACCTCGACCGCGTCCCGTTCCTTGAACACGTTGAAGGGCACGTCCAGGTTGACCGGCCCCGGTCGCCCCCCCAGCATGGTGCTGAAGGCCTGGCGCAGCGCCACCGGCAGCATGTCCACGCGGGTCGGCTGCCAGCTCCGCTTGACGTACGGCTTGATCACCGACGGGAAGTCCGCCTGGAAGTGGCGGTAGGTCTCCTGGAAGGGACCCCGGTTGAACTGCGAGGTGGGGACATTCGCGGTGATGGCCAGGAAGGCCGAGGAGTCCATGAAGGCGCAGGCGAGGGCGATGGGAATGTTGCAGGAGCCGGGCCCGCACGAGGTCAGCGTCACCACCGGCCGGTGGGCCACCCGGAAGTAGGCATCCGCCATGTGCCCCGCCGTCTGCTCGTGGCGGGTGGAGATCGTCTTGATGGCATCCATCCGATCGTACAGGGCATCCAGCAGGCCCACGTTGCCGTGCCCACACAACCCGAAGACATAGGGAACCCTCTCCCGGACCAGGTACTCCACGATGAGTTCGCCGCCCGTCATGCCTGCCATGTCTCCATCCCCTCGGATGCGTCCTTCCAGGCCCGGGTCACACGCCAAGATAGGCCGTGCGGACGTGAGGATTCTCGGCGAGGTCTGCCGCCTTGCCCTGGAGGATGAGCTGCCCGTTCTCAAGGACGTAGGCCCGGTGGGCGAGGCCCAGGGCCTGCTTCACGTTCTGCTCCACCAGCAGCACGGTCACGCCCTGCCCGTTGATCTCCCGGATCGTCTGGAAGATCGTCTGTGCCAGGTTGGGGGCCAGCCCCAGGGACGGCTCGTCCATCATGAGCAGCCGCGGACACATGGCCAGGGCGCGACCGATGGCCAGCATCTGCTGCTCGCCACCCGACAGGGTCCCGGCGAGCTGATCCAGACGATCCCGGAGGCGCGGAAAGAGCGCGAAGATGGATCCTGCGGTCTGGTGGAACCGCCGCCTGGCCTCGGGCGTGCACGCGCCGATGGTCAGGTTCTCCCGCACGGTCATCATGGGGAAGAGGCGCCGGCCCTCGGGCACATGACCAATGCCCCGTTTCGCGATCTCGTGCGCCGGGAGCCGGTCAATGGCGGTGCCCTCGAAGCGGATCCGGCCCCCGCGAGGGCGGATCAGGCCCGAGATGCTGCGCAGGGTGGTCGTCTTGCCCGCACCGTTGCTGCCCACCAGCGCGACAATCTCGCCCCGGCCCACCGTCAGCGTCACCTGCCGCAGGGCCGGCAGATCCCCGTAGGCCACGTCAATCGCCTCCACCTCAAGCATGGCCGGCCCCCTCCGCCACGCCCAGGTACGCCTGGATCACCTCCGGGTCCCGGGCCACCTCGGCCGGTTTGCCCTCCGCCAGGACCCGGCCGTAGTGCAGAACCACGACGCGATCCGAGATGGCCATGATCACCTGCATGACGTGCTCCACCGCCACGATGGAGACCCCGGCCTCCCGGATCCGCTCCAGGATCCCGATGAGGGCCTTGGTCTCGGTCGAATTGAGCCCCGCCGCCACCTCGTCCAGCAGCAGCAGCTTGGGGCCTGTCGCCAGGGCCCGGGCCAGCTCCAGGCGCTTGCGCTCCTCCAGGGTGAGGCTGCCCGCCAGCACATGGCGGCGATGGCACAGGTCCAGGAACTGGAGGATCTGCTCCGCCTTCTCCCGGGCGGCGGCCACGTGAACGGTGTTGGCCAGGGCCGCCGTCACCGCGTTCTCCAGCACCGTCATCTTTCCCAGCGGACGGACGATCTGGAAGGTGCGGGCCACGCCGAAGTGGGTGATCCGGTGCGGGGGCAGTCCGGTGATGTCGCGCCCGTCGAAGTACGTCTGACCTGAGGTGGGCCGCTCGAAGCCGGAGATCACGGAGAGCAGCGTCGTCTTGCCTGCCCCGTTGGGCCCGATCAGGCCCAGCACCTCTCCGCGATGGACCTGGAGGTCCACCCCCTGGAGCGCCAGCAGTCCTCCGAAGGCCTTGGTGATGGTCTGCGCGCGAAGCAGCGGCTCCTTTCCACGACCATCGCCCCCGGCCGCGTCGGGACACGCGGGGACAAGACGGAGCGGCGGCGCGGGGGC
>JBBIQE010000081.1:0-15237 GCA_037442485.1 Methylomirabilis sp. (SeqCode)
ACGGGCGGGGTGCTCCCCCGCCCGTGGCGCTTCGACGGGAGGGAGATCGTGCCCACCATCAACCTCGAGGTGATCGCCCCACTGCTCTCCGGGGCGAAGCACTGCCAGCCCTGCCAGATCTTCATCGACGAGGCCGGCATCTCCCAGCGGGTCCTGAAGGACGAGTTGAATTCGTATCCCGACGAGATGTGGCGGGACTACGCCCGCCTGTCCCAGATGGTCCGGGACCTCGCCGGCCGTTACGGGGACCAGTTGCGGATCATCCTCATTGATCCGCACAGCCCCGTGGGCTTCTGGAAATCGCTGCGGCACTGGGTCCGGAGCTACCCCACCTTCATCGTGAACGGCCGGGCGAAATACGCGGGATGGGACCTCGCCGCCCTGGACCCACTGCTGCGGGCGGGCGGGGCGACGGTCCCCGCCATCTCGTAGGCGCCGCCGGAGGGCGGGCCGCCCAAAGGAGAAGCCATGCCGCCGCTGGTCGTCGAGGTTGTCGCCCCCGTTTTGACGGGGTTCTACCACTGACCCCACTGCGAGACGTTCCTGGAGGGAGCGGGGGTGGGGCAGCAGGTGCACGCGCAGGAGATCAACGAGTACCCGGAGGACGTCAAGGCGGAGTACGTCCGCCTGTCGGAGTGGGTCCGGAAGGCGCACAACACCTACGGCCGCCAGGTGGTCGTGCGGATCGTGGATCCCCAGTCCCTGGGTGGATTCTGGAAGGTGCTGCGGCACCGGATCCGCCGCTTCCCCACGTTCTTCGTGGGCGGGACCGAGAAGGTGGTCGGGTGGGACGGCGATCCGGACGCGGCCGTGCGGCGCGCCCTGGCGCGCGCGGCGGGTGCGCTGCCGCACGAGGCCCGCGCCTAGCCGCGGTCGGAACCCTCCCCGGCAGATGTCTGCCTTCCAATCCCGGGAGCGCGGGCCCCAAGAAATCGGTTGCCCGAGCGCGGGGTCTGCGATTAGGCTGGAGCATCGAGGACCCCGGGAATGCCGACCCCAGCGCCCGATGAGGCGCGCCGCCTGGCGGCGAGCAGCCGGATCCCCTTTCCGCTCTCGCCGATCCTGTTTCTCGTCCTCATCTTCTACCTGAACTTCACCTCCCGGGTGATCCTGTCGCCTCTCCTGCCGGTCCTGGAGGGGGAACTCGGCCTGGGCCACGGGGGGGCGGGGTCGCTGTTCCTGGTCGTTCAGATCGGCTACTGCGCGGGGCTCCTGGTCTCGGGATTCGTCTCCTCGCGACTGACCCACCGGAACACGATCCTGCTGTCCACCACGACCCTCGGAGCGGTCCTCCTGGCCATGTCCCGGTCCACCTCGGCGGTCGAGATGCGGACGGGGCTCGTCCTGCTCGGGATCGCCGCCGGGCTCTACCTGCCCTCTGGCATCGCGGCGATCACGCGGGAGATCCGCCAGGAGCATTGGGGCAAGGCCCTGGCGATTCACGAGCTGGCGCCGAACCTCGGCTTCATCACGGCGCCGCTCCTGGCCGAGGCGCTGCTCACGCGGCTTCCCTGGCGGGGGGTGCTCGCCGTCCTGGGCCTCCTGGCGATCCTCGCGGGGGGCGGCTTCCTCGCCTTCGGGTCAGGAGGGGCGCACCGGTCCGAGCCGCCCCGCTTCCGGACCATGGGCCAGCTCGCCCGCGATCCGTCGCTGCTGATCACGGCCATGCTCTTCGCCGTGGCCATCGGGTCGGGCCTGGGGCTCTACACGATGATGCCGCTCTTTCTCGTGAGCGAGATCGGACTGGAGCGCGCGGTGGCGAACGGCATTGCGGGCCTCTCCCGGGTCGCGGGCCTGGCGGCGATCTTCTTGGCCGGGACGATCACGGACCGCCTGGGTCACCGGCGCGCCCTGGCGGTCTTTCTCGGCGCGACGGGGACGCTCACCCTTCTCCTCGGGCTGGTGCGCGGTCAGGTGGCGACGCCGGTGCTGGTCTTCCTCCAGGCGGCGGCCGCGGTCTGTTTCTTCCCCGCGGGCTTCTCCATGGTCTCGCTGATCTTTCCCCCGGCCCACCGGGATCTGGCCGTGTCGCTGGTGACCGTCATCGGATCCCTGATCGGGGCGGGGGCCGTCCCTCCGGCGATCGGCTATCTGGCCGAGGCGTCCTCGTTCTCGTCCGGCCTGCTCCTGCTGGGCCTCCTCAGCCTGGCCATGCTGCCCCTCTTGCGATATGGACGCAGGCCCCCCAGGGGCCTGGACGAGGCGCCCCCGCCTCCCAGGCCGCGGGGCCGCTGAGCCGCTCCGCACCCCCTGTCCCTCACCGCTTCGGCGCAACGATTCGGTTCCGCAGGACGCCGATCCCTTCCACCTCGGCCTCGACGACATCCCCGACCTTCAGCCACCGGGGCGGCACAAAGCCCGCTCCCACGCCCGAGGGCGTGCCCGTGGCCAGGATGTCCCCCGGCAGGAGGGTCATCCCGGCCGAGAGGACTTCGATCAGCTCGTCAATCTTGAACACCATGTCGGCCGTCGTCGCCTCCTGCCGCATCTCGCCGTTGACCCGCAACGCGATCCGGAGGGCGTGGGGATTCGGCAGGGCCGGCTTGGGGACGATCCACGGCCCCAGGGGGGCGAAGGTGTCCAGCCCCTTCCCCTTGAACCACTGACCGTGCGTCTTCTGGAGGTCCCGGGCCGTGATGTCGTTCAGGATGGTGTAGCCGAACACGTAATCGTAGGCCCTGGCCCGGGGGATGTCCCGGCCGCGCCGGCCGATGACCACCGCCAGCTCGACCTCGTAGTCCAGGCCCTGCGTCACGGGCCAGGCGATGACACCGGCCTCGTGGCCGACCACCGACGAAGGCGGCTTGGTGAAGAAGACGGGCACCGTCGGCACCTCGGCGCCCCGCTCTTTCGCGTGCTCCACATAGTTGCGCCCGACGCAGAAGATGTTCCTGGTAGGACGCGGGATGGGGCTCAGAAACCGGACCGTTCCGAGCGGACGCGCCACCGCATCCCGGGCCCCGGCGCGCCATGATCCCTCCTCCAGGCAGCCTGCCGCCGCCCGCAGGACCGCCTGCGCCGCCCGGAGGGCCGAGGGGCCCCCAGCGATCAGCGCCAGCATGTCCCCGGGAACGCGTTCGGCCCCCTTTGGCCGCGGCCGGCCTCGGCCCAGGGCGCGCGTTGCGGCCGGCAGGTTGACGATCGCCTCATCCAGGACCCCCACCAGGGCGGGCTGCCCGTCCCACGCCACTGTCGCGAACCGCAATCGTGCGTCTCGTGTGCCCAAGGTCGTGATCTCCTCTTGGCATATCCGAGGGGTCGGTCTGCCCCCCACCGAGTTCACCCTCCTCAGGGCTGCCATCGCTCTTCCCGGCCCGGCGAGTCTATGCGAGGCATGACGTCCGGGTCAACCGTCCGTCTCCTTCTTCCTCCCCCTGAACGGTCCTTCACGGCCGATTGGCGGGCCGGTTCGCCGGGTTGTCGTACCACTCGAAGTACGCCCGGGTGTGGCTCCGGCCGGACTCGACCAGGGCCTCCTTTCGCTCCTCCGACAGGTCGAAGTCCGTCGTCCCCACCCCCAGCGTGTCGATGTAGATCGTCCGCTGCCAGTCATCGCTGTGCAGGTGCTGGCTGTTCTGGATGCTCAGGATGGTTTCCACCAGCGCCCAGGTGTAGGCGAAGAAATCATCGATCGGGCGATGCGCCGGCTCGGCCTGATCGCGGAACACCGCAATCTCCTTGGCGGAGTCCAGCCGGAATCCCAGCGTCTCTTTGTTGTACACGTACGGGCTGATCGTCCTGCCTTCCGCCCGCAGTCGCTGATTGTGCTTTTCGTAATACTCCGGGGTGGCGAAATGCTCCGCAACGTATTTCCGGCGGTCGAACAGCTTGACGGGATAATTGTCCACCACCCCGCCGTCCACATACACATCGCCGCGCAGGCTGCGCTTGGCGGCGAAGAACAGCGGAATGGACATGGAGATGCGGACCGCATCCGCCACGCACATGCGCGGGGTGTGCTCGCAGGAGAACACCTCGCCGAAGCCCGTGGAGAGGTTCGTTCCCATGAAGTAGAGATCCCGGAACCCGCGTCCCGCCCTGGCGGAGTTCACTTCCAGGAAGGTGGACTCGCTGTTCCCGGTTTTCGCCTCGACGATCTCGCCAATCCAGCGCCGGAAGAAGTCTCCTTTGTACCACCCGAACTCGGTCAAGAGACGCTGGCTGTCGCGCAGGATGCCCCAGGAATCATCCAGGAACCTCCGGAAATTCAACCGGCCCAGGATCTGCTTTGTCTCCTCGACGGAGTAATTCAGGCCCAGGAGCACGGCGTTGATGGCTCCGGCCGACGTGCCGCCTACCCGCCGGATGTTTTCCAGGATGCCCTTGGCCTGGAGCACCTCCATCGCCCCCACGTAGGCGATTCCCTTCACACCCCCGCCCTCGAAGACCAGGTTCGTGAAATGGTACGGCATGACACGCCCTCCTGTGGACACAGGGTCGCCTGGGCTCTCGCGACAAGGATGGAAAGGGCGGGTGTCAGGTCTTGCCGGTGGCCCCCCATTCGGATCCCCCGGGCTCACCCTGTCCGCCTCCTTCCCGACCTTTCCCCCTGCCGTTCTTCGAGGATTGCGCCAGCCGGTTGAGGGACCTGTCCGCATACCCGGTGATGGTCCGGAGGACCGATTCCGCCATCAGCCCGGCGGAGAAGGAGATCACGACCACGATGGGGGCCCGGGTTGCCAGAGTCTCATGGATGAGGAAGAGAAGGCTGCAGGTCACGATGGCCGGAAAGGGCGCCCTGATCAGATACATGGACCGGTTGATGGGATCTCCCCGAGGCCGGTCGCTGCGCGCCTGGCGGTCCCCGGTGGCCCCCACCGCCAGGGAGAAGAGCACGTCGGATCCACCGGCTCCCGGATGTGATCGCGCGCGCCGCCCCGCAGGGCCTGCACGGCCAGCTCCTCCGTGCCCGATCCGGTCGTCAGGATGACGAGGCTGGAGGGAAAGAATCGCGTGACGGCTTGCAGGACCGATGTGCCGGGAAGATCGGGCAGGCGGTAATCGCGGATGGCGCTCGCCGACGCCATGAGGACCCTTCGCGAAGCTCCGTGGGGGTCCTGACGATGCCGCCGTCGCGTCTATACCCCGTTGCTTCCGGTCCCGCTCGGCTATCATTGTCTTTCCTTCGGCTTTCGTGGCTATTCTGCGAGACCTCCGCCCCCGGCGTGCAGGCAGCCGAAGGGCCGCCCCGGCCCTGACCCAGCCTCCGACGCTGTGGCCTGCTTGGTACCACACTCGCCCCAGGGCCGCAAGGACAAAGATCGCCGGGAAATCTGTCCCCCGCGTGCCGGGGAAATTGCGTTGACACTCGTCGGCCCTTGTGCCAATCTTCACCGGCGCCACCAACCATCCACGAAAGATGCCGCCGTTCTCGACATGGAGGGTTCCATGCTGATCGTGGTGCCGGATGACAACCCGCCGGTGATGGCAGGCACCCCGGCCCTGGACCGGTTGCGGCGCCTGGGCGAGGTCCGGCTCTACGATTCGGACGCCACCGATCCCGAGGTCCTGGCCGGCCGGCTGCGGGATGCGGATGTGGCCGTGAACATCCGCGGGCGAACGCGGTTCACGGCCGACGTCCTGGCGGGATGCCCCAGGCTTCGGCTGATCTCCATCTGGGGCACGGGGACGGACAACGTGGACCTCCAGGCCGCGGCCTCGCGCGGGATCACCGTGACCAACACACCCGGGGCTAACGCCATCGCCGTGGCGGAGCACACCGTGGCCTTGATGCTGGCCCTGGTGAAGCAGCTCGCGCCGGCCGACCAGGCCGTCCGGCAGGGCGGATGGCCGCGGAACCTGGTCCCCCAGCTTCGCGGCAAGCGCCTCGGCATCCTCGGAACCGGGCTGATCGGGCGCGAGGTCGCCGCCATGGGCAAGGGGCTGGGCCTGGAGGTCGTGGCCTGGACGTATCACCCGGATTTGGGCCTGGCGGCACGGTTGGGCTTCCGGTATGTGGAGGTGGACGAGCTGCTCCGGACCTCGGATATCGTTTCCCTCCACCTGCGGGCCACGCCCGAGGCCCACCAGTTCCTGAACCGCGAGCGCCTGGCGCTCCTTAAGCCCGAGGCGTTCCTGATCAATACCGCGCGAGGCAGCCTGGTGGACGAGGCCGCCCTGGTGGACTGCCTCCGCGAGAGGCGGCTCGCCGGCGCCGGCCTGGACGTCTTCGAGACCGAGCCGCTTCCGGCCGGACATCCCCTCACGATCCTGCCGAACGTCCTCCTCAGCCCGCACGCGGCCGGCATGACGCCCGAGGTGATCCAGACCGGTCTCGCCATGGCCGTCGAGAACATCGAGAACTTCCTGAAGGGCACGCCGACGTACGTGGTCGCACCTGCACGAAGCGGAAAAGGGCCGGAGACCATTGCGGCCTTTTGAGCCGTCCCTGACCAGCCGAATCGGCCTTTCCCGGCGGCTGCGGGAGCCGCCGCCTCCGGATCTCGACATTCCGACCAGACGTGACTAGTTTATGGCCATGGACGCTGTCCGAATCGCAGAGCTGAAGGCCCGGTTGGGCGAGTATCTCCCCCGCGTGCGACGGGGGCGAACCCTCACCGTCGCGGATCGGGAGACGCCCATGGCGCAGATCATCCCCTACCAGGGGGGACCCGCCTCCCTCGCGGTCCGGCTTCCCATGCCGGATGCGCCAAGGCTCGGTGCCATCCGGATGCCCCCGCCGCTTGCCATCCAGGCGGACGTGGTCCGGCTTTTGGCCAACGAGCGCGGTGACCGGTGATCGCCTCCCTCGACTCCTCGGTCCTCCTGCGTGTCGTGCTCGGGCAGCGCGGGTCGCTCCGCGAGTGGAAGGCGATCCAAACCGGCATCGCCAGCACCCTCGTAGAAGTTGAATGCCTGCGGACCCTCGACCGGCTGCGCGTCCTCGAGGGAATCGCCGAGGGCGAAATCGCGCGGCGGCGCGAGACAATCTATCGGATCGTCGAGGCGCTCACAGTGATCGAGCCGACCCGGCCCGTTCTCGCTCGCGCGGCGCAGCCCTTTCCCGTTCTCCTCGGTACGCTGGACGCCCTCCACCTGGCGACAGCCCTCCTGTGGCACGAGCGCTCCGACGCAGACCTCGTCATGGCTACCCACGACGCCGCGCTCGGCCTGGCAGCCCGGGCAGTCGGCTTCCGAGTGATCGGGCTCTAGCCAGCTTGCACGAACAGGAACGCGCCGCCACGTGACAGGGGATGGGGGACGTCGCAGTTCTCTCGCCACGCTGGCCAATCCGCCTGCGGCGGACAGGGCTGGCTGGGCGCTGGCAGCAAGCAGCCGGGTTCCAGTGGGAATCATGTGGCCCCGGTGGGCCAAGGAAAAGACCTCATCTTGTTTCTCTTTGTGGGCTTGGCGATCTTTGGGTGAAAAATCCAGGGTCAAGGCACGCGTGGGCGCGATGCCCCGCGAGATCAAGGCCGCAGCCAAGACCCCCGGCCTGCAGCCGATCTGCCTGCCCGGCCAGATGGAGTGGGAGCGGCGGGAGCAGGCCCTGGCCGTCCGGTTTGAAAAGTCTGCCCAGGCTGCGGTCAGACGTCGGTCAGCCGTTCGACGATCGTCGCGATCCCCTGTCCGACGCCGATGCACATGGTGGCCAGGCCGTAGCGGACCTGGCGCCGCCGCATCTCGTGCAGGAGCGTGGTGAGGATCCGGGCGCCGCTGCAGCCCAGGGGATGCCCCAGGGCGATGGCGCCGCCGTTCACGTTGCAGCGCGCCTGGTCCAGGCCCAGCTCTTGGATGCAGGCCAGGCTCTGCGCGGCGAAGGCCTCGTTCAGCTCGACGAGGTCAATCTCGTCCAGGCGCAGGCCCGCCCGCCGAAGCGCCTTCTGCGTGGCCGGGACCGGCCCCATCCCCATGTAGCTGGGGTGGACGCCGGCCACGGCCGTGGCCACGATGCGGGCCACGGGCCGGAGACCGAGTTCCCGAGCCTTCTCTCGGGAGGTCAGGAGCAGGGCGGCCGCCCCATCGTTGACCTGCGACGCGTTCCCGGCCGTCACCGTTCCGCCCTCGCGGAAGGCCGGCTTGAGCCTGGCCAGCTTCTCCAGGCTGGTATCGGGGCGGGGCCCCTCGTCGGCGTCCACAATGACCGACTCGCCTTTCCGCTGCGGGACCGCCAGGGGGACGATCTCGTCCGCGAACCGCCCCGCCTGCATGGCCGCCACGGCGCGCCGGTGGCTCTGCAGGGCGAAGACGTCCTGCGCTTCGCGGCCAATCCGGTACTTTGCCGCCACGTTCTCGGCCGTCTCGCCCATGCTCTCGGGGGGAAACAGTGCGGTCAGCCTCGGATTGGCGAACCGCCAGCCGATCGTCGTGTCAGCCATGCTGATGGGGCCCCGTGGGAAGGCCTCCGCCGGCTTGAGCATCACCAGGGGCGCCCGGGTCATGCTCTCGACCCCGCCGGCGATGAAGACGTCACCGCTGTCGGTCTGGATGGCCCGTGCGGCCTCATTCACGGCCTCCAGGCCCGAGCCGCACAGCCTGTTCACCGTGGCTCCGGGGATCTCGACGGGGAGTCCGGCCACCAGGGCGGCCATGCGGGCGACGTTCCGATTGTCCTCGCCCGCCTGGTTGGCGCATCCCGCGTACACATCCTCGATGGCCTCCACCGGGACCCGCGTCCGCTCCACCAGCCTGGCGATGACGTGCGCCAAAAGGTCGTCCGGCCGCACGTCCTTAAGGACTCCCGCGTACTTGCCGATCGGCGTCCGGACGGCGTCAACGATCACCGCGTCCCGCATGGCGACCTCCTCGCTCTGCTCGGCAGATTGAAACCGAAAACTGACAACCCCCAGCCGGTCATTGTCCCGCTCTTCCGCCACAGGCGGACCGGTTGCCCGCTTTTCACCGATTCACCAGGGATTCCCCTCTGCGATGCACGACCGCCTGGCAGGAGGCGATGAGGTCCCCGCCCTCCGTCTTCACGACGATCTGGTAGAAGCCCGTGCGCTGACCCTTGCGCTGCTCGTGGGCCTCGGCCACCAGCCGGGTTCCCGCCGCCGCGGCCGCCAGGTAGTGGATCGTCATGCTCAACGCCACCGCCGTCTGCCCGTGAGAGTTCGACGCCGCGGCGAAGGCAGCATCCGCCAGGCTGAAGATGGCCCCCCCGTGGGGGATCCCGTGGAAGTTCATCATCTGCGGCGTGAGCGTCATGGCGACGCGGCTGTAACCCGGCCGCAGCTCCAGAAGCTCGATGCCCAGCGACCTGGCGAAGGGGTCCTGGCTGATCTTGCGGAAGATCGGGTCGCCCGCCGCGATGGTCATGATTCCCTCCACGGCAAAATCCCAATGACCAATTCCCAAATCCCAAAGGGACCGCGTTCCCTGTCGGGAATCTCGTTCAAGACCACAGGACGCGGAAGCCCGTCCTGGCATTCCCCCTGCCTCTCCCCTCCCCCAGCTGGGGGGAGGGTGGGGTGGGGGCGAGCCTTTGCGGTCATGGCGCCATGGCGGTTGGGAATTTCGGCCTGGCGTCAGTCGCGCCGGCAGATGACGTTGAGGACCGCCTGCCGCTTTTCCTCCCGCACCGCCTGCAGCGCGCGCCGCAGGGCCGGCCGCACCTGTTCGGGGCGCTCGACCCGCTCGCCGTAGCCGCCGTGCGCCTCGACGATCTGCTCGTAGGCCGGCGACGGGGCGAGATCGCTCAAGGGAAAGCTCCCCGTCTTCACCGCCCACCCCGTGGGAAAGAGGCTCCGGGTGGTCGAGCGGACCGCCCCCCACGCCTGATTGTTGAAGATGATCACCAGGATGGGCAGCCCATAGTTCGCGCTCACCATGTGGGCGGCCGTGGGCGCGCTGAAGATGTAGGCCCCGTCCCCCACCGTCGCGATGACGGTCCGGTCCGGGTGGGCCAGCTTAACGCCCAGGGCCGCGCCCACGCCCCAGCCGAGACACCCGGCGGGCGAATGGGAGAAGTAGGCCCCCGGCCGATCGCGGCCGACCTGCGTCAGGCGGAGGTCGTATTCGTTGACGAGGATCGCCCCCTCGTCCGCCACCTCGCCGATGCAGGCGGAGAGCCAGTCGAAGTCAATGGGTGCGTCTTCCCGGGCCGCCAGGGCGGCTGCCCGCCAGGCCGACCGCTGGGCCTCGTGCTCGGCCCGGAGCGCCGCCGACCGCGCCTCGATCCTCGACCCACGACTCCCGACGGGTCGCCCGGCCGCAGAGGCCAGGGCCGCCAGGGTCGCGGCGGCATCCCCCCGGATGTTGACGTCCGCAGGAAACGTCCGGATCGGGTAGCGGGAGAACAGCGGGTCGCCGCCCACATGGACCACCCGGGCCTCGGGATGCACCCGCATCCGCGCGGGAAACCAGGGGACATCGCTCTCGACGACGAGGACGGCGTCCGCGCGCTCCAGCCGCGGCGCCGGGTCGAAGCCCAGGTGGTGGGGGTGGCTGGTCGGGAAGTTCGCGTGGGTGGGGTTGAACTCCACCACGGGGATCGCCAGGGCCTCTGAGAGCCTCACCACGGCCGCCACGGCCTCCGGATCGCGCCCCAGCGCCGTCGTGATCAGGAGGGGCAGCTCGGCCGCGGCGAGGATCGCGGCGGCCTCTTCCACCAGGGCCGGATCGGGCTGGAGGCGTTCCCGCCGGCAATCGGGCGGCCCGGCCTTCAGCCGGAACTCGCGCTGCGGCTCGGCCAGGACCTCGCGCGGCAGGGTGAGGTACGCGATCCCCTGCGGCTCGGCGGTGGCGATGCGAAGGGCCCGGTCCACGACGGCCTCGAGCTGGACGAAGTTCCGCAGCTCGTAGTCCCACTTGAGGAACTCGCGGATCATCCCGGCCTGGTCGAAGGCCTCCTGCGCCCAGTGGATGTACAGATCCCGCGCCCCGGGGAGGCCCGATTCGACGAGCGGCGTCCGGCCGGCCGTCATGAAGAGGGGGAGGTTGGCCCGGGCGGCGTTGATCAGGGCGCCCGCGCAGTTGGCCGTCCCCACAATCGTATGGGCCATCACCACCTGGGGACGGCCCGTGCACATGGTGAAGCCGTGGGCCATGCTCACCGCCACGAACTCGTGGGGCACCGTGATCGGGCGGGGCCGGTCTTTGCCCTCGGCCTCGAACTTGGCGAAGGCGTCCACCAGGGGCCCGAAGTCCGTCCCCGCGTTCCCGAAGAAGTACTCGATCCCCCGGGCCCGGAGCAGCTCCAGGTAGGCCTGCGCCGTGGTCTCGACCGGGATCGTGATTTCAGGACGTGCGCTCATGTCTGAATCCCCGTTTTCCGTCGCGCAACGATTGGCTTCGCGTGGCGAGGCCCGGATGGTACCCGGCGGGCCGGCAGCTGTCCAGCCGCCCGCTGATTTTCAGGCGCCGGCGTACAGGACACGGGGGAAGAGTCGCGGGCTGCTGATTCCCTGCGCCGTACGGGGATCGCTCCGCCCTCGCGGTGGGGCCGGCCGCCCGGGCCGAGGCGTGGCTGGCTCCCGCCAGAGCCCACGGGAAGAGGAAGGCCGCAGCGGCCCCCGGCCTCCGACGGTCACGGCAACCCAGCGGCCGGCTCCTCCACGCCCAGGTAGGCCTCGATCACCTGGGGCGAGGCCTGGATCTCCTCCGGCGTCCCCTCGGCGATCTTCTCCCCGTAGTTCAGCACGACGATCCGGTCCGCCAGCCCCATGACGAGATCCATGTCGTGCTCCACCAGGATGACGGTCACCCCCTTCGCCCGCACCTCGCGCACCAGGTCGCGGAGCTGATCCCGCTCCCTCGCCGAGAGCCCGGCCCCCGGCTCGTCCAGGAGCAGGAGCACGGGATCGGCCGCCAGGGCCCGGGCAATCTCGATCACACGCTGCTGGCCGAGGGGGAGACTGCCGGCCACGGCCTTCGCCTGCCCCTCCAGGCCCACCAGGGCGAGCAGGCGCTCGGCCTCGTCCCGGATGCGGCGTTCCTCGGCGCGTTCCCGCCGCAGGCGGAGCGCGGCCGCCCCCATCCCGGATCGCGTCCGCTGGTGCAGCCCCACCATCACGTTTTCCAGCGCGGTCATCCGGCCGAAGAGGCGCACGTTCTGGTACGTTCGGATCAGCCCTGCACACGCGATCCGGTAGGACGGCCACCGCTGGATGGGCCGGCCGCCGAATCGGACCCTGCCATGACTGGGGGGAAAGGCGCCCGAGATGACGTTGAACAGCGTCGTCTTGCCCGCGCCGTTGGGGCCGATGACGGCCAGGATCTCTCCGGGGTTCACGGCGAACGAGACGCGCGACAGGGCTTCCAGGCCGACGAAGGCCTTGCCCACGTCCTGGACTTGCAGGATGGGACCCGGCGGAAGCGGCGGGCGACGGGGCAACAGAGAATCCCCCCCGGGGATCCCGGGCCAGCCGGAGACGTCCCGGCTGAAGGCCCCGGCGGCCCGTTGCCCCGAGGGCCCCGCGGGATTCCGCACTGTCCGGCCCCTGCGGATCCGATCGCCCAGGGAAACCAGCCACGGCCACAGCCCCTCGGGCAGCGCGATCATCGTGGCCATCAGGATGAGGCCGAAGGCGATGATCTCGTACTCCCCCGAGCCGTGCCCCATCAGGAGGGGGATGGCGGCCCGCAGGCTCTCGCCCAGGACGGTGATGAGCGCCGCCCCGAAGAGCGCCCCCCAGATGTGGGCCAGCCCCCCGATCATGACCATGACCAGCAGCTCGATGGAGAACTTGAAGCTGAAGGGGGGCGGGTTCACGAAGAGCAGGTAGTGGGCGTACAGGCTCCCCGCCAGGCTGGCATACATCGCGCTCAGGGTGAAGACGGCCAGCTTGTACCGGGCCGTGTTGACCCCCAGGGCGGCCGCGGCGCTCTCGCTGCCGTGGATGGCCCTGAGCGCCCGCCCCACGCGCGAGTCCACGATGTTGCGCGAGAGGAAGATCACGCCCAGCGCGACGGCCCACACCAGGTAGTAATAGCGGACGTCCGTGTCCAGCGGCATCCCCAGCAGCGACAGGCTCGGGATGCCGGTCAGCCCCGAGGGTCCCCCCGTGATCTGGCGGAACTCGTTGAACACGATGTAGACGATGATTCCCCAGCCCAGGGTCGCCATCGCCAGGAAGTGACCGCGCAGCCGAAAGATGGGGGTGCCGATGGCGGCCGCCAGCCCCCCGGTGACCAGCGCGGCCAGGGGCATGGTCAGCCACGGGTTCAGACCCAGGGTCGTGGAGGCGATGCCGGAGAGGTACGCGCCCAGACCGTAAAAGGCCGCGTGGCCCAGCGAGACCTGGCCCGCATACCCCATGAGCAGGGACAGGCCCACGGCCGCAATGGTGTTGAGGCCGATGATGACGGCGATGCTCTGGTAGTAATGGCTCCGCAGCACCAGGGGGAGGCCGGCGATCAGGATGAGGAGGCAGAGCGGACCCCCGGCGAATCCGCGCCCAGTCCCGGCCATGCTAGCGACCTTCCTCGATCCCCTCTTCCGACCGCACGATCCAGCGCGGCTTGGAGAGCAGGATGGCAAAGAGGGCGACGAAGGCGATGGCGTCCTTGTAACCGGAGGAGATGAGACCGGCCCCCAGCGACTCCAGGATGCCCAGCAGGAATCCCCCCGCCACGGCCGCGGGATAGTTCACCAGGCCCCCCATAACGGCCGCCACGAATCCCTTGAGGCTGAGCATCAGGCCCATGTCGTAGGTGGCGAAGATGATCGGCGTGATGAGGATGCCCCCCAGGGCCCCCACCGCCCCGCTGAGACCGAAGGCCAGCAGCGCCATCCGGTCGGTCCGGATGCCCATCAGGCGCGCGGCCCGCCGGTTCACCGCGCAGGCGCGGAGCGACCGGCCCAGCATGGTCCGCGTGAAGAAGAGGTGCAGGAGCGGCTGGAGCAGGAGCGTCGTCCCCAGGACCCACAGGCTCTGGAGGCGGATGACGGCTCCCTCCACCTGCAGGGGCGGCCCCGGGCTGAAGGCCGTCATCCCGTACGGCTCCGTCCCCCAGACGGCCAGGGCCACCCCCCGGATGGCCAGTGCCGCCCCGATGGTGATGATGATCATGGTGAGCGGCGAGGCCTCCCGCGCCGGCCGCAGCCCCACCTGGTAGAGGATGGCGGCGAACAGACCTACCCCCAGCACGGCCACGAGCACGGCCAGCACCTGGGGCAGGCCCGCGGCGATCAGGGAGATGG
Source organism: Methylomirabilis sp. (SeqCode) (assembly GCA_037442485.1). Taxonomy (GTDB): domain Bacteria; phylum Methylomirabilota; class Methylomirabilia; order Methylomirabilales; family 2-02-FULL-66-22; genus 2-02-FULL-66-22. Next base: position 14,084 of record JBBIQE010000081.1, read on the forward strand.
CCAGGAGGGCGCCCAGCATGGCGAATTCCCCCTGGGCGAAGTTGATGACCGAGGTCACGCTGTGGATGACGACGAACCCCAGGGCGATGAGGGCATAGATGCTCCCGTTGGTGATCCCCGTCACCACGAACTGCAGGAGCTGCTGTCCGGAAGGCATCGCTTAGAGGCCCGACCACAAAAGGCCGGGGCGGGACCCGGAGAGCCCCGCCCCGCTTCCGTCCGCCGGATGGCCCGCCCGCGGCGGGATCACCTCGCCAGGTGCCACTGCCCGTTCACGATCTCGTACATGGTCACCGCCCGCTTGTCCAGGCCGTTGTGGTCCTCGGGCGACATATTGAAGATGCCGCTGATGCCGACAAACTCCTTGATCTTCTCCAGCTCGTCGCGGATGGCGGCGCGGAAGCTCGGCAGGTCGTCGGGGCTCACCCGGGCCGCCGCCGCCTCGGCCGCCCGATACGCCAGCCAGATGGCATCCCAGCCATGCCCCCCGAAGGTGTTGCGGGGGCCGTACTTCGCCTCGAAGGCCCTGGCGTAGGCGACGAGGACCTTCTTCTGCTGGTCGCTGTCCGGAAGGCTCTCGGCCGTCAGCAGCTTCCCCGCCGGGAACCGCACGCCGTTGGCGGCCGGACCCGCCAGCTCGATGAACCGCTTGTTGGCCACGCCGTGGCTCTGGAAGAGGGGGATGGCGAGACCCAGCTCCCTGGCGTTCTTCGTCACCACCGAGGCGGCGGGCGGGATGGCCCAGACCACCAGCGCCTGGGCGTCCGTGCCCTTCACCTTGGTGAGCTGGGTCGTCATGTCCACGTCCTTGTCACCGAACCGCTCGCTGGCCACGATCCTGAGGCCCAGCCGCTTGGCCACCTTCTCGAACTCGACCCGCCCGCTGTCACCGAAGGCGTTGTCCACGTTCATCCAGGCCAGCCGGGTCAGCTGCTTCCCCATGAGGTAATCGGCCAGGACGGTGGCGATGAGGTGATCGCTCTGCGGCGTCTTGAAGACCCAGAAGCTGTCCTTCACCGGCTCGACGATGCGGACGCTAGCCGCCATGGACACCATGGGGACCTTGGCGCTCTGCACGGCACTCTTGATGGCCAGCGAGGTGCCGCTCTGCGTGCAGCAGATCAGGGCCGCCACGCGCTCCTCCTCCATGGCCT
>JBBIQE010000082.1:0-15130 GCA_037442485.1 Methylomirabilis sp. (SeqCode)
ACCCGGGCGGGGGGGGGCCAGCCCTTTCCCTGGAGAACCGGGACGTTGCTGCCGTCGGTGAAAGGGATCGGTGCGGTCCTCATGGCGACGGGTATGGGGAAATCAGCGGCCGGACGGTCGAGCCATGGAATGAGAAATGCAATTTCCGACGGCCGCACCCCCCTCGACTGGCCCACGGATGCCCCGCCGTTCGGGGGGGCTGCCGGGGGACAAGGGAGGCGCGGCACTCACCGAGGATGCAGGGCGACGCTGATGCAGCCGGTAATCATCCGGGTGGCCGCAACGGTGGACATTGACGCGCCCCCCGCTGCCGTCTTTGCCCTGGTCAGCGATCCGGTGGCCAAGGCCAGGCTGAACCCCTACACCCAGCTCATCCGGATCGAGCGGGAAGACCCCGGGCCGCTCCGGGAGGGGAGCGTGACCTTTTTTCGTCTGCAGAAGGGGAGGCGGATCTTCGAGTACCGCACGCGCTGCCTCCGGCTGGAGCCCGGTCGCCTCCTGGAGAACCGGGCGGAGCTGCCCACGCTGTTTACGGTGCGGGTGGAGGTCACGCCGCTCGCCGCGGGGGCGCGTCTCGCCCAGCGCGAGGAGTGCGAGATCACGCTGGCCATGCTGGAGGGTCTTCCGGTGCCCCGCCGGGCCGAGCGGGCCTGGCGGGCCATCAAGCTGCTGGGTCTGCTGGCGCCCGGGCTGGCACGGGAGACGTATGCCGTGATCCTGCGCGAGCGCGCCGACGCCCTACGGATCCAGATGGAGCGCGAACTTTACGGCTGGCTCCTGGCGATCAAGCAGCACCTGGAATCGCAACCGTCGGCCCCTGGCCCCACCCCCATCCTCCCCTCCCGGTCCGACCCGTCGGACAGGTCGGAGTTCCAGGCAGGCGGGCGCTGAGAACCGGCGGTGGAATGCGGGCGGAATTGCCATGTCGTTACGACTCAAGATGATCGTGGTGATCGGGGCGATCCTTTTCGTCATGACCCTGGTCTACTCGTTCATCGCGCTCCGCCGCCAGGCGACGCACCTGCTGAACATGGCCAGGCGGGAAGCGGATCTCATCGCGGCCGTGGCGGATCGGGGGATTTCTCGGGCGATGGAGCAGGGGAAGAGCGGGGAGGTCCAGGCCATCCTCCAGCGCATGGGCGAGGATCCGGACATGGCCGGGATCCGGATCGTGGACCCGGTGGGGGGGAAGATCCTCAGCTCCAACCGGGCCGAGGAGATCGGCCAGCTCCTGCCGCGGCGCGATCGGCCTGCCCCGGGCCCCGCGCCCGAGCCGGCCTGGGATTTCCGGGAGCGGACGGTGGGCGTCTTCCGGCCCATCCTGAACAGGCCCGCCTGCGCCGGCTGCCATCCGGAGGACCGGACGATCCTGGGGTGGCTGCACGTCCGCGTCTCCTTTCCGGCCATCGACTCGGAGATCGCGCAACAGTGGACGTTCATGATCCTGCTCGCCATCGGGTGCCTGGTCGTGGCCGGGGGCTTGATCGGGGTCTTCTTCACCGTTTCGGTCGGACAGCGCATCAACGCCCTGTCCGAGACCATGCGCCGGGTGGAGGCGGGGGATCTCACCGCCCGTGTCCGGGACGACGGCCCGGACGAGCTGGGGAGCCTGGCGAAGAGCTTCAACGCCATGGTGGCGCGGCTGGCGGACGCCCGCCGGCAACTGGAGGACCGGCACGCCGAGGAGATCCGGCGGGCGGAGCACCTGGCCTCGCTGGGCAAGATGGCGGCCGGCATCGCCCACGAGATCAACAATCCCATCGCCGGCATGCTGAACTGCGTCCGGAGCCTCGTGAAGGGCGTCAAGGACGAGCGGCAGCGCATGCAGTATCTGGCCATGCTCCAGGAGGGATTGGACCGCATCGGCCGGACCGTGGGGCAACTGCTGAATTTCGCCCGGGAGGCGAAACCCCAGCTTGCCCCCACGGACCTCCGGTCCCTCCTCCAGCGCTGCCTCGTCCTTCTGGAGCATGACCTGGCGGCGCGCCGGATCACCTGCTCGCTGTCGCGGGAAGACCGGCTTCCGGTCGTCCTGGCGGATCCCTACCAGCTCGAGCAGGTCTTCCTGAACATTCTGAAGAATGCCATGGAGGCCATGCCGGACGGCGGGAGGATCGCCATCAGCACCGCGGTGCGGGAGCGCGGGGCGGCGCCCTTCCTGGAGGTCCGAATCGCCGACACGGGCGTGGGGATCCCGGCCGAGCACCTGCCGCGGATCTTCGATCCCTTCTTCACCACCAAGGAGGTGGGACGGGGGACCGGCCTGGGGCTCTCGGTGAGCTACGGGATCATCCGGGCCCACGGGGGGTTCATCGAGGTCACGAGCGAGGTCGGCACCGGCAGCACGTTCACCGTCGCCCTCCCGGTGCGCGAAGCCTCGCGGGCGGACCACTGAGTCCCGACCACGGGACCATGCGGACACAGGGGGGCCGCGCTCCGGTGGTCCCGCAGTCCGCTGTGGGTTGTCGCTCTTGCATGGGAATGGGGTGCATCGTGAAGTCGCGCATTCTCCTGGTGGAGGACGAGCCGATCCTGCGGCTGACGCTCAGCAACGATCTCAGCGAGGAGGGCTACGAGGTGACCGCCGCCCCCGACGGGGCGGAGGGGCTGCGCCTCATCCAGGGCTCGCGTTTCGACGTGGCCCTCCTGGACCTCAAGCTTCCCGGGGTGGATGGCCTGACCCTGCTGCAGGGCTTCAAGGCGGCGAACCCGCAGGGCCTGGCCATCATGATGACCGCCTATGGCACCATCCAGTCGGCCGTGGCGGCCATGAAAGCGGGCGCCACGGATTACCTGCTGAAGCCCTTCCCGTCCGAGGACCTGTTGACCCTCCTGCGGGGACTCCTCGTCCAGCGGGAATCCCGCGAGGGGGAAAGGGAGACGGCGGGGGGGCTGCGCCGGTTCGGCGACCTCCTCTACGTGAGCGAGGCGATGGCCCGCATCGCCGACCTGCTGGCCACGGTGGCCCGGAGCGACGCCACCGTCCTGATCCAGGGCGAGACGGGGACCGGGAAGGAGCTGGCGGCCCGCGCCATCCACCGGGCGAGCGAGCGGCGGACATACCCCCTGATCACGGTGGCTTGCGCCGCCATCCCCGAGACGCTGCTGGAGGCGGAGCTGTTCGGCCACGAGAAGGGCGCCTTCACGGGCGCCTTCCGGGAGCGCAAGGGTCGCTTCGAGCTGGCCCACCGGGGGAGTCTCTTCCTGGACGAGGTGGCCGACCTCGGGCCGGCCGTCCAGGCCAAGCTCCTCCGGGTCCTGCAGGAGAAGGAGTTCGAGCGCATCGGCGGGACGCGGACGCTCAAGGTGGATGTCCGGGTGATCTCGGCGACGCGGAAGCGCTTGGAGGACGAGGTCCTGGCGGGCCGCCTGCGCGAGGACCTGTTCTACCGGCTCAAGGTCATCCCGGTCACGCTGCCCCCGCTCCGGGAGCGGAAGGAGGACATCCTGCCGCTGGCCGAGCATTTCCTGGAGAAGTACGCCCGGCCCCTCGGCAAGGCGGTGCAGGGGATCGCCCCCGGGGCCCGCCGTCGGCTCCTGGCCTACCATTGGCCCGGCAACGTCCGCGAGCTGGAGGCCGCCGTCCAGCGGGCGGTCACCTTGACCAAGGGTGCCGCGCTCACGGAAGAGGACATCGCGCTGGAGGGCGTCCCGGCGGCCCCCGATCAGGTCAGCCTGCCGGCCCAGCCACTCATGGACGCCATCCGGGAGACGGAGCGGCGCTACCTCCAGGAGGTCCTCAAGAGCGTCGGCGGCCAGAAGCAGCGGGCGGCCGAGATCCTGGGGATCAGCCGGAAGACCCTCTGGAAAAAGCTGAAGCAGCTCGGGATGGAGTGAGTGGGGCAGGCAGCGCGGCCTTAGCCGGCGGCCGCCCGGGGCCCGTCCTCCTCTGCCCTCGGGCCTGGGGCCGATTCGAAGGCCTCGCCTGCCGGCGGAGCCGTGGCCCGGGGGATGCGCAGGGTGAAGCGGGTGCCTTCGCCCGGGCGGGAGGTCACATCGATCCGCCCGTGGTGCTTCTCCACCACCTTGTTGGCGATGAAGAGGCCGAGGCCCGTGCCCTCGGTCCCCTTGGAGGAGAAGAAGAGGCTGAACAGCTTCTCCCGGGTCTCCCGGTCCATGCCGATGCCGTTGTCCTCGATCTCGAAAACGGCGTCCTCGCCGTCGGCCAAGAGCCGGAAGTGGACGGTGTGCTCCGGCTTCTGGTGATCCACCCGGCAGGCGTCCAGGGCGTTCTCCAGGATGTTGATGAGCGCCGCCTGGAATGATTTGACATCCAGCGCACGCGCCCCCACATCCCTCGCCAGATCCACCTCGAAGCGGATCCGAAAATCCTCCGCCTTCTTCCGGACGATCCGGGCCACGTTGCGGGCCAGATCCCGGAGGGACACCTGTTCCCACTCCGGTTCCCGTTCCTTGGCGATGTACAGAAGATCCAGGACCACGTTGCGGATCTGCCCGACGTTGCGACGGATCATGTGCCAGCCTTCCTGGATCCGGTTGGCGTCATTCTTCTCGAAGCCGGAGCTCATGAGATACATCCCGCCATCCAACCCGGTGAGCAGGCCCTTGATTCCGTGGGAGATGGACCCGACCAGGAGCCCGAGGTTGGCCAACTGCCCCTGCAGCCTGCGAATCTCGGTGATGTCGGTGGACATCTCCATCACCAGCTCGATTTCGCCGGCGGCGTTTCGGAGGGGGGCCGTGGAGACCAGGGTGTGAATCTGTTGGCCGGTCCGCGAGGTGACCACCTCCTCGCTGTGATGGCTGCGCCCGTCGTGGAAGGTCAACGCCACCGGGCACACCAGACACGGCTCGCCCCGGTGCTTGTAGACCTCGTAGCAGTAGGCACCCACGGAATCTCCGAAGGCTTCCTGGAAGGGGCGGTTGGCCTGGACGATCCGGAGGTCCCGGTCCTGCACCGAGATGTAGCAGGGGGATTCCTCGAAGAGGAGGCGGAAGCGCTCGCGGCTGTCGCGCAGCTTCTCCTCAAGCCGCTTGACGGCGGTGATGTCGGCGCTCACCTCGACCACGGCCACCACCTGGCCGCCGGCGTCCCGCACCGGGCCGGTATAGGCCAGGATGGGGATCGGGCTCCCGTCGGGGAGGGTCACGACCTGCTCGCTCTGGTGGGGGGCGCCGTCGGCGAAGGTCTGCTCCACGGGGCAACCGGGGCATCTGGCCTCGCGCCGCTTGTACACCTGGTAGCAGTACCGGCCCCGGCACTGGCCGAAGGTCGCCTCGAATTTCTCGTTGGCCGCCAGGATCCGGTACTCCCGATCCTGGACGGTCAGGAAGCAGGGGGCGGCCCGGAAGAATGCCTCGTGGGCCGGGCCGGGCTGCCCGGGATGGGTAAGCACGCGCGCCTCCCCCGTGCCCTCGTGGCCGGTCCTGCTCAGTGCCGGATCTCGAGCAGACGGCGGATGGTCATGAGCAGGACATCCGGGTCAATCGGCTTTTCCATGTAGCCCTCGGGAGGCTGGACCTCCCGGTAGTACATCAGCCTCCGGAAATCCACGACGCCCGTGATGATGAACACCGGGATGTGCCGGAGCTGGGGATCCCGGCGGAACGAGGTGAAGACATCCACGCCGGATCTGCCCGGCATGCTGATGTCCAGGGTGATGAGGTCGGGCATCTGCCGGCGGGCCCTGGCCAGGGCCTCGCCCCCGTCCCGGGCTGTGGAGACCTGGAACCCCTCGTCGGACAGGAAGGCCTCGAGGTAGCGGAGCACGTCGGGCTCGTCGTCCACGACCAGGATCCGCCGGCCCTTGAGCTCCGCGGGGATGGCCACCACCTTCTTCTCGACGGGGACGAGACAGGCGTTGGCGACCAGTTCTCCCACGGTCTTGACCGGGATGTTGAGCTTGTATCGTCGGATCAGGTCCGTCAGCCCATCCACACAGTTGTGACAGGCCGTGGCGACCACGGCCGCCCCGGTGGCCCGGATCTGCTCGGCCTTGATCTTGGCCACCTCCAGCCGGCGGGCAGCGTACTCCGACATGGACATGGCGCCGCCGCCGCCCGTGCAGCAGAGGCTGTCCGCGCGGTTCGGGACCATCTCGCGGAATTCGAGGCAGGCCCGCTTGAGGAGGAAGCGCGGCTCTTCGGTGATCCCGGCACTGCGCGAGAGGTTGCAGGGATCGTGGTAGGTCACGGGACCGGGATTCTTCGAGGGGGCGAGGACGATTCGCCCCTGATTGACGTAGTCCACCATGGTCTCCAGGAAGGATTCGATCTGGAAGGGCAGGGGATTGGCCTTCGACCAGTCGGGTGCCTCCCATTTCGTGGCCCGGTACCCATGGCCGCACTCGGAGACCACCATCTTCCTCACGCCCAGCTTTTTCGCCTGGTCGAAGGCCAGCCGTCCCATGTGGGCGCCGAGGGCGTTGTCCCCCGAGAAGAGGCCGAAGTTCGTGTTGTCCCACCCCACGCTGGGCATGGTCCAGTCGGCGCGGGCGAGGTGGAAGATCTTGAAGGCTGCCAGCAGCGACAGCGGGGCATACTTGATCTCGCGCGGGTTGATCACGTAGACGATCTCCGCCCCTGTCTTGTCAATGGGGACGCGGAAATCCGGGCCGAGCTCCGCCCGCATCTCCTCCTGGAGCCACTCCAGGGTCTCGAGATAGTCCTGGTGCGAGACACCCATCTGGTTGCCGGTCTCCCACTGGTCCTTCATCACCGTGAGAATCCCCTCCGGGGCGATCCCCTGGGCCGTGAGCAGACCCCGGGCGGTGCGGATGATGAGGGCCTTGTCTATGCCGAAGGGGCAGTTGATGGTGCAGCGGCGGCACATGGTACACGATCCGAAGACGACGTCCTTCAGCTCCTCCACGTCCTGGTCGGTCATGAGGGTGCCCCCGCCGACCCACCACGGGACCAGCCTTCCCAGCCCATCCTTGTGGTACTTGTACAGGCGCCGGACCCGATCCGCCTTGTAGGTCGGCGTCATTTTGGGGTCGCGCGTCGCAAGATAGTAGTGGCACGACTCGTTGCACAGGCCGCAATGGACGCAGGTCGCCAGGGCCAGGATGGCCTGGCGGGTCTCGGCGGCCTTCTGGAATGCCTGAACCACCCGCCGGGCCTTCTCCGATCCGACCAGAGGCTGCATCCTGCCCTCCCGTCTCTAGCCCATGTGGGGCACGGCCTTCTTGGGGTACACCCCGCGATGGCCGAAGTGCTTCCCGATGTAGTATCGGATGAAGGGCCAGTACACGTAATGCGAGATCTTGCTGAACGGGACGTAGATCAGGAAGAAGGTCGCCAGGAGGTAGAAGGCCAGCAGCCACCCCTCGCTCGTCTGCGGCACGGCGAGGATGCCGGCCGCCATCCACACCGTGAGGGTCATCAGGCAGAAGTAGTCATCCGGCGAACTGATGGCCCGCAGCGCGGGGTCCGCCGTCCGGCGGACGAAGCGGCTGATGCCGATGGCGGCGCCCACCCCGAAAACGACCTGAAGCCCGCGGATGACGGTGGCGTTGCGCCAGGCCTCGTGGGCCAGAGGGAGGCCGAAGGCCGTGGCGATGCCGAAGGCGATGGCGATATGGAAGAGGGCGAACTCGATCCATCGCCACCAGTGCTGCCTCTGGCTCTCCAGCTCCCAGGGCATGGCGAGCGTGAGGTAGGCGTAGCGGATGGCCTTGGCGTGGTCGCCGCGGGGGGGCGTGCCCTCGACGGTTGCCGGCCGCTTCAACAGATGCCGGATCTTGAGGGTATACGCCAAGATCATGAACGCCAGGGCCGCGTAGTGCAGTTCGTGGGCGAGCAGCGTGGTCAGCGGACTGAGCTGCCCCCAATCCAGGGGACCGGGATTCGTCATCGGTTGCATCTCTCCCCCTCGACCCCGTGTCGTGCTCTCCGGTCCGACAGGTGGACCCCCCGAGGGCCTGTTACCGCGTGGAAACACGTGCCAGCCATCACGTTACCGAAGGGTAACGCACCAGCCCGTGCCCTGGGCCCGCTCCCGGCGGGAGTGCATTGTTCGCAAGGGCTTGAACGCCCAGGTTTCCGGCAAGTTCTTTGCCTGGAGAGCGGCAGGGCGGCACAGGCCCCTTTCCCGTGGATTCAGGGCTCACGGCAAGCACAGTCCGTTCCAGGACGTCTTCAGGGATCATGCTGGCGGTGGTCACGGGGGGAACGGGGTTCCTCGGATCGCATCTCGTCCGGCTCCTCAGCGACCGGGGGGTGGCGGTTCGGGTGCTCCTGCGGCCCGGGACCCCCTCGGATGCCCTCCCGGCCGGGATCGAGGGCCGAAGCGGGGACGTCCGGGATGGGGCGGCCCTGCGGGAGGCCTTCGCGGGGGCCTCGATCGTCTTCCACCTGGCGGGGCTGACGGCGCCGTACGGGCCGCGACACCGCTACCTGGAGATCAACGTGGACGGGACGGCCGCCGTCCTGGAGGCCTGCCGGGCCGCAGGCGTCGCGCGGCTGATCTACGTGAGCAGCATGGTGGTGCTGGGGATCGAGTGCGACCGCCGCGGCCTCACCGAGGAGGCGCCGTATGCCACGCGGTTCGTCAGCGCCTATGAAGAGAGCAAGGTGAAGGCTGAACAGTTGGTCCTGGAGCGGGCGCGGGCCACGGGCCTGCCGGCGGTCGTGCTCCGCCCGGGCATGGGCTGGGGCCCCCGGGACCGGGTGATGCTGCCCGCCCTGATCCGGGCCCTCGCGTCCCCGTTTTTTTTCATGGTGGGGAACGGACGGAACACGCTGGACCTGAGCTATGCGGGCAACATCGCCCAGGCCCTGTACCTCGCGGCGACGCGACCCGAGGCGGCCGGCCGGGTGTACCATGTCGCCGATGGCTTCGGCATCACGTGCCGGGAATATCTGGGCGCCCTGGCGAAGGGGCTGGGCCTGCCGGTCCCGCGGCGGCGGCTGCCCCGGGCTCTGGTGCAGTTCCTGATGCGCGCCGTGCTCCCGCCCGAACCCGAGCCGAAGGATCTCACCCGCCCCTCCCACGGGCATCTGTTGCGCATGTGCGCGCTGTTCCGGGACAGCGAGCCGGATACCAGCCGGATCCGGAGGGAGCTGGGGTACGCACCGCCCGTGGACTTCGCCGCGGGCGTGGCCGAGACGGTGGCGTGGTACCGGAAGGCCTTCGCAGACAGGGAGACACGGTGAGGGGGGAGGGGGAGAGAAGGCTTTCGGGTGGGCACCCGAGCGGCGGAGCGATCCATGTTCCAGCGCCTGAGACACTGGTTCGGCAAGGGGAGGCACGGGCGACCCTTCGAGGCGTTGCAGGTCGAGGTCACCTCCCGCTGCTGTCTGCGCTGCGAGATGTGCCCCCGGAGTGCCCGGGCCGACCGGTGGCCCGAGATCGACCTGCCCTGGCAGGCCTTCGCAAGAATCGCGCGGGCCTTTCCCCGGGTCCGGCACGTCCACCTGCAAGGCTGGGGCGAGCCGCTGCTCCATCCCCGCCTCTTCGACATGATCGCTCTGGCCAAGGCCGCAGGATGCCGGGTAGGCCTCACCAGCAACGGCATGGGGCTCGATGCCGCGACGGCGCGGCGGCTGCTGGAGCTCGATCTGGACCTGCTCTCCGTCTCCATCGCGGGCGCCACCCGGGAGACCCACGAGCGGATCCGCGTCGGCTCCAGTCTTTCGGTAATCCTGGAGAACCTGAATCACCTCCTCGCCCTGCGGCGCGGGTGGCCGGGCCCCCGGCCGAAGGTGGAGCTGTCCTACCTGATGACCAGAAGCAACATGGCGGAGCTGCCGCAAGCGGTCGCGCTGGCCGCCTCGCTCGGCGTGGACGAGCTGTACGCCACCAACCTCGATTACCTGGTGATCCCGGCGCACGACCGGCTCCGGGTCTTCGGCTGTCCCCCGCTTCGGGAGGGCTTCGCCCGCCTCCGGGATGAGGCGCGGGAGCGGGCACGGCGGATGGGCCTCGCGTTCCGGCCGTACCCCCTCGACCTCGACGAGGTGGCCATGTGCGAGGCCCACCCGGCGACGATCCTGTTCGTCTCGTGCGAGGGCTGGGTGGCCCCCTGCACGTACCTCGCGCTCCCCGGGCAGGATGCCATCCCGCGATGGTTCGAGGGAACGGGCGTCCTGGTCCCGGCGGTGCGGTTCGGCAATATCGAAGAGCAGGACCTGATGGAGATCTGGGACGGCCCGGCGTACCGGGAGTTTCGCGAGCGGTTCGCCGCGCGTCGCCTGGCGCTGGCGACACGCGCCCTGGCCGTGGTCTCGGGCGGCGGCAGCGCCGGGGCCGAGATCCCGCCTCCGCCCGAGCCCTGCCGCACCTGCTACAAGTTGTACGGAGTGTGAGGCATTCTTTCCCTCGGATTTCCCTCCCGATCCTCTCTCGACTTCCTACGGTCTATAATCCTCGGGGTGACGCTATTCATCGCAAGCGTCAGCGTTCAGCCAGGGACCGTGCGCCGGGTAGACCTTTTCCCCCGACGTCATTCCGGCGGAAGCCGGAATCCAGCGGGCCGGATGCTCTGGACCCCGGCTGGAGTTTATCCCGCTGAAAAACCGGGGCCGGGGTGAGGACCTGGCATGCCACCCGAGGCTGAAGGCTTGCTTCTCAGCAAAGGAAGGCGCGCGCTCCATGAAGCCCTCCCTGGCCGCTGACCTACGCCGGCTGATCCCGGCCGCACGGGTCCTGGACGCGCTCGAGGATCGGACGCTGTACGCCTACGACGGCACCAGCGCCAAGGCCCTGCCCGACGCCGTGGTGATCGCCCCGTCGCGGGAAGAGGTCGCGGCCGTCCTCCGGTTCGCCTCGGCCCATGAGGTCCCCGTCGTTGCGCGGGGGGCGGGCACCGGCCTCTCGGGCGGATCGGTGCCCGTGAAGGGAGGGATCGCCCTCGTCCTGGCGGCCATGCGCCGGATCGTGGAGATAGATTCGGGCAGCATGCTGGTCGTATGCGAGCCGGGCGTGATCACGGGGGAGCTGCAGAAGAGCGTCGAGGCGGCCGGCTTCTTCTACCCGCCCGATCCTGCCAGCCTGAACTACTGCACCATCGGGGGTAACGTCGCCGAGAACGCCGGCGGCCCCCGCGCCGTCAAGTACGGCGTGACCAAGGATTACGTCCTGGGGCTGGAGGTGGTGCGGGCCACAGGCGAGATCCTCCGCCTGGGCGGCAAGCAGATGAAGAACGTCACCGGGTACAACCTGGTGCAGCTCTTCGTCGGCTCCGAGGGGACCCTGGGCGTCATCACCGAGATCGTCCTGCGCCTCTTGCCGCGGCCTGCGGCGAAGAAGACCATGCTGGCCATCTTCGACCGCCTGGAGGACGCGGCCGAGGCGGTGGCGGCCGTGATGGCCGGTGGCATCACGCCGGCCACCCTGGAGATCATGGACAAGACGTGCATCCACTGTGTCGAGGATTACCTCCACCTCGGCCTCCCCCGCGACGCCGAGGCCTTCCTCATCATCGAGGTGGACGGGATGCCCCAGGCCGTGGAAGCGGAGGCGGCCCTCATCGGCACCCTCTGCCGGCAACGGGCGGTCCGGTCGTTCCAGGCGGCCCGGGACCAGAAGGAGGCGGACACGCTCTGGAAGGCGCGGCGGGCCGTCTCCCCGGCCATCTCGCAGGTCAAGCGGGCCAAGATCGGCGAGGACATCAGCGTCCCGCGGAGCGCCATCCCGGCCATGGTGCGCGAGATCCAGAAGATCTCCCGGGAGGTGGCGCTGCCCATCGCCATCTTCGGTCACGCGGGGGACGGGAACCTGCATCCCAACATCCTGGCCGACCGGCGGGATCCCGTCGAGATGGAGCGGGTGGAACGGGCCATCGCGGCCATCTTCGAGGCCTCGGTGCGGCTCGGCGGGACGCTTTCCGGCGAGCACGGCATCGGCCTGAGCAAGCAGCGCTACCTGCCCCTCGCCCTCTCGCCGGAGGCGATCAGGCTGATGCAGGATGTGAAGCGGGCCCTGGACCCCAAGGGGATCCTGAATCCCGGCAAGATCTTCGGCGGCGCACCGTAAGCGGCAATCCGGCAACTCGGCGCACCCAGAGGGTACCCGGCGACCGGGAACGGCCTCGAGTTCTTCCCTTGCCAAACTGGCTAGTTCGCCAATACGGGATTGGGGTGGAAATGGAGCTCGCCCGCCTGACCGCGCTCTGGCGATGCAACAAGTGCGGGGCCTGCACGGCGGTCTGCCCGCTCTACCAGCAGACGGTCCTGGAGGGGATGGCCGCCCGGGGCAAACTCGCCCTCCTGGAGGCCCTGATGGATGGGGCGCTCGCGCCCTCGCCGGCGCTCCGGCAGACGCTGGAGGATTGCCTGCTCTGCGGGGCCTGCGCCCAGAACTGCCCCAGCCTGGTCCCCACCACCGACCTGTTCCTGGAGGCCCGGGCGGATTTGGCGGGCCTGCTCGGCCTGTCCTGGCCGGTCCGGGTCTCGCTCCGCGCCTTGGGCTCTCGCCGTCTCCTGGCGGCGGGGATGCGGTGGCTGGGTCTCCTGCAGCGCATGGGGCTGCTGCGGGTCCTGGAACAGCGTCCCGGGAGACTGCTGCCTGCCACGGTTCGGGCGGCCGTGCGCGCGGCGCCGCCCATCGCCCTCCGGCCGTTCTCGGCCCGCCGGGTGTCGGGCGAGGTGGAGGGCAGGGCGCCCCGGGGCACGGTCGCCTACTTCGCGGGCTGCGTCGTGAACTGGGGCTATGCCGGCGTCGCCGAGGCGACGCGCCGTTGCCTCGAGGCCAGCGGATTTCGGGTCGTAGCCCCCGCGGTCCTCTGCTGCGGGATGCCCCACCGGGCCTCCGGCGACACCGAGGCGACGCGCCGCCTGGCGCGCAGGAACATCGAGGCGCTCCAGCCGTATGCAGCCGTCATCACCGACTGCGCCTCGTGTGGGGCCACGCTCAAGGGGTACCGCGCGCTGCTCTCCGACGACCCGGCCTACAGGGAGCGTGCCGCGATTGTCTCCGCTCGCGTCGCCGACGTGTCCGAGTTCCTGGTGAAGCAGGGGCTTCCCCGGACCCTCGAGGCGCTTCCCGTCCGGGTCACCTATCACGAGCCCTGCCACCTGGGACGGGGCCAGGGGGTGAAGGAGGAGCCGCGGCAGATCCTCGGGGCCATCCGGGGCGTCGAGCTGGTCGAGATGAAGGGGGCAGACGTCTGCTGCGGTGGGGCCGGATCGTTCTGCGTGACGCACCCTGACCTCTCGGCAAAGGTGGGCGCGGCGAAGGTCGAGAGCATCCTGGCCACGCGGGCCGAGGTGGTCGCGAGCGGCTGCCCCTCGTGCATCTCCCAGCTTCGCGCCATGCTGCGGGAACGCGGGGTCGAAGCTCGCGTCTGCCATCCGGTGGAGCTTCTCGCCGACTCCCTCCGGAAATCCCCCTGAAGATCGGAAGAGCGGCTCCTGTCGGCCCCCCCACCCTGTCTCCTCTGCGCTCGCGTTACCGGTGGGTAACGTCGCTCCTCCGGTGTTCCCTCCGGGTAACTGACACCCCGATTCCTTCCGCCCCGCCCGATTCGACAAATTCTGGCCTAACAAGGGGTTAGGAACGACCCGCCACCGGCAAGCTCTTTGCTATTTGGCAGGCCGGGGTGGTGTGGGCTCGGTTCGCACTTCGGGAGAGGAGGAACGAACATGCCGGCAGAAAAACCGAAACAGAGCCTGGGAGCGAATCTCATCAAGAACGAAGACTGGATGACGGTCTGGCTGGGGTTTCTCATCATCTTGCTCGTCCTGGGTGGCCTCAGGTTCAAGACGCCCGGATTCCGGTGGATGAGCGACTCGGAGTTTCAGTCCGTCGTCGCGGCGAACCGCGCGGCGGTGGACAACTTGCTCAAGGCCGCCCAGGACAGGAACGAGACGGACCTGGTGGCCGCCGGCACGGCCCTCCAGAGCGCCATGGCGGGCCAGGACCGGAAGGCCATCGGGGATGCCGCCAAGAAGCTGGGCGCCGCCGCGGTCCAGGACGCCGGTTTGAAGAAGCAGGCGGCGGGCCTGAGCAAGAAGCTCGCGGGGGACGCGGGGGCCACCCTGGGGAAGGTGTTCTCGGCCGAGAACATCTGGACGTCCATCCTCATCGGGGTGGGCTTCCTGATCCTGGCCGCCATCGGCAACGCGCTGATGGGCCGGAGCGCGGGCAAGTTCATCGTCGGGTTCCCGGCGGTGTTCGTCCTCACGTGGCTCTCGATCTTTATCGCCGGGAACACGACCGTGACGTATTACGGGCTGGAGTTCGCCCTGTGGGCGCTCGTCCTCGGGCTGATCGTCAGCAACATCATCGGGTTGCCCGCCTGGATGAAGGAGGCGGTGCGGACCGAGTACTACATCAAGGTCGGCCTGGTGATCATGGGGACCGGGATCCTCTTCGGCGAGATCCTCACGGCCGGCGCCTACGGGGTCATCCAGTCCATCGTGGTAGTCGTGGCCGTCTGGTACTTTGCCTACTGGCTGGCCCAGAAGCTCCAGGTGGATGACGAGTTTGCCGCCATGCTGGCGACCGCCGTCTCCATCTGCGGCGTCTCGGCCGCCATCGCCGCCGCCGGGGCGATCCAGGGGGACAAGAAGAAGCTGAGCTACACCACCTCCATCGTCCTGGTCGTGGCGGTGCCGATGATGATCATGATGCCGGTCTTTGCCAAGGCCGTGGGCATCCCCGAGCTGGTGGCCGGGGGATGGATCGGCGGGACGATCGACACCACGGGCGCCGTGGTGGCCGCGGGGGCCATGTATGGCGAGGCGGCCATGAAGGTGGCCACTATCGTGAAGTTCTCCCAGAACGTCCTGATCGGCGTGGCGGCCTTCCTCCTGGCCATCGCCTGGTCGTTCAAGCGCGGCGCCGAGACCGGCGAGCGGCCGAGCGCCATGGTGATCTGGGAGCGGTTCCCGAAGTTCGTCCTGGGCTTCCTGGTGGCCTCGCTCGTCTTCTCCTTCTTCCTGAGCCAGGGGACCATCGGCGCGGTCAAGGGCCCGCTGGGCTTCATCCGGCTGCTGACCTTCGCCCTGGCCTTCGTCTGCATCGGCCTGGAGACCAACTTCAAGGAGCTGCTGCAGCTCGAGGGCGGCCGGCCGGCCGTGGCCTTCCTCGGCGCCCAGGCCTTCAACATCATCTGGACGCTGATCCTGGCCTACGTGCTGTTCGGCGGGTACTTCTTCCCGATGCCGATGATCAAGTAGCTTCGCCGCCTCCGCCCCCGGCGAGCCCGCCGCCGGCGGGCTCGCC
>JBBIQE010000083.1:0-15016 GCA_037442485.1 Methylomirabilis sp. (SeqCode)
GCGCCCCGCCCCGGTCACGAAGGCGATCTTGCCGTCCAGGCTGAACTCGGAGAGATTCATGCTGACGACTCCTCGTGCAACGGTCTGCGGATCACCCACCGGAGAGCGGGGCCCTATTGTCAGCGGTCGCGCGGCCGGCGTCAAGGGAATTGACGGCGGCCCGCCGCCGCCCGACAATTCCGCCTGGAGAATTGACACGCGCCGAGCAGAAGGTTAGATTCCGCTCCGTTCCCCCCATCCCCTCTGTCTGTCCAAGGGAGGAGAGGCCATGGCGCAATACTACGAGGATTTCCAGGTCGGCCAGGAGTGGACGTCGCCCGGACGGACCGTCACCGAGGCGGACATCACCGCCTTCGCCATGCTGTCCGGCGACTGGGACGAGATCCACACCAACGAGGATTTCTGCAAGCGCGAGTCGGCCTTCCGGACCCGCATCGCCCACGGCATGCTGGGCCTCAGCCTGGTGGAGGGGCTGAAGAAGCGCATCCCGGCCTTCGCCGACACCCGCTACATCGCCTCGCTGGAATGGCACTGGAAATTCACCGGCCCCATCCTGATCGGGGACACGGTGCACGTGAAGTTCCGCATCGCCAAAATGCGGGAGAGCCGATCCAAGCCCGACCGCGGCATCATCTGGGAAAGCAATCGGATGTTCAACCAGCGGGGCGAGCTGGTGCAGGAGGGGGAGCATTCCCTCATGATCTGGCGCCGACCGCGCTGAGAGAAGCCGACAGGGACAGCGACAGGGACGCGCCGGACACGAGGAGGGGACCCGATCAGTACTGGTGCGGGTCGAGGAGGTCGAGGCGGTCGCGGAGACCGTCACCCGGCAGGTTGACGCCGAGGGTGGTGATGAAGCTGGCCAGCCGGGGGTGGGTCAGCATGTAGGCCCGTCCCTCCCCCCGCATCCCGCGCGAGGACGGGGTGGGGGGCTGCACCCCCGGAACAAGGCCGCCCGGTTCCGGGTACTCACCCAGGAGGGTGGGTGCAGCCCCCAGGCGCCGCGGAGACGGCTGGGGGCGAAGGTCTCCGGATTTCGGAGACACATGATTAGCGCTCGGCCGCCTCGAACAGGAACGCTGCCGTGGTCTTGATCCCGTTGTAGAAGCCCTCCAGCTTGATGCTCTCCTTTGGGGCGTGGTTGTTCTCGTCGTGCGGCGCGTACGGGATATTCACCCGCGGGACGCCGAGCACCTTGGTGAAGTAGTGATCCGGATCGCTCCCACCCATGCAGGGCTGGAGGATTGGCTCCCTACCGAAGCCCTGGCGCACCGCGCGTGCGGCGGCCTGGCCCAAGGGGTGATCCAGGGGCGTGCGGGACGGGTGGAAGGAGCCCTGCCGCTCGATGGGGAGGTCCGCCAAGCCGCGCGCCCTGGCGTGCGCCGTGAACTTCTCGAAGATGTCATCCGGGTCCTGATTAACGACCAGGCGCATGTCAATCTTCGCCGAGGCCCGGTGCGGGACGATCGTCTTGCTCCCCGGGCCCTGGTATCCGCTCGTCAACCCGTTGATGTTGAGGGCCGGCCGGAACATCAGTCGCTCGAAGAACTCCGGACCCGTCTCCCGCGGGGCGGGGGGCAGCCCCCCGCCCGGCGAGCACCGCCGGATCGAAGGGGATCTTGGCCAGCGCTTCTTTCTCCGTGGGCGTGGGGGGCGCGACATCGTCCGAGAATCCCTCGATCAGGATCCGCCCCCCTGGATCCCTGAGCGTACTGAGGAAGTGAACGAGCCGCCACGCCGGCGCGGGCACAAACGGGCCGAGGTTCCCCGAGTGCACGTCACGGTTCGCCCCGGTCAGCGAGACCTCGATCCGCAGAACGCCGCGGACGCCGAAGCGGATGGTGGGCTGATCGTTGGGCAGCATCGGGCCGTCCGAGCAGAAGGCCCAGTCCCCCGCAAGGCGCGCCAGGTTGGCCTCGATGAACGCCCGGGGGGTTGCGGCTGCCGATCTCCTCCTCGCCCTCGAAGAGGAACGTCACGTTCACCGGAAGCCGCTTCTTTACGCGGAGGACCGCCTCGACCGCCTTCAGGTGAGCAAAGAGCTGCCCTTTGTTCTCCCCGGTCCCCCTCCCGTAGATCCGTCCCTCGCGGACGGTCGGCTCGAAGGGCGGGGAGTTCCAAAGCTCCAGCGGCTCCGGCGGCTGCACGTCGTAGTGCCCGTAGATCGGGACCGTCTTCGTGGCCGCCGGCGACCGGCGCTCGCCGAGCACGATGGGATGGCGGGCCGTAGGAAGGACCTGGGCGGGGATGCCGATCGCCCGCATCTGCTTCTGCAGCAGGTGCGCGCACTCGGTCACGCCCTGGTTCTGCGTGCTGATGCTGGGCCGCCGAAGGAGGAGGAAGAGTTCGCTCAGAAAGCGGTCGCGATTCTCCTCGATATACCGAGAGACATCCTGCATGGAATCTCCTCCATGTCTCGTGCGGTCCGTGGTGCTGACTGGAGAGGAAGGCTGGGGAACTGGATTACCCCGCAGTGTGCGCTCACCCTCGGGCGGCCCTCCAGGTCGTCACCCCGGCGAAAGCCGGGGTCCAGCCTCCTCGGCAATCTGGATTCCGGCTTCCGCCGGAATGACGGCGGATGTGAAGCGGCCTACCCGCCGCAATGACCCGGGCTGAACGATTATACCCCGCACATCCCCTCCCTAGCGAGCGGCGAGGGCATGTCCTTGGAAGGCGGGACGTGTCAAGCGCAAATGCGCCTTTGTCTTGAGCCCGGCATGCGGTGATCCGGCGGCTCGGCGCCCGGTCCCCCGCCGCGGATACCGTTTGATCAGGGAGATCCAGCCCATTTCCTGGTACCTGCCCCCTTTTTTCTGTACGCCCTCCCACGGCCGGACAATCCCTGGATCATGAAGATTCCGCGAAAACCCCGTCCCCCATCTCCCTCGAGCCCAGCTAGACTCAGCGAGCCGATCTGGGGTATCATGCATCTCAATGGGGATCGGCTTCTATCCGGACCCGGAGACAGGGCAACCTCACACTTACCGCCACGAGGTAGATGAAGCCGAGGTTGCCGACGCGCTTGAGAGCAGGGGTGAGGATCGTCCTGGTCGAGAAGGATCCCGGGTAGCCATTGGCAAGACACGGGCGGGACGCTATCTGCGGGTCATCTACGTTCCCGATCCCGAACCTGATAGCGTGTTCGTGATTACGGCATACGAGCTGAAGGGCAAGCCGTTGGCGGCCTATCGACGCCGTCGCCAGCGAAAGGAAAGGCGATGAAGGAAAGCAGATTTCCGCCAGGTTGGGACGAGGAGCGGGTGCGACGGGTCCTCGCGCACTACGAGCAACAGTCGGAGGAAGAGGCAGTGGCCGAGGACGAAGCGGCCTTGGAGGACCCGACGCAGACGGTGATTGTGGTTCCGCGCGAACTGGTCCCCGCAATCCGCGAGCTCATTGCGAAGCACCGAGTAGCCTGACACGGGGTTCGGGCTGCCCGGATACCTCGACTGCCAGCAACGATCGTCTGTAGGTCGGCCGCTCAGCGCCAAGGTGTTAATGCCACCACTGAGCCCGGAACTTCGAGCTAAGCCCGTATAGCTCCCAGCCTCCTGGAAAGCCAACGAGCGTGGCCAGCCGCCTCAGCCCACGCCCGACGCCTGCCCAACCCAGGACCCCTCCTGCACCGAGCGCCCCCCGTGTTACTGAAACGGGTCGCCTTCTACCCTGAGAGATGATCTACCAGACGGGTGGCCTTCTGCCTTGATACATTTCCTGCCCGTCAATGATTTCTATTCTGCAAGGGCATGGCAGGCTGACTCTGTGGCCCTGCTGGTTTCGGAACTGCTCACGAAGCCGTTGGTGGGAAGGGACTGCTGGTCAGTCCCCGGTCGCCGGGACGGCTGCGGCGGGCGAGGGGGCGGGCGTCGTCCGGGAAGGCTCGCGGATGGCCAGGACCATGCCCGCAGCCAGAACGCCCAGGATGCCGGCCGAGATGAAGGCCCAGTCATAGGCGCCCGTCCGGTCGTACACCAGGCCCCCCACGTACGAGGCCAGGCCGGCGCCGATCTGGTGGGCGAAGAAGATCCAGCCGAAGAGCATCCCCACCGACCGCCGCCCGAACAGCTCCGCGGTGAGCATCGAGGTCGGCGGGACCGTGGAGATGTAGTTCAACCCGAAGACCATGGCGAAGAGGTTCAGCTCGGTGACGTCCTTCACCCCGAGCAGGAAGAAGAGCGCCAGCCCCCGCAGGAAGTAGTAGGTCGCCAGCGGGATCCGTTTCCCCCAGCGGTCGCAGATGTAGCCCGAGGCCGTCGTGCCGATCACGTTCATGGCCCCCATGAGGCCCATGGCATTGCTGGCCGCCATCTTGGGGAAGCCGTGGTCCACGGCATGGGGGATCAGGTGCACGCCGATCAGCCCGGTGCTGGTGTAGCCGCAGACGAAGAAGGACCCGGCCAGCAGCCAGAAGGCCGGGCGGCGGACCGCGGCGAAAAGCGCCGTCGCCCGCACGGGCTCCGCCGGTGCGCCGACCCTCGCCCGGCCTGCGCCCGCGCCGTAGGGAGCGAGGCCCATCTCCGCCGGGTCGTCCCGGAAGAGGATCCCGACCGCCGGCAGCACCAGGACCACGAGGATGAGGCCCATCCCCACGAAGCTCACGCGCCAGCCGTAGGTCAGCTCGAGGTGGGCGGCCAGCGGCAGGATCAGGAGCTGCCCCGCGGAAACGCCGGCCCCCGCCAGCCCCATGACGAGCGCCCGCCGCTCCGCGAACCAGCGCGAGGTCATGGCCGCGGCCGTGACCATGGCGGCCCCGCCCGCGCCGAGGGAGGTGATGAGGCCGTAGTACAGATGGAACTGCCAGAGGCGGGAGACCGTGGCGGAGGCCAGGGCACCGGCGCCCGCCAAGAGGACACTCGCCAGCAAGACGCACTTCGGCCCGTATCGGTCGGCGAGCCGGCCGGCCAGGGGACCCAGCGCGCCGTAGAGCAGCAGGCTCAGGACCGCCGTGACCGAGATGGCCGCCCGGTCCCAGCCGAAGGCGTGCTGGAGGGGCTGGACGAATACGCCGAAGGAGGATCGGACGCCGCCCACCGTGAGCAGCGCGAGGCAGGTCACAGCCGTGACGATCCAGGCGTAATGGAGGCCCGCTTCCGACGATCGCCCTTCGTGACGGTTCATCACCTGCTCCCACGCCGTACCCATTCGTCGGGATCCTCAATGACCAATTCCCAACGGGCCTATGTACATCACGCAACCAACCCCAACCTGGTGGGGCGGCCTGACCGTATAGCCCGCAAGATGTTGCCAGAAGTTGCGTCAAGGCCATAGGCCCAATGCCCAATGACCAATGGGCGCCGAGCTCAGGGAACGAAATTGGTCATGGGTTGATTGGGCATTGGTCATTCATCCCCAGTGCGTCCCGCCTTCATAGCCCGGCAACTCCACCCCGTCAATCTCTATTTGGACCCGTCTCGTCCTCTTGCGAGCGATGCCCCGGATGGGTCCTCTCGACGCGTGGCGCTGACAAGCGGGCAGGGAACGGGAACCTGGCCGTGCCTTGCCAAGGGGCCCTCATTCTGTTAGAAGAGATGCGGGAGAGAACACCATGGCCGCTCGAAAGTCGCCGGCGGACCGCGCCGAGGAGCTGCGGGCGCTCCTGCACCACCACAACTACTGCTACTACATCCTGAACCGGCCCGAGATCTCCGACGCCGAATACGACCGGCTGTTCAACGAGCTCAAGGAACTGGAGGCCGCCCACCCGGAGCTTCTGACCCCCGATTCCCCCACCCAGCGCGTGGGTGGGGCGGTGGCGGAGGGCTTCGCCTCGGTGGAGCACCGGGTCCCCATGCTGAGCCTGGACAACGCCTACACCGCGGAGGAGATCCGGGAGTTCGAGGCCCGCCTCCGACGCGCCCTGCCTGGCGAGAGCTTCACCTATGTCTGCGAGCCCAAGGTGGACGGCCTGGGCGTGGCCCTGCTGTACGAGAAGGGGCGCCTGCTCCGGGGGGCCACCCGCGGCGACGGCCGCCTGGGCGAGGACATCACCCAGAACCTGAAGACGGTCCGGACGATCCCCCTGCGCCTGCGCGGTCCCCTGGCAGAGTTGGAAACGCTGGAGGTGCGGGGCGAGGTGTACATGACCCACGAGGCCTTCGCGCGCCTCAACCGAACGCTGGAGGCCGAGGGGGAGGAGCCCTTCGCCAACCCGCGCAATGCCGCGGCCGGCTCGGTCCGGCAGAAGGACTCCAGCATCACCGCCAGGCGCCCCCTGGACTTCTCTGTCTATGCCGTGAGCCATGCGGTCCCGGATCCGTTCACCAGCCACTGGGACGCCATGCAGGCGCTCAACGGGGCGGGGTTCAGGGTCAACCCGCGCGCGCGGCGCTGCCCGGATATCGAGGCGGTGATCGCCGTCTGCGCCGAGCTGGAGCGGGATCGGATGCGTCTCGGCTACGACGCGGACGGCGTGGTGGTGAAGGTGGACTCCCTCGATCAGCAGCGGCGCCTGGGCGCGACAACGCACCATCCCCGCTGGGCCGTGGCCTACAAGTTCCCGGCCCAGCAGGCGACCACGGTGGTCCGGAAGATCCTGGTGAACGTCGGGAGGACCGGGGCCCTCACCCCCTCGGCCCTCCTGGACCCGGTGGAGATCGCCGGGGCCACCATCAGCCGCGCCACCCTGCATAACGCCGACGAGATCGAGCGGTTGGACGTCCGGGAAGGCGACACCGTGGTGGTCGAGCGGGCGGGCGACGTGATCCCCCACATCCTGCGGGTGCTCCAGGAGAAACGGCCCGCGGGTGCCGTTCCCTTCCTCTTCCCCACCACCTGCCCGGTATGCGGCTCGGCCGCCTTCCGCCCCGAGGGGGAGGTGGTCTCGCGCTGCACCAACTCCGCCTGCCCGGCGCGCCTGAAGGAGGGGCTCCTGCACTACGGCAGCCGCCGGGCCATGGACATCGAGCACCTGGGCGAGGCCGTGGTGGAGCAGCTCGTGGACCGGGGGCTGGTCCGGACCTTCGCCGACCTGTACGGGCTCGGCGTCGATCACCTGGCTGCCCTCGAGCGGCTGGCGGAGAAATCGGCGAGCAACCTCCACGCGGCCATCCAGGGCAGCAAGGGGCGCGGCCTCGCCCGCCTGCTTTTCGCCCTGGGTATCCGCTACGTGGGCGAGAGCGTGGCCCGCATCCTGGCCATGGAATTCGGGAGCATGGACAGGCTGGCCCGCGCCACCGAGGAGCAACTCGGCGCGGTGCACGGCATTGGACCGCGCATCGCGCAAAGCGTGGCCCTGTTCTTCCAGCAGCCCGAGAACCGCCGCCTGATCGCCGCCTTGCAGCGGGCGGGGGTGAAGATGACCGAGGAAGCCTCCGCCGGCCCGAAGCCCCTCCTCGGCAAGACCTTCGTCCTGACCGGGGGCCTCTCGCGCCTCAGCCGCGACGAGGCCAAGGCCGCCATCCGGCGCCTGGGCGGTCGCGTCAGCGCGTCGGTCAGCCGGAAGACGGACTACGTGATCGTGGGGAGGGATCCCGGCTCGAAGGCCGAGGAGGCCAAGCGCCTGGGGATCCCCATGCTGGACGAGGAGGCCTTCCAGGCCCTCCTGCAGCAATCCTGAGGCCCGGCCATCCCGCCATGGGGAACCCCGGCAGCCCGGAGAGGTCTGCCTCCCGGTTCCCAGGGCGCAGGCGCGCAAGATTGCCGGAAAGGCCCCCTCGCCCGATGGCCGGGCGCGGCCGAGCCGGCGATTGACTTTCGTGCCGCTTTCCGCCATGCTACCGCCGCAATGGGGGCCGATCTTCGGCTGCCCCGCCGATCTCCCGAGGAGTGCGAGGATCCCATGGCGTACGTCCCCGGCGGTCCAGGCTGCCTGGCGGCGCTCCGGGCATTCGGGCGGCACGGGGGAGGATGGCTGCTCATGCTCCTCCCGGCCGTCTCTCTGCTGGCCATCCACCTCCCGGCGGCCACGGCCCCCGCCGCGGAGGCCCTGATCCTCGGCCGGGACGTGTACATTCGGGAGGCGCCCCAGGTCTCGGCCAAGGCGATCAAGACGGCACAGGCCGGGGAGACCTACGAGGTCACCGGCCGGAAGCCCGGCAAGGGGCAGCCCCTCTACATCTTGGACGAGCGGGGAAATCTCTGGGTCAAGGTGCGGGTCAGCGAGGAGGTGCAGGGCTACATCCGCACCGATCTCGTGTCCGTGGCCCGGGAAGAGTTTCCCTCCCCCCGGGGGAATCCGCGGCTGATCGTCAACCTGCGCCCGGGCATTGACGGGGCCGTGCAGCGGGACCTGTGGCTGG
Organism: Methylomirabilis sp. (SeqCode); assembly: GCA_037442485.1. GTDB lineage: Bacteria > Methylomirabilota > Methylomirabilia > Methylomirabilales > 2-02-FULL-66-22 > 2-02-FULL-66-22. The sequence continues at coordinate 8,238 of JBBIQE010000083.1, forward strand.
TCCAGAAGGACTGGCGGTTCACCCGGCGGCTGGGCCTGATCGAGGGCAAGCCCATCTGGGCCAGCCAGGGGGAGTGGTTCATCTGCCAGGTGGACTCGGAGCGGCCGGTCAAAGATCCCAACGTGGAGCGAACGGTCGAGCGGATCGAGAAATTCTCCGCCGACGGCCGGACCCATACCCTGCTGGCCGCGGGATCGTACCCGGTGCTCGACGAGGCGCGCGGCGCCGTGTTCTTCTACCGGGATGTGGACGAGCAGGGCGAGCCGGTCCCCCCCGGCCTCTTCGCCGTGAACGTGGACGGCAGGAACCTCCGCCCGGTCTTTTTCCTGCCCGAGGGGTTCCGGTTCTGGAAAGAGGATGGCGACTTCTACGTCCAGGCCCCGCCGCCGATCCTCCAGGCCTCGGCCAACCGCATCTCCCTGCGGGCCTTCGACGCCCGGGGGGCGAAGACCCGCTTCACCCTCACCCTGGACGGCCAGCTCGTCGAGCAGCGACCCGACTGACCCGGCCGCCCGCCTTGCCGCACCTGCCATGCCCGGTTATACTGCCCTCGGGCCCGATCGGAGAGGATGGGAGGCATGAAAGATCCGGCGCGTGCGGAAGGGACCGAGACTGCCCCATGACGGCCCGACAGGCAGCCTGCGTCGCCCCGCTTTGCGCGCTCCTGGTGAGTCTGCTGATGGCGGCTTCCCCGACCGTGCCCTCCTCCGCGTGGGCGGTCCCTGTTCCCGGGCGCGTGCCGCCCGAGATCGCGGCGCACTTTACCCCGGGCGAGGTGGCCCGCGGCCACGCCTATACGGTCGGGCGCTACTGGCTCTTTGCCGGCGGCATCGCCCTCCGCCTGGCGGTCCTCGCCCTCCTCGTCGCGACGCCGGCCTCGGCCGCGCTCCGCAATCTCGCCGTCCGCCTCTCCCCCGCCCGGCCGGCCGTGGCGGTGGCCGTCTACATCGCCCTGCTCGTCCTGCTCTTCGAGCTGCTCACTTCACCCCTCGGCTACTACGGCGGCTTCGTCCGCGAGCACGCCTTCGGCCTCTCCACCCAGACGCGGGCCGCCTGGTTCCTGGACCGGGCCAAGGGCGCCCTCATCACCCTCGCCCTGGCCGTGCCGCTCGGCTCGCTCCTCGCCCTGCTCTGGCGCCGCTACCCGGGCCGCTGGCTCCTGCCCGCCTGGGGCCTGGCCGGCATCGCCATGATCCTGCTGGTGGCGCTCGCGCCCATCCTCATTGATCCCCTCTTTAACGTCATCCGCCCCCTCGGCGATCCGCTCCTGGCCCAGCGCCTGATCGCCCTGGCGGACAAGGCGGGGATTCCGGTGGATCAGGTGTACGAGATGGACGCCAGCCGCCGCACCCGGAAGGAAAACGCCTACTTCACCGGGTTGGGTCACACCAAGCGGATCGTCCTCTACGATACCCTCGTCAAAGGCAGCAGCCCCGAGGAGGTGGAGCTGGTCGTGGCCCACGAGATCGGCCACTGGAAAGGGGCCCACATCTGGAAGGGGATCGGTCTCGGCCTGATCGGCACGGGGATCGCCCTCTGGTGCGGCGGCCGCATCCTCGCGTGGGCGGCCCGGCGGGGGGCTTTCCACCTGGCGGGACCTGCCGACGTGGCGGGCCTCCCCCTGTTCCTGCTCGTGCTGTTCGTCCTGAGCCTCGCCAGCCTCCCCCTCCAGAGCGCCATCTCGCGCAGTTTCGAGCGGGAGGCGGACCGGACCGCGCTGCAACTCACGGGCAACCCCGGGGCCTTCATCCGATCCGAGGTGCGGCTCGCCCGCTCCAACCTGGCCGATCTCACCCCACCCCCCTTCATCGTCTGGCTGCTCTACACCCACCCGCCCGTGGCGGAACGCATCCGCATGGCGGAGGAATTCACAAAGGCAGTTGAGGCCAGCCCGTGACCGCCCGGACCTCCCCCGGCCTTTCCGCATTCGGGAGGCGAGAACGTCGGGGTGCAGCCTGTCTCGCTTCAATCAAGACTGGCGGGCGGCCGCGAACTGTGGTATGAGAACGGGCCGTCACCCATCGGCAACCGGAACGGATCCCCCAGGACGGAGGATGTCATGAGTCATGGCTGGCTGCGGTATGCGATCCTGGTCCTGAGCCTGCTCGTCCCGGTGGCGGGGCGGGCGCAGGAGAGGCTGGTGGTGTACTCCAGCGTGGATGAGGAGAACGCCAAGAAGCTGCTGGATGCGTTCAGCAAGGCCACGGGCGTGAAGGTTCGCTTCACCTTCCTGTCCTCGGGTCCCGCCGTGGCCCGCATCGAGGCCGAGAAGGGAAACCCCCAGGCCGATGTCTGGTACGGCGCCCCCAGCGAGAACCACGTGGTGCTCAAGGAGAAGGGGCTGTCCCAGCCCTACCTCTCGCAGGGGGCCAGGGACCTAGCGGCCAAGTTCAAGGATCCCGAAGGGTACTGGACCTCCTTCTATATGAATCCCCTCGGCTTTGCCTCCAACCTCAAGGTCCTGGAGCAGCGGAAGACCCCGCCGCCCGCCTCGTGGGCGGACCTGCTCAAGCCCGAGTTCAGGGCTCAGGTCCAGGCGCCCAGCCCCCAGACCTCCGGCACCGGCTACAACATGGTGGCCGCCCTGGTCTTGATCATGGGCGAGGACAAGGCCTTCGAGTACCTGAAGAAACTGAACCCCAGCATCCAGACCTATACCCAGAGCGGCACGGCCCCGTCCAAGGCCGCCGCCATCGGGCAGGCGGGCGTCGGCATTCAGTTCACGCCGGCGTTCCTCCAGCTCATCGAAGAGGGCTATCCGCTCAAGATCACCTTCCCCCGGGAGGGGGTGGGGTTTGAGGCGCCGGCCATCTCCATCCTGAGGGGGGCGCCGCACGCCGACCTGGCCAAGAAGCTCGTGGACTGGTCCATCTCCCTCCCCGGGCAGGCCGTCCTGACGGACGCCAGGACCTACTTCTTCCCGGTCCATCCCAAGGCCAAGCTGGCCAAGGGGCTGCCCGCCTTCGACGAGATCCCGACGGTCAACTACGACGCCATCTGGGCCGGGAAGGAGAAGAAGCGGCTGGTGGATCGCTGGATCAACGAGATCCTGCGGGCGCCAAAGTAGCCACGACCGGTGGGTATCCAATCCGTCGCCCGATGGTGGGACCAGTCGGTCCGGGATCTGCGCCGGCTGCGGGATGAACCGCTGCTCCTGGTCGCTATCGCGGCGCTCTTCGGGCTGCTCCTCCTGTTCATCCTGTACCCGCTGGCGCGCGTCCTGACGGTCAGCCTCTTCCCCGACGGGGCGTTCTCCCTGCGGCTGTACGGGCAACTCCTGGGAAGCTGGTTCATCCGCCAGGCCTTCCTGAACAGCGTCGCCATGGGGATCCTCACCGCCGTCGGGGGGACAGCCATCGGGTTCCTGTTCGCCTTCACCCTGACGCGGACCGACATCCCGGGGAAGTCCCTGCTGACGCTGGCGGCCATCCTGCCCATCATCTCGCCGCCCTTCGTCAGCGCCCTGGCCATCATCCTGCTCTTCGGGAACAACGGGTTGATCACGCGGCAGCTCCTGGGGTTGCAGGAGTTTGCCATCTACGGGATGCGCGGGCTGCTCCTGGCGCAGGTCCTCACCTTCTTTCCGGTGGCCTACCTCACGCTGCGCGGCGTCCTGGAGTCCCTGGGCGGCAGCCTGGAGGACGCCGCCATGAATCTGGGCGCGACCCGCTGGAAGGCGTTCCGCCGCGTGACACTGCCCCTGTGCCTGCCCGGGATCGCCAGCGCCCTGCTGGTCCTGTTCATCGAGTCCATTGCCGACTTTGGCAATCCGCTCATCCTGGGCGGCAGCGGCTTTCCCGTCCTGTCGGTCCAGGTCTACCTGCAGGTGACGGGCATGTACGACCTGCCCGGCGGGGCCGCCCTGGCCGTGATTCTGCTCGTCCCCTCGGTGATCGCCTTCCTGGTCCAGCGGTATTGGGTCTCGCGGAAGCGGTACGTGACGGTCAGCGGCAAGCCGACCCGCGCCGTGATCCGAGCGGCGAGCCCGGGGGTGCAATGGCTGCTGTTTGCCGCATGCGGTGCCGTGGCCCTCTTCGTCCTGCTCTTTTACGCCACGATCCTGGTCGGGGCGTTCTCGCGCGCCTGGGGCGCCGACCACACCCCGACCTGGCGGAACTTCGGCTACGTCCTCGGCGTGGGCGCGCAGGCCATCCAGGATACCCTGATCGTCGCCGTGACCGCGAGCCCCCTGGCAGGGTTCCTGGGCATGGCCATCGCCTTCCTGGCGATCCGCCGGCGATTCCCGGGGCGCCGGGCCCTGGAGTTCATCTCCATCCTGAACTTTGCCGTGCCCGGGACGGTGATCGGCATCGGCTACATCCTGGCCTTCAACCAGCGGCCGCTCCTGCTCACCGGCACCGCCACGATCCTGATCGCCAACTTCCTCTTCCGGTACATTCCCGTGGGTATTCAGTCGGGGATGGCGGGACTGCGACAGATTGATCCGGCCATCGAGGAGGCGGCGACGAACCTGGGCGCGTCCACCCCGGTCACCTTCCGGCGCATCACGCTGCCCCTGCTGGTGCCGGCCTTCTTCTCCGGCCTCGTCTTCTCATTCGTCCGAGCCATGACCGCCATCAGCGCCGCCATCTTCCTGGTGTCGGCCGACTGGAACCTGATGACGGTGCAGATCCTGTCCCAGACCGAGGCCGGCCGCCTCGGGGCCGCGGCGGCCTTCAGCGTCCTTCTGATCCTGATCATCCTGGCAGCCATCGGCACGATCCGGCTGATCCTGGGGCAGTTTTTCGAGTACCGATACCAGGCGACCTTCGGCTAGGACAGAGGGGGTCGGGGGCCCGGGATAGGGGACCGGAGAGGACCCCAGAGCCGACCTGCCCCGGCCACCGGCCCCGGAGCGCGAGCGAGCATGAGTGTGGTCCTGGAGAACGTGACGAAGGTCTTCGAGGATGGGCAGAGACCCGGTGGACACGTCCGGGCCGTGGACGGGGTGAGTCTCGAGGTCTCGGACGGGGAGCTGGTGACCCTCCTCGGCCCCTCCGGCTGCGGGAAGACGACGGCCCTGCGGATCATCGCCGGCTTCGAGACCCCCACCGCCGGTCGCGTCCTGATTGACGGGCAGGATGTCAGCCGCCTGCCCCCCCACGCGCGCAACACGGCCATGGTCTTCCAGAGCTATGCCATCTTCCCGCATCTGACGGTGTCGCAGAACGTGGCCTTCGGGCTCCAGATGCGGGGAGCATCCAAGGACGAGATCGCGTCACGGGTCCAGGCGATCCTGGAGCTGGTGGGTCTCGCCGGTCTGCAACACCGGTCGCCCGAGCAGCTCTCCGGGGGACAGCAGCAGCGGGTGGCCCTGGCCCGGGCCATCATCACGGAGCCGCGGGTCCTCCTGTTCGACGAACCCCTCTCCAACCTGGACGCGAAGCTGCGCGAGCAGATGCGGGGCGAGGTGCGGAAGCTCCAGCGGCGCCTGGCCATCACCAGTCTCTACGTGACCCACGATCAGGCCGAGGCCATGGCGCTCTCCGACCGGATCATCGTGATGAATGCGGGGCGCGTGCAGCAGGCGGGCGCCCCCCTGGAGATCTACGCCCGGCCCGCCAACCGGTTCGTCGCCGATTTCATCGGGCGCGTGAACTTCCTCCACGGGCAGGTGCGGGAGGTAGGCCCGGACCGGATCAGGCTGGACGTGCGCGGGCGATCCCTGGAGGTCCCGGTCCAGCGGGCGGACCTCCGGGTGGGGGCCGTCGCCTCCCTGCTCGTCCGCCCCGAGACGATCCGACTGGCCCCGGTGCAGGGGACGGGTCCCGGGACCTTCGTCGGAACCGTCCGACGCGTGACCTACCTCGGCCCCACGGCCGAGTACGAGATCGACTGGGACGGCACCCCCCTGCTCGCCGTGAGCGGAAGTCCCCTGGAGCACGGCCTGCTCTCCGAGGGTGCCCGGGTCGCTTTCGACTTCCCGGCCGCCACGGTCCACCTGCTCCCCCACGCGCCGGATGGCACCGGGTGAGGGGCGGGCGGCCGGCTTTCTTCCCGGCGCCTGGCTGGGTATAATAGCCGCCAGGCGGGTGGGCGAATCCAATTCCAGGAGGCAGCATGGCGAAGATCAAGGAACGGTCGCCCAAACTCTTCCTCCCCGGCTGGGATAACGAGGAGCACGTCAGCCTGGGCCGAAACCGGGAGGGCGAGCTGGAACTCCGCTTCACGGGGACCTGCGGGGGCTGTCGGGAGTCGTTTCCGGATATGCAGCGGACGATCCAGACCATCGCCCAGAAGACCTCCATGACCATCCCCGAGGCGACCGCCTTTTACCTGGGCTTTACCGTGGGGGTGGACAGCGTCCGCCGCTACCACCGGCTGGGGGATTTTCTGGACGACGACGAGGTCCTGGAGGAATTCTTCGGCGGCAAGCCCGTGGCGGGACGCTTCCACTAGCGCCGGCAGGCCGCTGCCGACTCCTGCTGGGGGGCCGCGACCTCTCCCGCAGCCGACGGGCCCCGGAGACGTAGGGCCCCTCCCGCCCGATCACGCCCTCCCGTGGATGCCCCCCGCCCGGACTCGCCGAAAGACCGCTTGACCCGCCAGGGTTAATATCCGAAAAAGTGAGGGGATTGGGGTCCGGTGGCCGCTCTGCCGCGGCGGCGCTTCCGCGCCGGAGGGGCGGGGGGCGCCCCCCCGCCTTCCCGGCTGCGGCGCCGATGTCGGAGGCGGGAGGACCCCGCTGAACGATAAGGAGGAAAGCCATGGGGGCACGGGGACTCGCACTGCACACGTGGACGCTGGATACAACCCCCCTGGGCGATGTGCTGCGCATC